>JAFEFW010000222.1 GCA_018240405.1 Pseudomonadota bacterium
CAGCGCGTCTTCCTGATGGTCAGCGGCACGCTGAACCGCAGCACCGATGAGATCGAGAAAGTCCGCCGCGCGCTGGGCAACAAATGCGTCGGCGTGTTCGACCAGATGCCGGCGCACTCGCCGCGCCAGGCGGTGATAGCGGCGGCGGAGCAGGCACGCGAGGCCGACACCGACCTGATCGTCACCGTCGGCGGTGGCTCAATCACCGACGCGGCCAAGGCGGTGCAGCTTTGCCTGTCCAACGACATCCGCACTGCCGAGGCGATGGATGCCTTGCGCACCGTCGGTGGCGTTTCGCCTGACATCAAGATGCCGACCGTGCGCCAGGTCAGTGTGCCGACCACGCTGTCCGCCGGCGAGTTCTCCGGCATTGCCGGCGTGACCGATGAGCGCACCCGGGTGAAGGAGTTGTTCCGTCATCCGCGGATCATTCCGGCGGCAGTGATCCTCGCCCCGCCATTACGGTTCACACGCCGGAATGGCTGTTCCTGTCCACCGGCATCCGCGCCGTCGATCATTGCGTCGAGGGCGTGTGCTCGAATGAGGCGAACCCGTACGCGGACGCGCAAGCCCTGCGCGGCCTGTCGCTGCTGACCTCCGGCTTGCCGCGGGTGAAGGCCAATCCGTCCGACCTGCAGGCGCGGCTCGACTGCCAGATGGGATCCTGGCTGTCGATGGGGCCGCTCGCCGCCGGTGTGCCGATGGGCGCCAGCCACGGTATCGGCTACGTCCTGGGCGCGGTGTTCGACGTGCCGCACGGCCACACCTCCTGCATCATGCTGCCCTTCGTCATGCGCTGGAACAAGCAAGCCAACGCCGACCGGCAGGCACTGGTCAGCGCCGCCATGGGCGATGCGAACGCCGAGGCGGGCGATCTGCTGGATCGTTTCATTGGTGGCCTCGGCATGCCCCGCAGCCTCGGCGCGGTGAATATCGGCAGCGAGCACTTCGACCGCATCGCCCAGGGCGCCATGCACACGCCGTGGATCCCGCGCAATCCGCGTCCAATTCCGACGCCGGCGCAGGTGCGGGAGATTCTCGAACTGGCGGCCTGATCAGACGGGGGCACCGGCCCGATCCGGCAGACTTGACGAATGCACTTACGGATCGAACGATGCCCGCGTACGTCAAGGATAGAGGTCGTGTCCGAGATCGCCAAAACCCTGCTGAACCGAGCGGCTGCCCTCGTTCCGGCGCTGGCGGAGCGTGAGGCTGCAACGAGCCACGCCCGCTCCCTGCCACAGCAGACGGTGGACGCGTACCACGAAGCCGGCATCCTGCGTGTCATGCAGCCTCGCCGCTTCGGCGGCTTCCAGGAGAGCTTCGGCGTCTTCGCCCGCATCGTCGAAACGCTGGCCGAGGGGTGCGCCGCCTCCGCCTGGGTCTACGCCGTCCTGGGCGAGCACCAATGGATCATCGCCTGCATGAATGAACAGGCGCAGGACGATGTGTGGGGCGACACGCCCACTGCGGTGGCGTCGTCGTCGCTGGCGCCGCGCCTGACGGCGGCGCGCACCAGCGGTGGATGGCGCGTCTCGGGCCGTTTTCCGTTCTCCTCCGGCTGCCGTCAGGCACAATGGGCGATCCTCGGCGTCAAAGCCGAGGACGAAGCGGGCAACACGCCGACGCGCTACGTGCTGGTGCCAATGTCAGAGCTTGAGATCGTCGATGACTGGCATGTGCTGGGCCTGCGCGGCACCGGCAGTTGTTCTCTGCTGGTGCAGGATGTTTTTGTGCCGGAACACCGGAGCATCCTGCTGCGTGACCTGATGGATGGCACTACGCCGGGTGCCGCCATCCTGCCGGAGTATCCGCTGCTGCGCGCGCCGCGCGGCTACCTCGTGCCATTCTCGCTGCCAAACGTGATGTTCACCCTCGCGCGCCGAGCCCTGAAGCTGGTGCCGGAAGTGCAACGGTCCCGCATCTCCCGCGGCGTTATGGCGGTGGCGCAGTCCGAGGTGGTGCAGATGCGGCTGGGCGAAGCATCGGCGATGATCGACTCGGCGGCACTGCTGATGCGGGCGCAGCGCGATGTCGCCGTCGCCAAGGTCGATGCCGGTGAGTCCATCACCCAAGCCGAAATCGCCCGCGCCCGGCGCGATACCAGCTTCAATGCCGACCTGCTGCGACGCGGCGTTGAGACGCTGCTGGAGGTTTCCGGGTCCAACGCGGTCTACGATAGCGACCCGCTGCAGCCGCTGCTGCGGGATGTCTTGACGATTGCCACGCATACCGTGGTGGCGCGCCAGGGCGCGATGGTGCCCTACGGCCGGCTGCTGCTTGGCCTGCCACCGACGGCGGGGGAGGCGTAACGGGGCAATTGCCTGAACGCCGCGTGCTTGAGCATCCGTCATGCCAGTCATCGTGACGCAGTGGCGATCGACAGGGCGGCTTGAAACGCCGAGGGGCAACGGGCGCCTCGACCTTTACGGCGTCTGATCGAGGTCACGTCCATCAGCGAGAACGCCGTGTGCGGTTTCTCTACTGGTCCGGCGGGCGGCGCCGCCATTTGTGGCCTTCACGCAGCGTCGCGGACCTGTCAGTGCCTGGGATCGTATGAAGGATCGGCGTTCATCGGCGGTTCGATCCTGCAGCCCAAGTGCGTGGCCGGCGGTTCAACCACCGATGAACGCCGATGAACGCCGATGGGCCACGCCAATAAAGTCGGGTTGCAGGCTCTATGAATGTCCTCGGGTCGTTGCGGTTGATCTATCAAGCCAAGCCCGTCGGGCGGAACTCAAAATGGATCAAGCCGGCTCGATAACATTCGCCCACAGCGTCTCCACCGGCGTGGCAGGCGCATGACTGACATTGCGGAGTGAAAACGAAAAGGGTTAACCTCAAAGGCGTAGAGTTTATGCCCCGAACCCGCCATCGATTGTCTGCATCGAACCAGTGATCATCGCGGCATGCGGCCCGGCGATGTACGCCACGAGTTCCGCTATCTCGCTCGCTTTCGCATGCCGCTTGATCGCCATGAAACTATGCATCAGCTCGGCCATCGGGCCAGAGGCCGGATTCATGTCGCTGTCCGTCGGTCCGGGCTGGATCGCGTTGACCGTGATGCCGCGGGCGCCGAAGTCGCGCGCCAGTCCGCGCACCATGCCCTGAACCGCTGACTTGGTCAGTGCATAGGCCGCTCCGCCGGCAAACGGCATGCGATCGCCGTTGACAGAGCCGATGATGATGATGCGCCCACCTTCGTTCATTTTGCGCGCCGCCGCCACCGCCGCGTGGTAGGGCGCGCGCACATTGATGTCGATCATGCGGTCCACCGCATCAGCATCGAGTGTCAGCGGGTCGCCCAAGATAGCCGTGCCCGCGTTGACCACAAGCACATCGAGGGCGCCGCAGCCTGCGACCGCCGCGATGACGGCGCCGCGGTCTGCACTGTCCGCGCGGACCGCCTCGGCGCCCGTTTCCGCGGCGAGCGCTCGAGCCGCCGCCTCGGACCCGGCGTAGGTAAACGCAACCCTTGTTCCGGGCGATACGAAGCGTCTGACAATCGCCGCGCCGATCCCGCGGCTGCCGCCGAGCACCAGAACATTTTGGCCATGCTGTGCGTCAGTCATGTATTCTCCGTGGCTGGGACTGGGTGAGCGCCGGCGCGCCGCGGCCTTGTTCACCCTTGCTGCATAAAGTCCCTTACCAGACTTCGGATCAGGCCGTGCACCGGCCGTTCTGCACTGGCAATCGCATTATCGCGAGCGGGCCCGTGCCGGAACCAATTGGTCGTCGATATCGACGATGCGGCCGGGTTCGGCGTGGGATCCTGTTCCGCTGAGGCCGGCGGGCGCCGGCGCCCTGTGTCCACTGTTCCCGCCTCTGGTCCGCCACCCTCGGATCGCTTAACGTTGGCGGCCGATAGAAGGTGGCGTTCCCACGCCGAGCGAAGCGCCGCGGCGGGATGGAGTATGCGGATGCAGGCTGACGTGGTGGTTCTGGGCGCCGGCATGATCGGCGTGTCAATCGCTTTGCATCTACAGAAGCGTGGCAAGAGTGTCGTGTTGATGGACCGCCGCCAGCCGGCGGAGGAAGCCTCCTACGGCAATGGCGGCGTGGTGCATCGGGAGGGGGTGTTTCCCTACACCTTCCCGCGTGAGGTTTCGGAAATCCTGCGTGTCGCCGGCAACCGCGAGGTTGATGCCGTCTATCATTCATCCGCTCTGCCCAGCCTGATGCGGCCGCTCTTGAGCTATTGGTGGCACTCGGCGCCGGCGCGTTACGACCCGATCACTCGCGACTACGCGCCACTGATTGCCGCCTGTCTGGAGGAGCACAAGAAGCTGGCGGAGGAAGCCGGCACCGCTGATATGCTGCGTCCGGTCGGCTATCTGCGTGCGCACTCGAAGCAGCACGCTTTGGATGCCGAACTGGAAAAGGCCGAGAAGGCGAAGCGCTATTTCGGCGTGAACTATGCCGCGCTCGATCCGGCTGGCATCCGGCAGGCGGAACCGCATCTCAATGGCCCGTTCCTGGGCGCAGTGCATTGGGTGGATTCGCACGCGGTCAACGATCCGCAGGCGCTGGCGCTGAGCTACGTCGCGCTGTTCCAGCGCCTGGGCGGCGTGTTCGTGACCGGCGATGCCGGGTCGCTGGCGCGCCAGGGTGCGGGATGGCGCGTCACCGCGGCGGATGGCACCGCCATCGAGGCGGAGCACGCCGTGGTCGCCCTGGGCATCTGGTCGGACCGTGTGACAAGCCGCTTCGGCTACGCGCCGCCGCTGTTCGGCAAGCGCGGCTACCATCTGCACTACCACTGGCAGGGCAACGCCTTCCTGACGCGGCCTGTGGTCACCGACAGCTTCCTGCTGGCGCCGATGCGGGCCGGGCTTCGGCTGACAACGGGCGCCGAGTTCGCTCCGGCTGACGCGCCGCCGACGCCGGTCCAGCTCCGCCGGGCGGAGCCGATCGCCCGCGGCTTCCTGCCGATCGGTGAGGCGATTGAGCCGACGCCATGGATGGGCGTGCGGCCATGCCTTCCGGACATGAAGCCGGTGATTGGGGCCGCACCCGGCCAGAAGGGGCTTTGGCTGGCGTTCGGCCATGCGCATCACGGCTTTACACTGGGACCGATCACCGGACGGTTGATCGCCGAGATGATCAGCGGTGAGCCGACCTGCCTGGATGCCACGCCATTCCGCCCGGAGCGGTTCCGATAGGATCGTCAAGCGGAGGCAGCGCGGTCAGCGAAATTGCACCTGCCAGCTTTCGACGATCAACGTTGCGATCAGATCGGAAAAGCGCGCCAGGGCGATGCTTAACGCCGTCGCCAGCGCCTGTGTTGATCCGCCGGCTGGCGTGACCGTCCGCCAGGCTGTGCGGGTCAGGTAGCGCAGGCCGACGACGCTGACCTGCGCCTGAGCCAGCACATCGCCGGTGTCATTGGTTTCGAAGCGCATCAGCGTCAGATCCACCCACACGTCGGCCGGGCTGAAGGGCGGCATCGGGTCGAAGAACACCCGACTGCCGGGCAGTCGCTGTATCAGATCCTGCGTCAATACCCGGCCGATCATGAGGTCGGGCGCTTCGGCCCAACATGCCTCGGCCGGCACCGCAACGGCGGGCATGTCCGAGGTGCAGATGATCTCGGGTCTCTGCAGCAACTGGGGCAGGGTGATGGTCCGCACCGACACGGTCATTGGACTGCCGGTCAGCACCGGCCCGGGCACCGGGGTCAACACGGTGCGCGGCGGCACACAGCCCGTGGTCGCCGCCGCCGTCAGCGCCAGCAATGTGCGCCGGCGGAGTTGTGGGTGGCTGGCGTCTATCGTGTTTGTCGTGGCGGCCTTTGGCGACATGCCCGCGGTACTGCACCTGCCATGGTCGTAGCACGCGCGCTACGTGGCCGCAGTTAATCGCCTGCCGGTGAATCAAGGGTTAAGGATCGGTGAGCAGTACCGGGCCGGCGAGGCGGGAGGGGTGCTCCCTCAGATGCAACGGCCGCCCCCTGGATTTCCCGTATGCCCCACCCCGCGCGGGCGCATCGCCGCCAGAATCGCCCGTGCCAACGGCGTGCCGAACAACGCATCCACATCAACCCCGATCCGCCGGCGCCAGTTGGGCCGTTCCCGATCGGTGCCGGGCAGATTCACGCCGCTGCGCTCTCCGGCGAGGTCATCGGCCTGCACCAGCGCCAGCATTGCCGGCGTGCCGCAGACGAACGCGTGGACT
>JAFEFW010000223.1 GCA_018240405.1 Pseudomonadota bacterium
CCGGTGTAGGGCAGGCTGATTTCGCGGCCCTGGTGCGTCACCGGCTCCTCACGGGCGAAGATCTTGCGCATGATGGCGACGTAGTCCTTCATCCGGTAATATGGCCGGCCCCAGGGTTCGCCGTACCACCCCTCGACGATTTGCGGCCCCGAAACGCCTAGTCCCGCGATGAACCGGCCGCCGCCGGCCAGCGCATCCACCGTTCCTGCGCACATCGCGGCATTGGCCGGCGTGCGTGCGGCAAGCTGCATGATGCCGGTGCCCAGGCGGATCCGCTTGGTCACCGCCGCCAGGAAGGCCAGCGGCGTCACCGCATCGGAGCCGTACGCCTCCGCCGACCAGACGGAATCGTAACCAAGCTCCTCGGCGCGCTGCACCAGCGCGACGGGTAGATCCATGTGCGCCTTGGAATATCCGATTGAAAGACCCAGCTTCATGACCAGTTCGCCTTCGGAATGGGGAGGCCGAGGTTCTCGCGCAGAGTCGTGCCCTTGTAGTCCTTCGGGTACAGCCCGCGCTTCTGCAGTTCCGGAATGACGTGCTGCACGACATCCATATAGGCGCCAGGCACATGAGTGGCGGCGATGACGAAGCCGTCGCAGACGCCCGTGGTGAACCACTCCTCCAGCCCGTCAGCGACTTCCTTTGGCCCGCCGACGAACGGCTTGTTCGGCCGGGCGCGGTGGCTGAACTTGACGAAGTCGCGCGGCGTCGGGTTGCGCAGCCCGCTGGCGCGCAGCACCCGGTCGCGCATCGACTGCGTGCCGGAAATGTTGTCGAGTTCTTCATCGGTGAAGGGCTCGTCGATCCCCTTGCTGCCGAAGTCGAAATTCATCGCCTCGGACAGCAGCGACAGCGCGTCCTCATCGGTCGCCAGCGTGTCCACCAGCGCCATCTTGTCTTCGGCCTCCATCTTGCTGGCCGCCGTAATGATGTAGGCCGAAGGTGCGATCTTCATGTGATCCGGGTTGCGGCCGAACGCGGCAGCGCCGTCGCGCAGTTCCTTGTAGATCTCCCGGCCGTGCTCCAGTGTCGCCGGCGAGCCCGAGAACACCAGTTCGCCCCAGCGCGAGCAGAAGGCCTTACCGCGGCCGCTCTGCCCGGCCTGGATCAGCACCGGATGGCCTTGTTTCGATCTTGGAACGGTAAATGGCCCGCGCGACTTGAAGTATTTGCCGTTGTGATCCAGCCGCCGGACCTTGTCGGGATGCGCGAACACGCCGGTCTTGCGGTCCTGCACGATCGCGTCGTCCTGCCAGGAGTTCCAGTGCCCGAGCACGGTTTCGACGAACTCGTCGGCGCGGTCGTAGCGCGAATCGTGCTCCATGTGATCGTCGCGGCCCATGTTCTGCGCCTCGCGATCATTCATCGAGGTCACGACGTTCCAGGCCGCCCGCCCCTCGGTCATCAGATCCAGCGTGGCAAACACGCGGGCCGTGTCGAACGGTTCGTAGTAGGTGGTCGACCGCGTCGCGCCCAGGCCAAGGCGCTTGGTCGCCATCGCCATCACCGTCAGCACGGTGATCGGGTCCATCTTCACGCAGCGGATGCCATGCTCGACCGTGTGCCTGTGATCGTTGGTGAACAGGTCCGGCATTGCCAGGCGGTCGTCGAAGAAGGCAACCTGGAACTTGCCCTCCTCCAGCACGCGGCCGATGGTCTGGTAGTAGTCGGCGGACCAGGAATCCATCCGCGATTCCGGATGCCGCCAGGAACTGACGAGGTTTGTGCAGTTCTGGGCTTGAAGAAAGCCCACAAAGACCATCTCCCGCATGGGCTGTCTCCTAGTAGGGGGTATCGCCGCAAACCGTCACGCGGTGCATGATGCGGGTCTCGGCCGGGTAGTCATTGATGGCGAAGTGCTGCGTGCAGCGGTTATCCCAGAAGGCAAGCGAGCCCTGTTGCCAGCGGAACCGGCAGGTGAATTCCGGCCGGTGCGAGTGTTCGTAGAGATACTCAACCAGTGGGGCGCTTTCCTCCCGCGTCATGTTCTCCAGGTAATGGACATGGCCGCCGATATACAGCGACTTCCGGCCGGTCTCGGGATGGGTCCGCACCAGCGGATGCGCCGATTCGCGCGGCATGTCCGGCGGCGGCTCCAGTGTCGTCATGGAAATCGTTGCGGCATTCACCGCCGCGCGCGAGGCGCCGCTTTTCTTCTTGTCGCCGACGCACATGCCGCGGACGTCTGAGATCAGCGCCTTCATGCCGTCCGACAGCGACTCATAGGCCAGGTACATGTTCGCAAACAGCGTGTCGCCGCCCGCCGCCGGCACCTGTTTTGCCCACAGCATGGTCCCCATCGCCGGCTTCGGCGCGAACATCTGGTCGGTGTGCCAGTCGCCACCAAAGTTGCGCTTGTCGCTGGCTTTCTTGTTGAGTTCCAGCACGTCCGGATAGTCCGGCATACCCGCGATGTAGGGATGCCGGTGGATCTCGCCCCAGTTGCGGGCGAAGCGCAGCATCCGCTCCGGCGTCATGTCCTGGTCGCGGAAGAAGATGACTAGATTCTCCAGCAGCGCCCGACGGATTTCTGCCAGCACCTCCAGCGCCAGCGGTTCCGCCAGGTTCACACCACTGATCTCGGCGCCCAAAGCCCCAGCGATCCGGTGGGTCTGGATATACCGGTAGGCGCTGTTCGACATCCCATCCATGCGACGTCTCCTTCAGGCGGTGGCGCGTTCCTTCTCCGCCATGCGCTGCTTCAGTTGTTCCGGGGTCAGGCGGACGATGTCCTCATTCTGGTGCGCGTACAGATCGTACGGCTCCGTATCGAGTTCTTCCAGCACGATCCGCTGGTTCAGCACCTCCTGCTTCCAGGCCTGATGCGCGGCCTCACCATCATGGAACTCCGGCATGACCTCCTTCGCGAACAACTCCAGGCTCTCGCAGATGTCCTGATGCGTGGTCTTGCCGGCCTGGTTCAGCAGGATGACCTGATCGACATGCGCGTCGGCGAACTGCCGCAGCCGCTTGCGGATGGTATCGGGCGAGCCGATCAACCCGTTGCGCAGAGCCTGCTGCGCTTTCTCCGTTCCGCGCCAGGCCTGGTACTCTTCCCACAGATTCCCCTGCCCCGGCGCATCGACGCCTTTGCGGCCGTAATAGCCCAGCGCAAAGATGAAAAAGGTCCAGCCGGCGGCTTTCTCCAGCGCCTCCTCATCCGTCGGTGCGCACATGAAGCCGTTGACGATGGCGATGTTCGGATTGGTGGCGTAATCGGTCAGCCGGCGCGGATGGTGCAGATACGTATTGTAGTAGCGGTGCACCCAGGCCTTGGCCGCGTCGGGCGAAACAAAGCTGAAGCCCAGCGCGCCCATGCCCCACTGGCCGGCCTCGGCAATCGTCCGGATATTCGAACACGCGACCCAGAGCGGCGGGTGCGGCTTCTGATACGGCTTCGGCACGACATTGCGCGCCGGAAAGTCATGATATTTGCCGTGGAACTCCCAACTGTCCCTGGTGAACATCGGGATGATGGCCTGCACCGCCTCCTCCCACCGGTCGCGCTTGTCGCGCACGCGCACGTTGAAGGGGTGCAGTTCGGCCGGGCCAGCGCCTTCGCCCATGCCCAGCTCAACCCGCCCGCCGGAGATCAGGTCCAGCGTTGCCACCCGCTCCGCGACACGGTGCGGCTGGTTGGTGGTTAATTGGATGATCCCATGCCCTAACCGGATGTTCTTCGTCCGCTGGCTGGCGGCCGCGAGGAACACTTCCGGTGAGGCGGAATGCGAGTACTCCTCCAGGAAGTGATGCTCGACTTCCCAGATGTAGTCGTAGCCGAGCCGGTCGGCCAATTCGACCTGGGCGAGTGAGTTCTGGAACAGCTCATACTCGCTGTTCGGGGTCCATGGACGCGGCAGTTGGTGCTCATAAAATACGCCGAATTTCATCGGTTCCTCCGTTGCCCAGACGGTTGCACCCGGCTTGCGCAGCGTCAAGGTTGCGCGCCGGGCCGGCTGTAGCCTAGCGTCGGCGCAACGATACCATGGGAGGAAACAGGACATGATGCTGCGCGCGATGCTGGCCCTGACCGGCGCCCTTGCAACCTTGCCCGCCCTCGCAGGCACGAACGACGTGCTGATCGGGATGGATCAGAAGATCACGTATGATGCCAACGGCGCGCAGCAGGGTCCGCCGGGCAACGACTCCGTCATGATCATGGATATTTCGAATCCGACCCGGCCGCGGGTCCGCGGCACCCTGCCGCTGATGAACTCGCTGCTCGGTCCGCCGACCAACCTGCAGATCACACATGACGGCAAGCTTGGACTCGTGGCCAACTCGGTGGTGCAGAACCAGGACGGCAGCGCCTGGAAGCCCTCGCCGGACAACAAGGTGCACGTGATCGACCTGACCGCCGATCCGCCGAAGCTGGCCGACACGGTCACCGTTGGCCAGCAGCCTTCGGGGCTGGCGATTTCCCGCAAGGGAGACCTGGCGCTGACCGCCAACAGGGCCGGCAAGAGCGTCTCCGTCCTCGGAATCGCCAACGGCAAGGTGACGGTGCTGGGTGAGGTGCCGATGGAGCAGGAGGCCGCGGCCGTGGTCATCACGCCCGACGGCAAGCGCGCTTTCGTCGCGATGAACCTGGCCAACAGGATCGGCGTGCTGACGATCGACGGGCAGAAGGTCACCTACGACAAGGCGCTGGACATTCCAGTGGCGTTTAATCCCTACAATATCGACATTACGCCGGACGGACGCCACGTCATCGCGTCCTGCACCGGCGCCGGCAAGAACAACGCTGACGCGATGGTGGTGATTGAGGCGACGGGCGCGCATCCGCATGTGGTCAGCATCGCCTCGCCCGGCGTCGGGCCAGAGGGTTTCGCGATCGCACCGAACGGCAAGTCTCTCGCCACCGCGCTGTTGCTGGGAACCGGCGCCAAGGATAGCGACTGGTTCAAGACCAAGGCCGGTGAGCTTGTGGTCATGTCGATTGGCCCCGGCGGCGCGCTGACAGTGACCGGACGGGCGCCGCTGGGCCGCCTGCCGGAAGGCATCGTCTACAGCCAGGACGGCGAGTACCTTTTCGTCGGGGACTACAGCGACAAGACGCTGCGCATCTTCCGTCTCAACAACGGAAAGCCGACGCAGATCGCGCCGCCCATGATCCTGCCGGGCCAGCCGGCATCGATGCGGACAGTGGTGCGGTAGGCACTCCTCTACTGGTCGTGGTCGGGTCTGTTCCGACCACCCACGACCGAGGTCACCAGTTCATCGCCCTTCTTTGGGCGGAGGCAAAGGCGTGGGTGGTCGGCCTGCGCCGACCATGACGGGAAAGGGGTCGGTAGGCCAAGTGGCGCAACGACTGCGCCCTACCCCGCCAGTTCGCGCCGCACGATCGCGGCGCCGTCGGCCAGCGCCTTCAGCTTGTCGAACGCCACCTGCCGCGGCAGGTATTTCATGCCGCAATCCGGCGCCGGCACCAGCCGCTCGGCAGGCACATACTTCAAGGCGGCACGAATGCGATCGGCAACGACCGACGCCGTCTCCGCCGCCGGATCGCCAAGGTCCAGCACGCCCAGCATCACGGTCTTGCTGCCCAGATCCTTCAGCACGCCCAGGTCCAGATGCGGCTGCGCGGCCTCGATCGAGATCTGCGCCGCCGTAGTATCCGCCAGCTCACCTAGGAAACTATAGCCGCTCGGCTTGTCCGCCACGACCGCGGCGTAGCCGAAACACAGGTGCACCACCGTCGGGCCGTCAATCCCCTGCAGCGCACGGTTGATCGCCGGCACGGCGTAGCGCACCGCCTTCTCCGGATCCTGCCGCACCCAGGGTTCATCAAGCTGCACCACGTCCACGCCGGTCGCCTTCAGCGCCCGCAACTCCTCGTTCACCGCGACGGCATAGGCCATCACCAACTCTTCTTCGTCCTGGTAGAAATCGTTCTGCGCCTGGCGCGACAGCGTGAACGGTCCCGGCAGTGTGATCTTTGTTGCGCTGGCGGTGTTCTGGCGGAGAAACAACGCGTCGCGCGTCTCGACGTCGCGCGTCCTGCGGATCGGCCCGACCACGCGCGGCACCGGCGTGACGCGCCCGGTACGGGAGGTCACCT
Source organism: Pseudomonadota bacterium (assembly GCA_018240405.1). Classification (GTDB taxonomy): domain Bacteria; phylum Pseudomonadota; class Alphaproteobacteria; order Acetobacterales; family Acetobacteraceae; genus Rhodopila. The sequence continues at coordinate 6,065 of JAFEFW010000223.1, forward strand.
GCCCCGGCGCTTTGGCGTCTATGCCGTCCAGCGCCAGAGCGAACCGGCTGGAGTAGCTCTCACGCCGGATTTCACCGTCGGTGACAATGTCGAT
>JAFEFW010000224.1 GCA_018240405.1 Pseudomonadota bacterium
ATTTCGGGCACTGCAAGGCGTGGATGGCGGGCCTCCGCCCGCCATGACGATAGAGCAATAGCCTTTGCTGGATCCACACGTTCATCAATCTGGCCCCTGATCATCCAAACCCATCAGCGCCGGGTACAGGTCCTTCCACGCCGGGTTCATCCGCTCCAGCAACCGCACCTTCCAGGCTCGTGGCCAATACTTAACGTTGGTCTCTCGCTGGATTGCGGAGCGGATATCGTCATGCGCTTCCCAGTAGACCAGCCGCACCAGCCCGTAGCGCCGCACGAACACCGAGCCCACGCCGTTCCGGTGCTCCCACACTCGCCGAGCCAGATCCGCTGTGACGCCAACGTAAAGCGTGCCATTCGGCCGGTTGGACATCAGGTAACAATAGCCGCCCTTCATATGCGGCAGGCTAAGAAATTCTACTTAACAACCCCCTACGGAACGACCACACAGGGCAGGACCTAACCCATGGAACCGTTCACCACCCTCACCGCCGTCGCCGCGCCGATGCCGATGCAGAACATCGACACCGACAAGATCATTCCGGCGCGCTTCCTCAAGACCATCAAGCGCTCCGGCCTCGGCAAGCACCTGTTCGACCCGATGCGCTTCGACAAGGACGGCAAGGAAAAGCCCGACTTCATCCTCAACCAGGAGCCGTACCGCAAGGCGCAGATCATCATTGCGCATGAGAATTTCGGCTGCGGCTCGTCCCGTGAGCATGCGCCCTGGGCGCTGCTCGACTTCGGCATCCGCTGCATCATCGCCCCGGACTTCGCCGATATCTTCTTCAACAACAGCTTCAAGAACGGCATCCTGCCGGTCCGCCTGCCGCGCGCCGTCTGCGACCAGCTCATCGAAGACTCCAAGCTTGGCGGCAACGCGCGCGTGACCGTGGATCTCGCCCGCCAGGTGGTGATCCGGCCGAACGGAGAGGAAATCCACTTCGATATCGATCCCTTCCGCAAGCATTTGCTGCTAAACGGGCTGGACGATATCGGCCAGACCATGCAGCACGCGACCTCGATCGACGCGTTCGAGAGCAAACGCCGCACCTCTCAGCCCTGGCTGCCCACAACACTCTGAACGTCAAGGACCCAGCCGATGGCCGCCAACAAGAGACTGCTGATCCTGCCCGGTGATGGCATCGGCCCCGAGGTGATGCGGGAGGTCCGCCGCGTCATCGACTGGATGGATCGCCGCCGCCTGGTGACGTTCGACGTGTCGGACGACCACGTCGGCGGCTCCGCCATCGACACCTACGGCACGCCGATGGCCGATGCGACGATGCAGAAGGCGAAGGACGCGGACGCCATCCTGTTCGGCTCCGTCGGCGGTCCGAAATGGGAGAAGCTGGGCTTCGACATGCGGCCGGAGATCGCCATCCTCCGCCTGCGCAAGGAACTCGACCTGTTCGCCAATTTGCGCCCGGCGACGGTGTACGATCCGCTGATCGACGCCTCCACGCTGAAGCCGGACGTGGTACGCGGCCTCGACCTCATGATCGTGCGCGAAAGCACCGGCGGCATCTATTTCGGCGAACCACGCGGCGTGGAGACGCTGCCGGACGGCAGCAAGCGCGGCTACGACACCGAGACCTACACCACAGCCGAGATTGAACGCGTTGGGCGCATCGCCTTCGAACTGGCGCGCAAGCGGCAGAACCGCGTGTGCAGCGTGGAGAAGGCCAATGTCATGCAGTCCGGCCTGTTCTGGCGCCAGACCATGACGGCCCTGAAGGAGCGGGAGTTCCCGGATGTCGAACTCACGCACATGTACGCCGACAATTGCGCCATGCAGTTGGTGCGCAATCCGCGGCAGTTTGACGTCATCGTCACCACCAACCTGTTTGGCGACCTGCTGAGCGATCTGGCGTCGATGCTGACCGGATCCCTGGGCATGCTGCCGTCGGCTACGCTGGGCGCCGTGCAGGCCTCCGGCAAGCGGCACGCGCTGTATGAGCCGATCCATGGCAGCGCGCCCGACATCGCCGGGAAGGGTACCGCCAACCCGCTGGCGCAGGTGCTCAGTTTTGCAATGCTGCTGCGCTATTCGTTCGGGCTCGACGAGGATGCGAAGCTGATCGAGACCGCCTGCGTCAATGTGCTGAAAAACGGCCTGCGCACGGCTGACATCATGAGCCCCGGCACCGCTCGGGTCGGCACCACGGTGATGGGCGAGTCGATCCTGCGTGAACTCGACAAGCTGGCGGCCTGATGTTTTAGGGGTTGCCGAGGCTGCCGGCTTCGGCTACACCCCGCCGCCTGTTGCACCCGTAGCTCAATTGGATAGAGCACCAGACTACGAATCTGGGGGTTGGAGGTTCGAGTCCTTCCGGGTGCGCCAGTCTTTCCCTGTATTGTCTAATCAAATCTGTCCGTCTTGCCGCAGCTTGTGGCCGGGTGATCGGCTGCGCGGAGTGCGGCACGGCGCCTGCGGCAAGGCCAGGAGTGGTGCGCATGGTCCGCCCGCCGTGCGGCGGATACGGCGGGCGGGGCGGCTGCGGGGGATGATAAGGCGCGGCCCTGGGCATCATCGCCTGTGTGGCCTCCGCTGGCGGACCGGGGAACGCCACGTCGCGCTGGCGGTCGCCGGCGCGCGGCAAGGCCTGTCGCTGCCGTGGTCGCAACCACGGTCTGACCGTTGTCCCACGGGATGTGTATGGGAGGAGCCGCTGCTTACCGGGTTGCGCAGCCCGGTGACCAAATGCGGCACCGCCGGCAGTTCTGTTGTCACTTCAAAGAAACTATATCGAGCTTCGCCACGGCGGACCGCAGTCATGCAGGCAGTGGCTCTGGCCAACGGTGCCTCGCCGCGACAGAACAGCCGGCGACGAACCAACCCGTACTGATGATGCAGGGGATCCGGGTCGGACTGTTGTGTAATGGCCAAAACGACAATCACAGGCTGTCGGCGCCATTTTCATACCACCTGATCTGTGGCGCCGTTTGAGCATCGCGTCATGCGTGCACTGCCGCTCATCATGCGGCATGTCCATGTCCTGTATGCACCAAGTGGTAACTGCGGGCGCATGACCGGTATGTTGCGGAATACGACATCCAAAGGGAGGCGTTGGCGCTTTCGCAAAGTATTCCGAAATTATTGTGGATTTGTGCTGCAATATCGCGCGACGTATGCAACGGCCTCTCGTGCTGGCGCAGCCGCGACTAGCAGGCGATTCCGGCCGATTCAGAAAACACAAAAAATAACAATGGATTAGAAGAAGTCCGCCACCGGCTGGCCAGCGTCAAACGGCACGGCCCACTTTGTATCATTCCGAAATTTGAATACTACGGTAACTTTGACGGATTCGAATCATGTTGTGCCGGCGACGCATTTTGCGCCATACATATTGCGGAGGTTAACGAAGAGTTAACCGATCCGGATTTGTCCAAGGCTGGGTTGTATAATGGATACAGGCGTCCCGCTCACATTTCAGCCCGTGGCGCTCTCGGGCCGAACTCTCCGACGACGGTTATCCAGCAGCACCTCACTGTCCCGCCGCCTCGACATTGAGACGCTGGAGCCGCGCATCCTGCTGTCCGCGGACCTGCTGCCGATCCATGGCGCGATCGACGTTCCCGGACAGACCAACCAGTATTCCTTCAGCCTGAAGGACGCCAAGCAGATCTACTTTGACGCCGAGACCAACAACGGCGCCCTGAACTGGAGCCTGGATGGACCCAAGGGCAACGAGGTCTCGCAGCGCAGCTTCACTGGTTCGGATTCCGCGGAACTTGGCGGCACGCCACTGCTCAGCCTGGCGCCAGGCGACTATTTGCTGACCATCAACACCAACAATGGCTCGACCGGCGAATACGATTTCCGCCTGCTGGATGCGGCCAACGCCAAGCCGATCACCCCCGGCCAGGATGTGTCAGGCACGCTGAACCCGGCGAATTCCACCGATCTCTATCAGTTCCAGGCCACCAAGGGGCAGAGCTTCTTCTTCGATACCAAGGGCGTCTCCGGCAATGATCCGTACTGGCGGCTGATCGGACCAAACAACAGCGTCGTTTTCGGCCCGACCTATCTCGGCTACGATATTGGCAACACCACGCTCACCCAGGACGGCACGTACACGCTGGCCATTGAGGGGCGGTACAGCAACAGCGGTGCCACGAACTACAGCTTCAACGTTCAACCGGTGGTTACGCACACCGCCAGCCTCGCCATCGGCGCAACAAAATCCGCCACACTGTCCACGCCTGGCCAGTCCGACCGCTACACCTTCGATCTCGCCGGCACGACGCAGGTTGTCTTCGACAGCCTGACCAACAACGGCAACATGAGCTGGAGCCTTGACGGCCCGCACGGGCGGGAAGTCGACGGCAGGGCCTTTGCCTACTCCGACGCCGACCGATTGGGCGGCAACACCGTCCTCACGCTGGGTTCCGGTTCCTATACGCTGACCGTTGCGGGCAGCGGTGACACGACCGGCGCGTACGCGTTCCGCCTGCTCGACTTCAGCGCCACGACCGCCATCGCCCTCGGCGACACCGTCTCCGCCACGCTGACCGACGCCGGCGCGTCCGACAACATCCATGTCGCCTCCACCGCACCGTTCGATGCTGGCGCCGGTGTGACAAACCGGGCGTTCGCGGTGGACGCGCGGGCGATGTCGGCGACGGTGCCGCACGATGCGGCGCTGAATCCGGCGGGCGCGCTGACGGTGGAGGCCTGGCTGCTCAAGGACCCCTCCGCCGGCACCTGGAGCTCGGTCATCAGCAAGAGCACCAACAGCGGCTGGGGTGATGGCTACGGCCTGGCCATCTATCCGGACGGCAAGCTGCATTTCTTCGTCGGCAACTACAGCACAGGTAACGTCGCGGCCGATCTGCCGGCAAATACGTGGACCCATGTCGCGGGGACCTGGGACGGCACGACGCTGCGTCTCTACCTCAACGGCACGCTGGCGAACGAAGCGGCCTATAGCGGTCCGTCGAACAACACGACCGCGCCGCTGCTGATCGGCAACGGCGGCGGCGGTGGTTACCCCTGGCGCGGGCTGATCGATGAGCTGCGCATCTGGACCACCGCCCGCACAGCGGCAGAGATCGCCGCCGATGCCGCCACAGCAAATCCGGCGGCGACCACCGGTCTGGCCGCGGCCTGGCATTTCGATGAGGCATCCGGCCGCACCCTGGCGGATGCGACCGGCAACGGCCACGATGCAACGATCAACAACCAGCCGGGCACCGAAACCCGGCTGTACAGCTTCGCCGCCACCGCCGGCACCCGCGTCTTTTTCGACGAACTGAGCGTCTCCGGCAGCGTCTACAGACGTTTGTATGGACCGAGCGGCGAGCTGTTGTATGGGCCGGAGGGTATGAATGACCGGGGCGTGATGGCGCTGCCGGCCACTGGAACCTACACGCTCTCGGTTGAGGGCTCGCCGTATGCCGGCAGCGGCACGGGCTATGCCTTCCGCATCGTTGAAGTCCAGGATACCACCGCGGCGCTGACGATTGGCGACGCGGCGTCCGGCTCAATTGACACGCCCGGCCAGGTCAATAACTGGACGTTCCATTTGGGCAGTCGCAGCCGGCTGCTGTTCGATTCACTGTCGAATGTCGGGTTCAACTGGACGCTGACCGGGCCGCGCGGCACCGAGGTATCCGGGCGGGATCTGCGGAATTCTGACTCCTGGGACGGCGGCGCCGGCAACCTGCTCGACCTGATCGAGGGCGACTACGTGCTGACGGTGGCGGCGCCCGGCGACGCGACCGGCAGCTATTCGTTCCGGATGATCAATATGGCGGCGGCGCCGGCGATCGCCGTCGGCGACAAGATCACCGGCACGCTCAATCCCGGCAATACGACACTGCAGTACAAGTTCAACGCCCAGGCCGGCGACCAGATCAGTCTGGCCCAGACCAGCGGCGATGCCTATTGGCGTCTGGTCGATCCGACCGGCCGGGTGCTGGTGGGGCCTGCCTATCTCGGGGGCACCCAACCGGCGGCAACGACACTGCCCAGCACCGGCCTCTATACGCTGCTGATCGAGGGCCGCTATTACCTGTCGAGCACAATCGATTTCAGCTTCCTGGTCGATTTGCAGGGCCATGTCGACCTGCCGGCGCCGGCCGGCACGGCGATCAATCCGGGCGACACGGTCAGCGGCAACATCGCGACCGTCAACACCGGCGTCGACTA
>JAFEFW010000225.1 GCA_018240405.1 Pseudomonadota bacterium
GGGGCCTGCCAACTCAGCGTCCCAACTGTCCCGCAACTCGGGCAGCGCGGCGCCCAGGCCGACGCCTCGGTGCGGCAGCTTGTGCAACGCCACACCGGATCCGGATCGGCTTCGGCTGCCTGGCGGAATGCGTCGCGCTGGGCGGCACGGCCTTCCTCGGTGTCACCCCTCTCCGCCTCGGCCAGCTCCGCCGTCAGCAGCCACAGTCGGCGTTGGTTGAACCCGTCCGCCTTCGCAGCCTCGATTGCCTGCCGAGCCTCGGCGAATTGGCCAGCGTCGGTGGCGGTGCGAGCGACGATGATGCGGCTTTCCAGGTGACCGGGCGCTGCGGCCGCCAGCCGTTTCGCCGCGGCAAGCCGGTCCTGCGGGCTGGATGCTGTCGCCAGCGCGAACTCCGCCAGGTCCGGGTGCGGCGCCTTCTTCCAGGCTTCGTTGATCGCCGCCAGAGCCCGCTTCTCTTTTCCGGCAACCCGCAGCAGACGGGCGTAGGCGAGCACCGCTGGCGTGAAATACGGATCGATCCGCCATGCCTGCTTGGCATAAGCCAGCGCCTTCACCGGATCAGTTTCGGAGTCGGCCGCCGCGACGAAGTAGACGGCGCGCTGGCCGGACGCACCGGAGAGTTCCGCGGCTTCCGCCCAGCCATTGTTCTGAACTGCGAGTTCCGCCCGCTGCTCGCGCAGCCAAGCCGTGCCGGGACGCGCCGCCTCGGCCTCCCGCGCCAGTTCATCCGCCTTGACCCAGTCCCGGCGTTCGATTGCCTGGCGCAGCAACCCGCGATAGCCGAGGAACCGGCCATCTTCCCGCTTGGTCAAGGTGCGGTAGGCCTCTTCAGCCTCATCCTCACGTCCGGCCAGCCGGCCTGCTTCAGCGGCCAGCAGCAGCGTCTGTGGCGTGTCGCCCAGTACGTCCCGCGCACGCCGCGCTTCGCGGCGAGCGACGCGATCCTCACCCGAAGCGAGGGCAATGAGCACGCGGGTGATCGCCCGCTCTCCGGTCCGAACGCGGGAACGTTGGCGCCAACCAGCACTGGCGAACGGCAACGTCACCAGCCAGATCAGCAGGCGCAGAAGCAGGACACCGACGAGGAACGCAATCGCCAAGCTCAGGATGGCCAGCGACGCCGACGTCTCAATCCTGAACGTGCCCACCGTGGCGCTGACGTGACCCGGCAGGATCGCAAGACCCCAGGCCGCGGCAATCACCGCGACGCCGACGATCAGAAAGGCAATAACCCGGCGCATCAGACGCGCGCCGCCAGATCAGTGAGCGCCGCGCGGGCGTCAAGGACACTCTTGACCTGCGCGACCCAGTCGGCGGTCACTTTCTGGGCGCTTGGGTCCAGTTCCGACAGTGCCTTGAGCGCCGTCGGGAAGTCGCCGGCCTGCACCGCAGCATCGGCCACCGCAAGGGTTGCCGCGGTGGAATGGCCGATTACCAGGTCGTTGCCGCGGCGGATGGTCATCAGCTCCTCCGCCTTGCCGAGTGCCCGCTCCAGGAACGGCCGGTCGCTCGTATCGACCTTGGCGGCAGCCAGGGCATTGCGCTGGACCTGCACGAAGGCCAGGCGCAACTGCGCCTCGGTCGGCGGCGGCTTATCGGCGAACCGGGTCAAGGCTGGCGGGGCGTCCGGGATGTTGCCCAGCGGTCGCCCGTTCGCCAGCGCGATCGACGCAGCCTGGATGCGGATCAGGCGATCAATGCGGGCGCCCGCCGTCGAGACGCTTGTGGTTGCTGACTGCAGCGCAGTGATCTTGGCGTTCGCGGCATCGACCTGCTGCTTGGTCTGGTCGAGTGCGCCCTGCGTCCGTCCCGACAGGGCTTCGATCCGGCCAGCGGTCTGGTCGATGCGTGTGGACATCTGTGTCTGGTCGCCGATCCGGCCCTCTAGCGCGTCGATGCGGGCGTTGATCTTGCCCAAATCCGCGGCGGATGGCGGCGCCGGCATCTGCTCGATGCGGCTGACACGGGCGTCGACGGCCTGCAGGCGCTGTTCGACAGCGCGAATATTGTTCGCGCTGGTCGCGATCTGGGCCGGCGTTACCGGATTCTGCCACACGTAATAGATGGCGCCCGCCAGGATGACGAAGCCGATCCCGGTCAGCAGTGGCAGTTTGGACATCACGGCCGGCTGGCCCGGCGGCGGCCGGTCCTGCGCGCTGTCGGAATGATAGGGTGCTGGGGGATTGGTCAGGTTATCGCTCATTGCAGCAACGCCAGCATCGCTTCCTGGTTAGGCTTGGAGGCGACGCAGACACGCCGCCAGGGTAAATCCTTTAATGCCACGGATGCGCGATCACTGATAGCCACCGCGTCAACTGAATCGACACTGTCAACCAACTGGGCCGTTCGCAGCAGGCGAACGAAATGTCGCGCTGTCTCACCCGAGAAGAACAGCACCGCCGAAACGTCACCCTTTTGCAAGTGCACGCGCGCTGCGTCGTCCAGCCTTGCGGTGGGCCGCGCCCAGTAGACGACACGGCGCAGCACCCGGAAGCCACGCTGGCGCAGGTCTTTGGCGAGTTCGTGACCCTGCTGATGACCGGTCGGGAGGAACAGCGGCCCAGCCTCCGGCCGCAGTGTCTCAGCGACGAGCGCCGCCAGCGCGACAGCATTGCCGCTGGCACTGCGAACGTCGCGGAAGCCGATTTCGCGCGCGTACGCCGCCGTGGCGTCGCCGACGGTGAACACCGGGCGGTCATGGCAGAATGTCGGGCATGGCACGACGGCGTTCCGGCTGGTCAGCAAAGTCGCGGCGACGCGGTCCAACCCAAGCGGTTCGCCACCGGCGCCGACCACCTCCAGCACCGGCGCAACCACCGGGTTCAGGCCCATCGCCGCCACGCGCTGGGCGGTTTCCGTCGCCCCCGGCTCCGGCCGTGTAATCAGAACAACGCCCACGCAAACGCCCTTGCCAAACCACCGTCGATCGATGATGTGACGCCAGAGGCTGCCTCGCCCAGCCGGCTGAGGATGCCATTGGCCGTCGTCCCATCGCGACGCCGCCAATCCCCTGCTATCCTATCCCACGTGAACGCCCCCATGAAGCCCGTGCTCGGCATCGAGACCTCCTGCGATGAGACCGCCGCTGCGCTGTTGGATGGCGACGGTACCATCCTGGCGGAGGCCGTACTGACGCAGCGCGCCGAACACCAGCCCTATGGCGGCGTCGTGCCGGAGATCGCGGCGCGGGCGCATCTGCACTACCTGCCCGGCCTGATCGATGAGGTGCTGGCGAAGGCCGGCGCAGGGTTTGCCGACGTTGGCGCCGTGGCGGCGACCTGTGGGCCGGGGCTGATCGGCGGCCTGATCGTCGGCGCGCAACTCGCCAAAGGGATCGCGCTGGCACGCGGGCTGCCGTTCATCGCCGTCAACCACCTGGAGGCGCATGCGCTGACAGCCCGCCTGCCGGGCCTGGTCGATGGCGGTGCGCCGTTCCCGTACCTGCTGTTCCTGTTATCCGGTGGCCACTCGCAATGCATCGCGGTCACCGGCGTCGGCCGGCACCGCCGGCTGGGCGGCACGATTGACGATGCGGCCGGCGAGGCATTCGATAAGGTCGCGAAGCAGCTTGGATTGGGCTGGCCGGGCGGCCCAGCGCTCGAAAAGCTGGCGGCCGAAGGCAATCCGGCAGCATTTCCGTTTCCGCGCCCGATGCTGAGGCGGGCCGGTTGCGACCTCAGCTTCTCCGGGCTGAAAACGGCGGTGATGCAGAGCCTGGCGCGCCTGCCAGGCGGACTGCCGACACGGCAGCAGGCGGCGGACGTTGCCGCGAGCTTTCAGCAGGCGGTGGTCGATGTGCTCGCAGACCGGGCAGCGCACGCGATGGCAATAATGCGCGAGGAATGGCCGCAGGCGCGCTTGCTGGTGGTTGCCGGCGGGGTAGCTGCCAATACGCAGATTCGCCACGGTCTGACGACCGCCGCTCAGGCGCATGGGTTTACGATGATCGCACCGCCCATGCGGCTTTGTTCCGACAATGCGGTCATGGTCGCCTGGGCGGGGATCGAGCGGCTGCGGCTCGGGCTGGTGGACGCCATGGCGACTGACGCGCGGCCTCGCTGGCCGCTTGAAGCATTAGCTGAAGAACAGCATGCAACCGCCAATGGAATCTGAGTTTTTTGTAGCATCGTGGCCGTCCGATACCGTGCAGCCCGGTGCATCGTCGTTACTGGGTGGAACGGTGCCGCCAGCGGTCATGATCCTGGCACGCCTGATTGGCGCCGGCGTGAAGCCCAGCCGCCACCGTTTCCTCCGCGGGACAACCCGCCGGCGAGCCGGCAACAGCGCGCCACGTGCCGAGTCCGTTGGGCCGGACCGGCTGGGCCATGACGCAAGAGCGCAGGATGTGGCCCTTCGATCATGCGGAAGCGCCAGGGCCTGTACCGCGTGGCGATGCGGCACGAACAATCTGACATTCCGAAGAAGCTTATCCTTATAAACTCATGAATTACCGCCATGAATTCCATGCCGGCAACTTCGCCGATTGCTTCAAGCACGCGCTGCTCGTTAGTCTGATGAACGCGTTGCGGCTGAAGCCGGCGCCGTTCTGCGTCCTCGATACGCACGCAGGGTCCGGCCAGTACGACCTGGAAAGCGAAGCTGCACGACGGACTGGCGAGGCAAATGCCGGCATCCGACGCTTGCTCGACAGCACCGATCCCGTGCTGGCTCCCTATTTGGATCTGGTCCGGGCCATCGGGCTATACCCTGGCTCGCCGCGCTTTGTGCAGGCGCTGCTCCGGTCCGAAGACCGGCTGCTGTGCTGCGACACACTGCCAGAAGCGGCCGTCTCGCTGCGGCGGCTGTTTCGCGACGACAGGCGCATCAGTGTGCATCAGCGTTCCGCCTGGGAAGCTGTGACGTCACTGCTGCCGCCGAAGGAGAGGCGCGGCCTTGTGCTGATCGACCCGCCCTACGAGGCGCCCAATGAGTTTGCCCAACTGGCGGATGGGCTCCAGCAGGGGCATCGTCGCTTTGGACATGGCGTTTTCGCCGCCTGGTATCCGATCAAGCAGCTTGCGGCGGTGCGCGCCTTCCTCGACAGGATGCAAACGCAACCGATCCGGGACATCATTACGGTGGAACTCACGCTTCGCGAACCGCTGGACCCGAGCCGCCTGAACGGCTGCGGGCTTCTGGTCATCAATCCGCCATACCGGTTCGAGTCGGAGGCCGGTGCCATTGCCGCCGCCGTCTTGCGGGGGCTTGGCGTGACCGGTCCGGGCGCGGGCAGTAACGTGATCCGGATCACTGATGAGTAGGATCGCGGTTCTCGGCGCCGGCGCCTGGGGCACCGCGTTGGCGCTGCAGGCTGTTCGCGCCGGACAGCAGGTCACGCTGGTGGCCCGCGATGCGGTGAAGGCCGGGCAGATGCGCCGCCTCCTGCTGAATCCCCGGCTGCCGGGTGCGCCGCTGCCCGAGGCTCTGCGCATCACCGACGCCGTGCCGGGCGACGCGGACCTGGTGTTCGTCGTCGTCCCGACCCAGACGATCCGCGACAATCTGGTGCGTATCGCCACCGGCGCGCCGGCTGTCGTCTGCGCAAAGGGCGTCGAGGTCGGCACCCACAGGCTGCCGCTGGAGGTTTTGGCGGACGGCATGCCCGCGCGGCCGCTCGGGGTGCTGACCGGCCCCAACTTCGCCCATGAGGTGGCCGCAGGGTTGCCGACAGCGAGCGTCGTCGCCAGCACCGACGGCACGCTGCGCGAGCAGGTCCGGCAGGCAGTCGGCACCACCACCTTCCGCATCTACGGCAACGACGATCCGATCGGCGCGCAGCTCGGTGGCGCGGCGAAGAATGTCATCGCGATTGCCGCCGGCGCCGTCACTGGCGCGGGTCTCGGTGAGAATGCGCGCGCCGCGCTGATCACCCGCGGGTTGAGCGAACTTGCCCGCCTGACCCTGTCGCTGGGCGGCAAGGCCGAGACGGTGATGGGGCTATCCGGCCTGGGCGACCTGCTGCTGACCTGTACCGGCGCGGCAAGCCGGAATTTCAGCCTCGGCGTCAAGCTTGGCGAGGGGCATGAGCTTGCCAGCATCCTCGCCAACCGGTCCGGGGTGACTGAAGGGGTGACGACCGCGGCCGCGCTTGTGGCGCGGGCCGGGGATGTCGACATGCCGATCTGCCGGGCGGTGGCGGCGCTGATGG
>JAFEFW010000226.1 GCA_018240405.1 Pseudomonadota bacterium
GAGAGGCTTCCTCGGAGCCTGCTTTCGCGGCCCTATAACTTTGCAGCCCAGTTCGTTAAGCCGTCCAAAACGTCGTCCAGAACCTGCTGATCCGTACGGCCGCTGCGCACCGGAACGTGGAATGAATGATCGGCATCAGGAACGAGCTTCAATGTTGCCCGACTGCCCAGCGTCTTAATGAGCGGTTCGAGGAGCTGCCGCTCAGCCAGTTGATCGCGGTCGCCTTGGAGAAACAGCATGGGCACCGTCACCCTGGACAAATGCTCAGCGCGCGCGATTGAAGGTTTTTTGGCCGCATGTAGGGGAAACCCCAGAAAGGCGAGTCCCTTTACCCCCGGAAGCGGTTCTTCCGCCTGTGCCTGTGACGTCATGCGGCCGCCAAATGACTTGCCGCCTGCAACCAGCGGATGGTCCGGCAAATGATAGCGCGCTCTGGCGACGGCGGCTCGGACGGCAGCCATCGCTGCAGAAGGAGAATCGGGCCGTCGTAACCCCGCCTCCATATAGGGGAATTGGTAACGGAAGCTGGCGATGCGCCTCGCAGCGAGCCCTGTTGAAACTGCTGCCATAAACGGGTGCGTCATTCCTGCGCCTGCGCCATGTGCCAGGACGAAACAAGCGACGGCATCATCAGGAACCTGTAGAAGCCCCGACACTGTGCGGCCTTCCCCGGTTGGGACGGTGAACCTGTCTGGCTGGGAATGCGTCAAGGATTTGCTCTTCTACAGGGGCGGGCAGAGCTAAATTCAGTCATGTTGATGGTTCCGCTACAACTCCACTTTATCCTTCCCACATTTCCCGCATGTGCGGACGATATGCGAGCATCCTACCGCCCGACGTGATCGCTCGGGTCTTTGGCACGAATGGGCCGTGGCCAAATTACGAGATCACCTGGAACATGGCGCCGACGAAGAGCGCGCCGATTGTCGTGCGCGATCACGAGACGGGCGAGCGGCGGATTGAGGTGGCGAAGTGGGGCTTGGTGCCGTTCTTCACAAAGGATCTGGCGAAGGCGCGAAAGCCTATCAATGCGCGATGCGAGACCGTCGCTCGCACACCAATGTTTAGGGACGGTTTTGCGCGCCGTCGCTGCCTGGTGCCAGTTGCCGCCTATTACGAGTGGCGGCACGACCCCACAGGGAAAACCCCGTTTGCTATTGCCCAGAAAGGCGGTGAGCCACTTGCCTTTGGTGGTGTGTGGGAGGAATGGCGCTCACCGGATGGCGAGACACTCCACACATTCGCCACCATGACGACCGAGGCCAATCCAGAGCTGGCGCTGATCCAGGACAGGATGCCGGTAATCATCGAGGAGGCGGACTGGCCGGTGTGGCTTGGTGAGGCCGAGGGTGATGCGCTGGCGTTGATGCACTCCCTGCCCTTCGACCGCCTTCGCGTATGGCCAGTGAGCCAGACGGTTAACAGCGTGAAGCATGACGGGCCGGAGCTGCTTGAGCCACACAACGCAGCGGCGGATGAACCAGCCTTGCTGTAGGCGAACGCCACGCAAGGACGAAGGAACCCATACAATATCTCCCCCTGGCGCCTGTGATTGCCAAGCGGATCAGTACATCGCAGGGCCCTCTGATCTGCCCAGCCCGCGATCATTCTATCGTCCTAGTATCCTGAACCAGAAGTCCGGCATATCATGTCGGTGAAGTGTTGTAAGTGCAGAAGCGCTCGATGGCGGCGAGGATATCATCGGCCGACTTGACCCACTTGAACGGCCTTGGGTTGGCGTTGTGCTGGTCGAGAAAGGCGTTGATGGCGGCTTCGAGTTCGTCCGCGCTGCGATGAACGCCTCGACGGATCTGCCGCTCTGTCAGCAAGGCGAAGAAGCGTTCGACCTGGTTCAACCACGAGCTGCTGGTCGGCGTCAGATGCACATGCCAGCGCGGACGTTTGGCCAACCAGTTGCGGATCGTCGCCGTCTTGTGGGTAGCATAGTTATCCCAGATCAGATGCACCTCCTGACCGCCAGGAACGGCTGCTTCAATCTCGTCGAGGAACCGGCGGAACTCCTCTGCTCGATGGCGTGGGTAGCACTTGCCGATCACCTGTCCGGTGGCGACATCGAGTGCGGCAAACAGCGACGTCGTGCCGTGCCGCACATAGTCGTGGCTGCGCCGCTCCGCCTGGCCCGGCCGCATCGGGAACACCGTCTGGCTGCGATCGAGCGCCTGGATCTGCGACTTTTCGTCGACGGACAATACCACCGCGTGCTCAGGCGGCGACAGATACAGCCCAACCACATCGCGCACCTTGGCGACGAAGTCCGGGTCGGTCGACAGCTTGAAGGTCTCCTGCCGGTGCGGCTTCAGCCCAAACGCCCGCCAGATCCGCTGCACCGTGCTGACAGAGAGGCCGCTGTCACGGGCCATGCCGCGCGAACTCCAGTGCGTCGCATCGTCCGGTTGGCTCTCCAGCGTGCGGGTGATGACGGCCTCGATCCGCGCATCCTCCACCGTCCGCGGCGCGCCTGGGCGCGGTTCGTCACGCAGGCCGTCAACCCGCTCCGCCAGAAACCGGCGCCGCCACTTGCCCACCGTCATGGCATGCACGCCAAGTTCGCTACTGACGACCTTGTTCTCGCGTCCTTCGGCGCAGGCCAGGATAATCCGTGCGCGCTGCGCCAGGGCTTGCGCTGTCCTCGGTCGAGACGCCAACGCTGTCAGTTCAGAGCGTTCAGCATCCGTCAGTGTCAGCGCTTCCAATCGCCGCCCAGCCATGGCTGTCTCCGAGAAAGAAGCTGACAGCTTCCCAAGACCAGCCGAATCGTACGAAATGCAGCCTGCGAATCCCTGATATGACGGATTTCAGACTCAGGACACTAGACGCCATTACGTTGCGCTCGGCTGCGACTCGGCGGCTAGTCGCAGCCCATCTATCTGTGGATAGATCCAGCCGTCCCATGTCCTGTCCACCGGACCAATATGTAGTCTTGCGACCAGGGCGTGTATTCTTGCGACCGTCCGATTTTTGGTCCACGGCATATCAATGGCTTGCCAGAGTTATCCCGTGTATTCTTGCGACCCATCACTAATAGAAGAATCTAATAGCTTTCCTATTAGCTTTGGTCGCAAGAATACACGGCGACAGATGGCGAAAAGTGATCCATAACAGCGGCATGGGTGCAGTTCATCAGTTGTTGGTTGAGAAGGGACGGCAAGGTGCTCTCGACCTAGGCGCCCACGAGCGTCCCGTCGTCGAGGCAGCAGCAGGCTATCTGGGCGATGAAGACACTGGCATCGGCTACCTTTACAGCGGCTGGTGCCAAGCTGCCCTACCCCACAAGCGATTGCCCGATACAGAGGGCTGGCAGATCCAGAGTGATCACACATCGCTTATAGTCGAGCCTGGCATGCGGCTTGGCCCAGCAGGCAAGCCAATGCCAGTCGGCATCCCCTATGGATCACGTGCCAAGCTTATCCTGATCTTCTTGCAGACCGAGGCGATCCGGACTCAAAGCCGCGAAATCGAGCTTGGCGGTAGCCTGCGTGCATGGCTGGCAAAGCTAGGGATTACAGTTTCCGGACCTAGCGCCTCCGCTGTGCGGGATCAAGCCGAGCGCATCAGCCGCTGTCGCCTCACTTTCCAGGTTCAGAAAGGAAGTGCCCTTGGGCTGGTGAACCAGAACATTGTCGATGAGGCGTTGTTTTTGGAGATGCCGGACGAGGGGCAGGCATCGATGTTCCTGAACACCGCCAAGCTGTCGGAGGGCTTCTTTGCTCAGCTCAAGCGGCATCCGGTGCCGCTGGAAGAGGCCGCCATAAAGCAGCTCTCGAACAACTCTATGGCGTTAGATGCCTATGCCTGGCTGGCCTATCGGCTGCATAGTTTACGCCGTCCGGTGCTAGTGCCGTGGCCATCGCTCATGGCCCAGTTCGGCGGCGGATTCAGCCAACTCAAGCACTTCAAACCGCGATTCCTGGTCAGTATCCGGCTGGCGATGGCAGTCTATCCGGCGGCCAGGGTTGAAGAGGATGCTGAGGGACTGCTGCTGCAGCAGTCCCCGCCCCCAGTCGCTCGTAAGCTCGTCGCAATCCGATAGCGGTCGCAAGACTACACACCCCCACCGAGGTCTGCGCCTTTCCTGCTTATGCCCCCCTGCCTCGGTCGCAAGATTACACACCCTCCTGACCCTATATGAAGCTCACATTCGGAGCCGCCATTATTTAACGCGGCGACTTCAGCGCTCACCTGATTTCATCCACACCCAGGCAGGCGAGCGCTAGCTCAGTGGGTTAAGCACTTCGATTGAGACCGTGCTTCTCGAATAGGAGATTGATAGCCTCCTCTCCCAGCGCCTGCGTGGATGTGTCCGAGTCCAGCGCCAACTGGCGGATCTGCTTCCAAGCAATCGGATCAAGATAGATAGACAGCACCCGCTTCCCTGCCCTGCTGGGCGGTCGGGTTGTCGTCAGCTTTGGCGTAAAAGGAGGTGTAGCGACGACAACAGCAGGGTCTTCTTGTTCAGGCTTAACGGCGAACAAGCTTGGGCGTTTAGGCATGTGGCTATGCAGCCTTTCTGGCATGTCTGCGTGTGGGCATATCTACAAGACCACATAGCCACTTGTAAATCTGGTCTATTTCCTGTGCGGCTTTGCCATTGGGTTCGAATTCCTGAGCGGTGCGACCGTCAATGACACCATGTGCAAAGGCCGCACGTTGCGTCAGCGAGTACGGGGCTACCTGAGCGCCGCGCCCGGACAGGCCCTCCGCAGCCTCCTTACCGATCGAACTGCGGGGCGGCACAGCGTTCAGCACTACATAAGCCGGTTTGGCAGCCGCTTTGGCCAGCAGTAGCGTTGTCTCAATCGCCTCGAGGTCGAATGCTGCGGGACGGCATGGAATTAGCACTAGGTCGGAGACTCGCGCTGCTAGTGATGCCGTCTGGTCTGCGTTCGGGGCGGTGTCGAGCACCAGGAACTCAGCACCATTCTCTTCCGCCGCCTTGATAAGCGCAGGGAGCCTGACGGCCTGACCGCTAACCACTTCCGGAGCGTTAGCAACTCGCCGATCTCCCCAACTGGCGGCGGTTGCCTGCGGATCCAGGTCGATAATGGCGGTCGTCCTCCCGTCGGCAGCAGCACGGGATGCGAGGTGGACAGCTAGCGTTGTTTTGCCAGCTCCGCCTTTCTGACTAATTAGTGCGACAATCTTCATGGCAACAGCCCCGCATGTGGGTATGTACTTATATCCATCGGTCCACATGCCCTGGTGTCCTAATTGCCACACAACCACAGAAATACACGACGATATGCCTCCATGCTGCTATGAGGCTATGCCGGCATGTACACATAGTTGACTCATTTCGCCTTCACGTACGACACTTAGCGCAGCCAGGTGGCCGTTGCGGCAAGAGGGTGCCAACCCTCAATACAGTCACGGAGATAACCGGCATTACCAGCGGCATCTGCTAGCGCAATGGCCGGTTGATCATCAGCCAGAGGACAACTCTCTGGCTGTCCATAGTTTCTTTACTGATCAGCCATCAGGATGACGCGCAATAGCATGTGGCCATGCCCACATAGCCACATGTGGCCATGCCTTATTGTAGGCATACGAGTAGCATCTGGTATGCATGCCTGCCGCAGGCGAAGTGGCACAGCAGCTGCGTGTTGATGCACTTGGTGCCGATCATGCCTGCCAGCACGGCTTAACCAAGCGACCAGAGGCGGCGGCTCGAGTAGACGGGACTGGCGTCAGCACGGTGCCGGCTGAACACCCGAGCGGACCGCCAGAGCAAACGCTCGGAAACTCTCTCGCCCCGTCACCTCCCGCACCAGCCCGGCCTGCTCAAGACGCGCAAACAGCCGCAGTGCCGCCTGCGGGGTGATGTCCAACCGCCGGGCGAGGGCAGGGGCAGTGAGCGCCGGCTGACGGACCAACAGGTCGACTGTGGCCGGCAGCCGGGAGCGTTTGTCCTCGTTGGCGGCGAATGCCAGTCCGGCAACTTCAGCGACACGCAGTTCGGACACGATGCGGCTGCCGGCGCGGGCTGACTCGGCAAGCAGATGCAGGAACACCAGCGGCCATGAGGCACCGTCAGGCGCAAGGCGGGCGGCGGTGTCGCCACGCAGCCGCGGCAGCACGCCGGGATCATCCGGGGCGCAGAGCGCCGACCAGGCA
>JAFEFW010000227.1 GCA_018240405.1 Pseudomonadota bacterium
GACCGGCCACGCCGGCCGGCGGTTTGGCTTGAGTCATTGATCCGGATCAAAGCCGGGGACAGCGCGACGGTCTGTGATTACCGCAGTCGGCCCCGAGCGTGGCCAGGTGCGCGCGGGAGACATCCTCCATCAATAACGCAATAGCGGGAGCGTTCAGGCATGGCTAAAGAAGCGGACAAGCGTTTTGCGGCAGGCGGGCTGGCCTTCCTGGTCCGGCATGAACTCTGGGACGGCAACGTGCAGGACCACGCCGACCAGGGCGTCTCGATCGACGTGGCGGCGGATGTCGCAGGCCGGGAGACGGCGCTGCTGCGCTTCAACTGCTTTGATATCGAGCGCAGCTACATCTACGGCCCCGAGAACCCCGACCTGCGCATCGCCGCACCCGCCATGCTCGGCCAGGCGGACCGGGTGTCCTCCGGCGGCATCCTGTGCCGCATGGACCCGACGACCGACGGCAATCCGATCGGCTGGACCATCCGGATGCTGAACACCAAGCTGCCGCAGATGCTGGAGCGGGCCGGGTATGCGCAGATCGCCGCGGACATCAACCTTGCGGCGGTGCGCCGTATCCTGCCGGATGTCGAGGCCTGCGCGTGGGAACTGGCGGGCTCCCGCCGCAACACGGTGAAGCACAACCGCGGCACAGACATCTTCGAGTGCGGGGCCATCCGCTTCGGCCTGGAGATGCGCCGCCTGCCTATGGGCGATGGCGGGCTGGCGATCCATGTGCTGGGCGATATCGGCGGCGCCACGCGCAAGACCTATGTCGAAGAGACCGAGCTGCTGGCGTTCGACTGTTTCTGGGACGGCGCGCATTACCATTACGGGCCGCGCAACAAGAACCACCGCATATACTGGGATCGCACCATCGTTGAGGAGCCGCTCGACTGGGTGTTCGAGCAGCTGGAAAACCGCCGCCTGAAGGCCATGATTGAACGCGCCGGCTACCCGGGCGTGGCGGCGGATCTGGACGAGGACAAGGTTGCCGCGGTGATACCGGCGCTGAAGCGGCGCGCCTACGAGATGTATCAGGAAGGCGAGCGCCTGACCGGACACAAGGGGTTGCCGCTTCAGCCGACGCCAAATTTGGTGGCCGACTAAGCGGGGCCACTGGCGCCGGGGGTTCTCTCGCTCGAACTCCGGGCGCAAGGGATGCGGCGGCGGACGCGGGCGCGGCGGCTTGATTCAGCCGGCGGTATGGCTGGCCAGGCCACATCTTTCCCGCCGGCGGTGACCGGTCTATGCCGGCGGCGAACGGAAGGAACCGCCCGCCATGACCAGCCGCCTCGTCTTTGTTCTGAACGGCCCAAACCTGAACCTGCTGGGTAAGCGCCAGCCGCACATCTATGGCCATGAGACGCTGGCTGATGTCGAGCGGGACTGTCGTGCGCTGGCAGCCGAGCTAGGGCTGGAAATTCGCTTCCACCAGAGCAATGCCGAACACCAGTTGATCGACTGGATCCATGAAGCGCGCGAGATCGCCGGCGGCATCGTGATGAACCCGGCCGCCTATACGCACACCTCGGTCGGTATCCTCGACGCACTGAACACCTTCGATGCACCAGTCATCGAGGTGCACATCTCCAACGTCCACAAGCGTGAGTCGTTCCGCCACCACTCCTATGTGTCGTTGCGGGCGGACGGGGTGATCGCCGGGTGTGGGACGCAGGGATATTTGTTTGGTCTGCGGCGCATCGCGGCCCTGATGGATGTGGCGGCGAAGAAGGCGGGATAGGGCCGGGTTACCGTCGGTAATAGAACGCGCCCGAATGATGCCGCGCCCGTGCTTCGATCTTGTCGTCGGCAGCAGCCGCTAAACGACGAACACCTCCTCCGGCGCATAAACACGCGGCACCAATCCCTGTTCGGCCGCATACGCCAGACACAGCGCGATCGCCGCATGGTTGGCGCCGAGCCCATAGGGCAGGGGATCACTGCCGACAATGCTCGCCCATCGCGCTTCTGCACTCTTCTCCGCTGCTGACACCCGAGACGCGATGAACAAGCGGAACAGTTCCTCGGGCAACCAGCCATGCTGCTGCACCAGGCTCGTCTTCAGGCACAGCACGTGGTTGACCGGGTAGGCGCCGGTGCGGCGATACCATTCCGCCGCTGCCGTCTCTGGATCGGCGATCACTGGCCGCACCTGCGTGGCATCCAGCCCGGCCAGCGCAATCCCGGCGTCGATCTCTCCGCCGAGCAGCATCGCCGTCAGGTTCTGCCCGGCGCCGATGCGCTGCACGTTCGGCGGGTCGCTGTATTCCGCGACGTGGGCGTCTTCCTCGGTCACCCAGGTGATGTCGCGGTGATCAACGCCATAATCATCCCGCAGGATACCGCGCAGCCACACGCCGGTGGTCTGGGAATAGGCCCGCACGCCGATCCGCTTGCCCCGCAGATCCGCCGGGCCGCGCAGCGCCGAACCTGTTGGACAGACCAGCGCGCCATGGTGGAACCCGCGCATCACCACGACCGGCAGGCCGATGACCGGCTTGCCGTAAGCGATCGCCTGCGCCAGCGTGGTCAAAGCGATCTCGCACAGATCGAAGTCCAGTGTCCGCACCATACGCCGGAACGCGCGCGTGATGTTCGGCACATCTTCGACCTCAAGTCGCAGCAGCGGCGACGCAATCGCCCCGCTGCGCGCGGCCTGCACATGGGGATAGGGGGCGACGGCTGTGCGCAGCACCAATGCCTTTGTCATCGGAAGACTCCGGGTCGTTTTGCCACCATCCTAGCGGCGGATGGACGAGCGCGGCCAGATCGCTCAAAACCAGCGCAGAACGAGGGAGCGAAACAGCATGCAGATCGGCTTCAACCTGCCCGTCAGTGGCCCCATGGCGACGCCCGAGACCATCGCTCGCACCGCCCAGCTCGGTGAGGCGTTGGGCTTCGACTACCTGACGATGACCGACCACGTCGCGCTGCCGGACACCAGCACACCGGGATACCCGTATTCGACCACCGGCGAGTTCTACTCCCCCGATCCCGGCCACCGCATGGAGCAACTGACGGCGACGGCCTGGGTCGCCGCCAAGACCAGCAAAATCCGTCTCGTCCTGGCGGTGATGGTCGTGCCGCACCGGCCGGCGGTAGTGACGGCAAAAATGCTGTCGACGATCGACGTGCTGTCGGAAGGCCGGCTGGTGGTTGGTATTGGCGCCGGCTGGCTGAAGGTCGAGATTGACGCCGTCGCCACCACACCGTTCGCGGAGCGAGGTGCGGTGACCGACGAGTACATGGACGCGATGAAGGTGATCTGGACCCAGGACAAGCCGGTGTTCCACGGCAAATACGTGAACATCGAGGGGTTGCTGACCGATCCGAAGCCGGTGCAGAAGCCGCACCCGCCGATCTGGGTCGGCGGCGAGAGTGGCCCGTCCATGCGCCGCGCCGCGCGGATTGGCGATGCCTGGTATCCGATCGGCAGCAACAATGCCCACCTGCTGGATACGCTGCCGCGGCTGGAAGCTGGCATCGCCCGCCTGCGCAAGCTGACGGCCGAGGCCGGGCGGGACCCCAATGCTGTTGGCGTCGTCTACCGCGTCAAGCGCCACGCCTATGCCGCGCCGCCGGCAACCGACGGCAACCGCAAGCTGTTCACCGGCACGGTGGCCAACACGATCGAGGACCTCGCCGCGCTGAAGGCGATCGGCGTCACCGCGATCGATTTCGACTTTGAGGGTCGGGATGCGGTGAAGTCGTCCGAGGACATGAAGAAGTTCCGCGATGAGGTGCTGGCGCGGCTGTAGCGCGCACGGTCCATACAAGCGGCCGGCATGCAGCCGGGCGCGGCGTCCGCCGTCGTTACGCTGGATCGTAGCGCGTCCGGTGCGGCGGCACCGGATCTCCGAACACGACGCGGCCGGCGTCGGAGCGCGCGGCCGCTAGTGGCGGCGCGCCCGGCAAGGCCGCTTCGCCTGCCACCGCATAGGCTGCCACCGTGGCCCGGCTGGGAAAAATCCCGGCGGCGAGTTGATCAGCGCACCAGCGCGTCATGCGCGCGCACGCCATGCTGATGCCGTTGAGCGTCACTACCGAACCGCTTCTTGTTCCGGTCGCAAACAGCCCGTGCAGCACGCGTGAGGCATCCGCAGGCACCAGGGCATCCGGCTTCTGGCCGTCGTCGGCCTCCCGCAGCACCTTGCCTGATCGACGCGTGTCGCCCGAGAACTGGCAGCAGGCCCATCTGAATTTCCGCTTGCCGGCACCCGGTCGCGGTTCGGTGGCGACTGCAGTGCCCGCCGTAGGCATGCAACCTAAGATTGAAAATTTTCCGTTGACACGCGTGGCTGATTTTCCTATATCGGCACCGTTCTTGTTTTGTATCTGAGCCGACCCTCCGTATTCCACCCGCTTCGCCGGGCCTTTTTGACCTGAGCCGCCTAGTCGCCAATTTGAGGTTGCAATGACCGCCGAACCGCTCATCGCCGAAGAAGCCATCGCCATTCATACATTCGGGTTCGAACTGCACCGCCAGGGCCGTGCCGCCGAAGCCGAGTCCTTTTACCGCAGAGCCCTGCATCTGGAGCCGGAATTCGTCACGGCCTGGATGAATCTCGGCCTTGCCCATATGGAACTCGGCAACCTCGATGCCGCCGAAGAATTCGAACGCGAGGCGCTGCGCCTCGATCCCGACCTGCCGGACGCGCATAATCATCTGGGCATGGTGCACTACAAGCGTGGCCGCCTCGCGGAGGCAGAGAATTGTTTCCGCACAGCGCTCCGGCTCAATCCGGCGCACCCGCATGCAACGCTCAACCTGGGCTCCGTCCGCCAAGTCTTCGATCATCCTGACGAGGCCGAAGGCCTGTTCCGCCGCGCGATGGAACTGGGCGTCAACGCTTCACACGCCCGCAGCAACCTGGCCCTGTGCATGATGGAGCAGGTGCGGCCGGAGGAAGCCGAGACGCTGTGCCGCGAGGCGATCGCCGACAGCCCGAACTATCCGGAAGCGAAGGCCAATCTCGCGCTCGCGCTTCTGTCCATGGGTCGGCTGCAGGAGGGCTGGGGCTATTACGAAACCCGCTGGGAGGTCGAAGGCAAGAACCGCCCGGTGCCCAGGCTGGAACAGCCACGCTGGACTGGGCAAAAGCTGAACGGCGAGACGGTGCTGCTCTATGCCGAACAAGGGTTTGGCGACACGCTGCAGTTCTGCCGCTATGTGCCGAAAGTGGCCGAGGCCGGTGCACGGGTTGTGCTGGTGGTGCCGCGTCCGCTGCGCCGCCTGATGATGGCGCTGCCAGGCGTCGATGTGCTGCTGGCCGAGGACGATGACACGCTGCCGGCGTTCGACTTTCACTGCCCGTTGCTGAGCCTGCCGCACGCCTTTGGGACCGGTCTCGACACGATCCCAGCCGAAATGCCGTACCTGAAAGGGGATCCGCATGCTTGGCGGAGTGTGCTGGAAGGCTTGCCGGGGCTGAAGGTCGGGCTGGTCTGGGCTGGTAAGTCCCGCACTGATCAGCCGCACGCGGTAGCGTTGGACAAGCGCCGGTCGATGCGACTGCAAGACATGGCGCCGCTGTTCGAGGTGCCGGGCGTCAGCTTCGTCTCGCTGCAGCTTGGCCCGCCTGCACGCCAGATGCGGACGCTGCCCGAGGGCGCGGTGCTGCACGATGTCTCCGCGCGCATCGCCGACTGGGCCGATACTGCCGACCTGATCGCCGGGCTGGATCTGGTGATTGCGGTCGATACCGCAGTGGCACATCTCGCGGGCGCACTGGGCAAGCCGGTGTGGATGCTGAACCGGTTCGACTCCTGCTGGCGCTGGATGGTTGGCCGCGAAGACACGCCGTGGTACCCGACGATGCGCATCTTTCGCCAGCATGAGCGCAATGACTGGACCAGCGTCATTGACGACGTTCGTGTGGCACTCGAGGCCGCCGTGGCGCGGCCTGCGCAATAGCAGCCTCGGTTCAGCGGGTCAGGGACCCGTCCACTGATGGGTTGGCGGCGAACCACGCCGCTGATCCGGTTGTAACTACTAGGGGCTGTAGCTCAGGCTCAGGCAGCCCCTAACTGCTCCAGTAGTGCCAGGCGATCCCAGGTCGCCCAGACTTCAACAATCTTCCC
>JAFEFW010000228.1 GCA_018240405.1 Pseudomonadota bacterium
CAGCGCCGATCCATGACAGTACCGAAACGGCCGTGGCGTGAAGCGCCCATGCACCCGGCTGCCGGTCGGTGCACAAGCGTCCGATGCGCGGCAATCAGGCTAGGCGTGAAGCCGCAACCATACGCGCCGCGGCGGCGCCGGCAATGCGACCGAAGACCGCGGCTACTGACATCGCGGCGCCGGCGAGGTAGCCGGTTCCCAGGATGTTCGGCGCCATCATCGTACCGGCCGCGAACAAATTCGCCAATGGCGCACCATCCTGCCGCAGCACCCGGGCCTGGGCGTCGACCCGCACGCCTTCACAGGTGAAGGTGATACCGGGACGTACCGGCACGGCGGCAAAGGGCGGCGTGTCCAGCCGCCGTGCATAACGGGTCTTTTCCGGCATCAGCCCGCTGGTGCGGCCGGACGGGTCGACGGCGTCGTTGTAGACGGCAACACACCGGGCGAATGCGACGGGGTCGAGGCCCAGGCACGCAGCCAGGGCCGCTGGCGTGGGCGCGCGCAGGGGCGGGAACACCAGCGGCGGAATCCGTTGTTCCGCGGCCGCGTCCAGCACCAGCCACGCGATCTGGCCAGGCTGTTGCGCGATCATGCGGCCCCACACGGCGTAGCGCGTCTGCGCGGTATCGGCGCCCTCATCGTGGAAGCGCTGGGCGTCGCGGTTCACCACGATGCCGTGCGGAATTCCAAGCACGCGCGTGACGATGCCACCATCCGCCCGCGGCGACCGCGCGTCCACCGCGACAAGATGGCAGGCCCCGGCCACGCCGGCCTGGGCGACGCCCTGGGCGAGCAGTCCGCGCAACAGCCGCCCATCGGCATAGGGCACCCCGCGCAGCACGAACCCGTCGGCCGCCGCGCCCCAGTGCGGCCGCAGCGACATTGGGTCACCCTGCGCCCCACCGCCACAGATTATGGTGGCAGGCGGCATCGCGCGAACCGGCCCAAGCGGCGTCCGCAGATCGACATGCACGGCCCGTCCGGCCTCAATCGCCGGCGCCTCGGCCGTGACGCCATACTCGACACGCACGCCCAGCCGCTCTGCCCGCGCATACAGCGTGTTGACCAGCGTCATGCCGCCGCCGAACAGGAAGGCGGTGCGATGGGAATAGGGCAACCGCCCATCACCGGCGCGCTGGAACAGCACACCCTGGGCAGCAAGCCAGGGCACCAGCTTCTCGGTCTGGGCGACGAAGCTGCGCACCAGGGCCGGGTCCGCGTGTCCGGCGGCGGCCCGTTCGAGTTCGGCGACGAAGTCCGCCTGCGTATAGCTGTCCGGCGTGAACGGCGTCGGCGCGTCATGGGCGATGCGGAGGTTGCGGGCATGGCGGGCATTGCCGCCCCGGTGGTGCCGCGGAGCGCACTCGATCAGATGGACGCGCGCCCCGGCCTCTCGCGCCGCGATCGCGGCACTGAGGCCGGCGATGCCGCCGCCGATGACCAGAACCTCGGCATCCCTATTCATCACGGACCGGACCCTGCCCGTGGTTCCGCAACGCGTCCATGTGGGCAAACGCATTGCAGCGTGCATGGCGCCGACGTACGGTGGCACGGCGTTACCGGCTGTTCCTCATGGGCGTTGACGATTGGACCTTGTCGTTTTCGCCGCGGCACATGGCGGGAGGCGCGGCGGGTCCTTAATGGCGCGTCAGCGCTCTATCGGACAGCATGGGCCGTGGCTTTGAAGGAGACGGATATGCGGCCCGCGCCGCAACAAGGGCACCACGTCGACCGGAAGCCGGCCGCCGTCCGGCCTGTGCCACAGCGCCACCGTGCCTGACACCGCGGCACCGCCCTGGCTGCGCGCAACGCATGGCGGCCCGGATGGTGGGCCGGAACCGGCATGGGATTTCTCCACCAATGCCAACCCGCTGGGACCCTGCCCTGCCGTTCTCAACGCTGTCCGCTCAGCCGACCTGACACGCTACCCGGACCCGGCCTTTACCCGGCTGCGCGCCGGGCTTGGGGCGCGCCACCACGTTGCCGCCGACCGCATCGTCGTGGGCGCCGGGGCCAGCGAATTGATCCTTCGCCTGGTCAGGGCTTCCCGCGGTCCCGTCCTTCTGCTCGGCCCGACCTTCGGCGAATACGCGCGTTGCGCTCAGGCCGAGGGCTATCCGGTGATCACAGCGCAGACACAGTCCGAGTTTCTCGCACGCCAGCCTGAGGCCGCACTCGGGTTCGTGTGCTGGCCCAACAATCCCACTGGCGCGTGCTGGGCGGCGGACTTCCTCAACGCCGCCTCCCGGCGCGGCCGCCTTGTCATCGACCTGGCGTATGCGCCGATGGGTCCCGAAGGCATCGAGCCGGACGCCGCGGGTGCGATCCGGCTCTATGCGCCGAACAAGTCGTTCGGCCTGACCGGCTTGCGGGCAGGTTATGCCGTCCTGACGCAACCCTGGCCCGACCTGGAATGGCTCGCGCCGGCCTGGGTCTTGGGAGCGGCGGAGGTCGCCTTTCTGCAGGCCGTCGCTACCAGCGAGGCGGAAACCTGGCTCGCATCGACCCGCCCGGTGATCGCCACCTGGCGGCGCGATCTGGCCCAGGCGCTGCGTGACCTTGGCCTCGCGGTGCAGGAGAGCCCGGTATCGTTCCTGCTCGCCGAAGTCGGCGATGCGGCCGCGACGGCCGCACGGTTGCGTCTGGCTGGGCTGCGCGTCCGGGATGCGGCCTCGTTCGGCCTGCCAGGCTGGATACGGCTGCGGGCCGCGCCGCCTGAATGGCGGCTTCGGCTGATCGCGGCGCTGGCTGACGCCCTGAGGTAGCGTGCGGCCGGCGTGGTGACCGCAGGGCGTAATCATGCAGCGAAGATCGGAGCGCTCGCCGATGCAGGAGTGCCCGCCTCTTCACCCATCGTACCGCGGCTGCACGCGCACTCTCCGTGCGAACAATCACCCGGGCGAGTCTGTCTGTCCACCGCGCTTGACTGTTGGCGATTGACATTGGACCGAGGAATCCTAGAGTTGCGCCGTTGCTGCCAGGTGGCAGGAAGCCGGTGAAACGCCGGCGCGGTCGCGCCACTGTAACCAGCCCAGGCCGGGCTGGAAGCCAGACCCGCCGAAAGCAACATCCCGACCGGGGACGCGTCATCCCCATGGAGCATAGTTTGATGGTTACCGCTGCCTACGCACAAGCCGCCGCCGAACCTGTTGCCATTCCGGTCCGGGAAGCGATGCCCTGGGTCGTGTTTGCCGGCCTGCTGCTGCTGATGGCGTTGTATTTCATCGGTGCCGAGGAAGGCGCGGCCTCCCTCATCAACGGCACCTACGTGCACGAATTCCTGCATGACGGCCGCCACCTGCTGGGCTTTCCCTGCCACTGAGGACCCGGCGGGCATCCGCCTGGCGTGAGCCGGGGTGATGGGTCCGGGTGCCGCGCGCAGGGCCCAAGCCACCCGTGCGTCCGCGGAAGGAGTCGATCATGGTCAGAACCCTGCTGGTTCGCGGGATGCTGGTGGGCGTCCTGGCGGCGATCCTGTCGTTCGCCTTCCTGAAGCTGGCCGGTGAGCCTGCGGTCGAGCAGGCGATCGCCTTTGAGACCCGGCAGGAGGAAGCGCAGGCCGCCACCGCCCGGGAAGAGGCCACGCGGAAGGGCCAGCCCGCCCCGCTGGAGGCGGTCAAGTCGGAACCGGTCAGCCGATCCACGCAATCCGGGATTGGCCTGCTGACCGGCGTGGTTGCGTATAACGTTGCCTTCGGCGGATTGTTCGCGCTGGCGTTCTCGCTGGCCTATGGCCGGATCGGCCCGTACGGCGCGCGCGCAACCGCCGTGCTGCTGGCGCTTTCGGCCTTCATCGCCGTCTGTCTCGTGCCAAGCCTGAAATATCCCGCCGGCCCGCCATCGGTCGGGGAAGCCGAGACGATCGGTATTCGCACCGGCCTGTTCTTTGCGATGATGGTCCTGTCCCTCGCGGCGATGATGGGTGCCTGGATGCTGCGCAAGCGGCTCGCGGCACGGTTTGGCGAGTGGAATGCCGGTCTGGCCGCGGCCGGCGGTTACCTCGTGGTCGTTGCCGCCGTGAGCATCGTGCTGCCGGGCGTCAACGAGGTCCCGGAAGGCTTTCCCGCCACCGTCCTCTGGCAGTTCCGCATCGCCTCGCTCGGTGCGAACGCGATCATGTGGGCAATCCTCGGGATTGGGTTCGGCGCATGGGCCGAACGCGCGCTGGTGGCGAGCGGCTACGCAAGAGCCGTCCGACTCGCCTGACCGGAGCGCGCGTTCCGTGGACACCGGGCCATGACCGCGCATCTATGGCTGCTGTCCCATGCGCCGACCGCCAGCACCCGCGCCGCTGCCTTCCCGGACGATGAGGCTGCCGATGCCGACAGCCTGGCGCGTCTGGGCGCCGTCAGCGCAGGGTTGCGGCATTTCGACCGCTGCCTGGTCAGCGCCTCACGACGCACCCAACAGACGGCCGCCGCCCTGGGCGTCGTGGCGACCATCGATCCAGCGCTGGACGACTGCGATTATGGGCGGTGGCGCGGTCTGTCGATGCAGAGGGTGCAGGCCGGCGATCCGCAGGCGTTCCTGGCATGGATGCAGGATCCTGCCAGTGCACCGCACGGCGGCGAGTCGATCGTTACTCTGACCGTCCGCGTTCGCGACTGGCTCCGCGCCCAACAGGACTTCGCGGGCGTCACGCTTGCGGTCACGCACCCGGCCGTCATTCGCGCTGCCATTATCGCCGCGCTGGAGGCGGAGCCGCGTTCGTTCTGGCGGATCGATGTTGCGCCGCTGTCATGGTCACGGCTGTCGGGGCGCAACGGGCGCTGGAACCTTGTGGCCACCAACGCGCCGGCGACCGACGGATGAGCCGGGACATCATTGTTTCTGGCGCGACCGCTCCCTCCACCGTCATGGCGGGCGAAGGCCCGCCATCCACGCCTTTAATACAAGGTCGCCTTCCCCCGCCTGAAGGCGGCCGGCCCATGTTCTGGCGCTTGACCTCCGGACCGCCCGCCATGCCGGTGGGGCACGGCGAGCCGACCGGCACACCGCCCCAGACCGCGCGTGGTGCATCGCTTTCACGGTGCGTAAATTCGTTGGCGCCTGTCCGGGCCGGCCTGAGCAGCTCGATGCTCCCGGCGGCCCACACGTTGGCAAGCCATGCCGGTATGACGACCGGCCGTCGCTGTCGTCGGGGCCCGCGCCCGGCGCGCCGGCTCCTGCCGCTGCTGCTGGCCATCATGCTGCAAAGTACCGCCTGGGCGCATGTCGGCGCGGACAGTGCGGATCGGCCCGCCGACGGTCTCCCGATCCCCAGCCTGACGCATGGCCAGATGGCCGTGATCGCATCGAACCTGGGTGCAATTCGGGCGCTGGCAGATCGGTGGCAGCCAACCGACCCGGTGATGCGGCGCCTGCAAGGGTACGTAAGCCTGCAACGCTTTGCCTGCCTCTGGGGTCTTATGCCCGGCAGCGTGTCCGATGAGGACAGCCCGTTCAACGAGTGCGCACACGCTTATCTCGCCGGCGCCCAGGCGCTGCTGTTGCACCTGCAACAAATGCCGGGCCCGAACCGCAGCGAGGCCGATGCGCTGGTCACCCGCATCGAGCGGGACATGCTGGAGAACAACACCGCCCTCGTGCTGTGCCGGTTCAGCGGCCAGGGGTTCAACACCGGTGCGCTGATCTGGCCGGAGTGGCGGGGCATCCCGTTCCATCTGCCGAGCCTGGCGATGGTGCTGGCGCCGTTGCTGGTGGGGGGAGTCGCGGTTTGGGTGAGGCTCCGGACCCGGCCTGCGGCGACTGTGTCATGACGGGAGCCATGCCGCTCCCCGGCAGTTGGATCGGCCAGATGGACAGCGCATCCCGCAAGCTTTGCGCGGCGTTGCACCAAGATGGTTTCAAACGGCGTCATCGCACCGGCGAAGCCACGATGGCCCCGGCCGCTGTTGGTCAGCCGCCGCACGGCACGCTCGCGCAACGCCGCGTCCGGTTGAACGGGCCGGACCGGCGACCGGCGGGCACTATGCAAGCCGGACGCTAGACGCGCCCATGACACTTCTCCAGGCCGCCTTCGCCCTCGGCATCGAAGCCGCCGCGGGCTATCCGCAGCCCCTGTTCCG
>JAFEFW010000229.1 GCA_018240405.1 Pseudomonadota bacterium
TCTGCTGCTAATTCCCCCCCTGCCGTTCCTCAAGCTCCGCCTCGGCCGGGGATTTCGCAAACAGGGTGTGATGGTCGTGCGGCAGGCCGTGTGGCTCCTCCAGCGCGGCCAGCGCCTCCATCTCGCGGCGATGCGTCAGGCGCCGCCACCAGTAGGCGATCGTGCCACCAGCACCGGCGGGTGCCAGGAACATGACAGCAATCAGCAACACACCATAGACGGCGCCCGGCGCCGCTTTCGATACCTTGTCGGCGAGATTCGGGATGAACTCGACGAACGCCGCACCAATCAGCGTGCCGCCGATCGACGACGCGCCCCCGACCACGAGGCCGACGAACAGGAAGATCGAGACGAACACGCCGAAACTGTCGGGGGCGACGAACTGCACCGCGATAGCGCCCAGCGATCCGGCCAGGCCGGTGTACATCGCGCTGACGGCAAAGGTGCGGGTCTTCAGCATCGCCAGGTTGATGCCCATCGTTTCGGCAGCCAACTGGTGATCGCGGATCGCCATCATTGCCCGGCCGATCCGCCCGCGCGTCAGGTTCCAGGCGACGACGTAAAGCAGGACGGCAACGGCACCGGTAAACAAATAGAGCCACTGGTCGGGCGACAGCGGCAGCCCGAACGGTGCCTCGGGCTTATCGATAACCAGGCCCTGCACGCCGCCGGTCCAATGCTCGACCAGCTTGTATTTCAGGATCTGCGGCACCGCGACGGCAAGCGCAAACGTGGTCAGCGCCAGATACAGTCCGCCCAGGCGCAGGGCCGGCAGGCCCAACAGGAAGCCGACACCAGCACAGACCACCGCCGAAAACGGCAGCGTCAACCAGTAGGGCATGTTCCAGGTCGTCATCAGGATGGCGGTCGTATAGGCGCCGATGGCGTAGAACGCGCCATGACCGAGTGAGATCTGCCCGTTGAAGCCGATCAGCAGGGCCAGGCCGAGGATGGC
Source organism: Pseudomonadota bacterium (assembly GCA_018240405.1). Taxonomy (GTDB): domain Bacteria; phylum Pseudomonadota; class Alphaproteobacteria; order Acetobacterales; family Acetobacteraceae; genus Rhodopila. The sequence continues at coordinate 956 of JAFEFW010000229.1, forward strand.
AATGCCATACACCACCACCATCGTCATCTGGAACAGATGGTAGTCGCTGAAGGTCGCCGTCGGCCAGACCGCGGCAATGACGACCAGGATGGGGACCAGCCAGGAAATCTTCATGTCACTACACCCGGCTGTAGACTTTGCGGCCCATCAGGCCGGACGGCTTCACGGTCAGAACGGCCACGATGATGACCAGCGCCAGTGTCAGCTTCAGTTCGGTGCCGACCAGGTAAGCCCCGCCCAGATTTTCCAGCACGCCCACCATGAAGCCACCCAGCACGGCGCCAAGCGGGTTGTCGATGCCGCCAAGCAGGGCGCCGGCGAAGGCGTAGAGCAGGATACCGGCCATCATGTTCGGATCGAGGAAAACGATCGGTGCCACCATGCAACCGGCCACGGCGCCAATTGCTGCGGCCAGACCCCAGCCCAGCGCCAGCATCCAGCCCACGCGCACACCTACCAGCCTCGACGAGGTCGGGTTGAACGCCGCGGCGCGCATCGCCAGTCCAAGCCGTGTGTAGCGGAAGAACAGCCAGACACTGATCAACACAATCAGCGTGACGGCGGTAGAGCCAAGCTCGTGGCCCGACAAGAAGCCACCGAGCATCGGCTTGTCGGGGAACGGTGTCGGAAACTGCTTGATCGTGAAGTCGAATATCCAGCCGCTGAGGCTGTTGACGATCAGCAGCAGGCCGACAAACACGCCGACCGATGCCAGCACCGGGGCGTTTGCCATGGGCCGCATCAGCACCCGCTCAATGGCGACGCCGATAGCGAATGAAATCACCACCGCCAGGATGAAGGCGATCCAGTAGGGAAATCCGGCATTGATAAAGGTCAGCGCGATATAGGTGGAGAAAGTAGCCATCTCCCCCTGCGCGAAGTTCACGTGGTGGGTGGCCTGGTAGATCATGACCAGGGCGAGTGCGACGCTGGCATAGATGCCGCCGGTCGCGATGCCCGACATGATCTGGTGGATGACGCCTTCCATGTCCGCGCCTCCCTAGTAACCGAGATACGAGCGGCGAACGCCCTCGTCTTTGGCGATGTCTGCCGCCTTACCGGACATGACGATGTGGCCGGTTTCCAGCAGGTACGCATCCTCGGCGAATTCCAGCGCGATGGAGGCGTTCTGCTCCACCAGCAGCATGCCGACCTTTTCCTGGTCGCGGATGCGCTGCAGGATGCGGAAGATTTCCTGCACGATCAGCGGTGCCAGACCGAAGGAAGGTTCATCCAGCAGCAGCAGCCTTGGCCGCATCAGCAGGGCGCGGGCGATCGCCAGCATCTGCTGCTCGCCGCCGGACAGCGTGCCCGCCTGCTGCTTGAAACGTTCCTTCAGGCGCGGGAAGTAGCCGAAGATGCGCTCGAAGTCCTCCGTCGCCTGCCGGGCTGGGCGCGTATAGGCGCCGAGCCGCATGTTCTCCTCGACGGAAAGTTCCATGAAGGTGCCGCGGCCGTCGGGGACGTGGGCGACGCCCATGCGGACGATATCCTCGGTGGCCTTGCCGGTGATCTGCACGCTGTTGAGTTGCAGATCGCCCTCGACGCGGCACAGGCCGCAGATGGCGCGCAGCGTGGTGGTCTTGCCGGCGCCATTGGCGCCCAGCAGCGCGGTGACGCCGCCCTGGTGGACCGTGAAGTCGATGCCGTGCAGGACGCGGGTTTCACCATAGGCGGCGTGGAGGCCCTTGGCCTGAAGCAGGATGCTCACGCGTGCGTCCCGCACGCCATGCCGAATCCAAGTGTCGAGCAGCTACCCTGCATCGGCGTTCGTTTCCTCCGTACATTGGTTTACCCGCCGATGCTTCCGGCGGGACTTTCCCAGACGCTGGCGAAACTGACGAAGCCGACGCGGCGAGTCAATTGGGACCAATCGATGAACCAGTCATTGGGCGATCGCGTCACCTGACACGCCGTGGCAATGTCCGCCCCCGCAGGCAGCCGAGGGCTGCCGCCACCAACTGACCGGGCAGCTATGCCGCCGCGTATGGACACAGTGGCGAACCCGCATTGCCGAACCACGGCCCGACTTTCCCGGGCCGCGTATCATGAGCGATCCCGGAAGCGGTAGAGACTGAACCCTGGTACCACACCGACTTTCGCGTCTACGGATTGCCGTAGCGCGGATCTGCCAGCAAGGGGCGTGGGACCAACGGGTGGGGTGAGGCAGGCGCCTCTCCCGTGCAGGTGGCAGCGGCCTCGTCGCACCGGCGGAGCCAGGAGGTCATTTGATAGCGGCGGAATCTGCGGGCAGCCTTCCGGTAGGCTTCGCGTGCCTCTGGCAGGCGGTCCATCCGCGCCAAGATCGTCCCCCTGTCAAACTGGCTCTTTGCGATCGCCGGACCAATGGCAAACTTGCGTGCGATTAAATGCGCCTCCTCGACATCATTCAGGCACGCTCCAAAAGCTCCGGACGGCAACCGTGCCCGGGCTCGAAGCCGCAGCGCGGAGGAAAGGTAACCTGCCTCCCCGGCTTGCGCCGCGATCTGCACGGCTGTTTCCGCCTTGCGCAACGCCTCACGAGGGTGCCCCGACAGCAGCAGCGCCTCGCTCAGGCGCGCGCACCACCGCGAACGGCCGGCATATACGCCGATCTTCTCACTGGCCCGCACCGCCCGGCGCGCCAGGGCAACACCGGCCCTGACTTGTCCCTGCGTCGCCAGTAGCCAGCCGGCCTGGGACGCCAGGACCGGAATGATGAACGATATATCCGCCTCATCTGCGACCTGCAGAGCCTTCAGGCTATGCTCAAGGGCTGCCTGATAGTTTCCCTGCAGCGAAAGCACAAATCCCATTGCGGTATGGACATAAATATAATCAAACGGCTGCGTCCTGTCAGACATGGTGATGATCGAATTGGCCATCGCCAGAGCCTTGGCAAATTGTCCAAGCTCAGCGTGTGAGATCGCGATCCAGTACGAGGTTATTATGATGGGGCGGCCAGGTAAATCAAACGCTGCGCCGGACTGGGATTCATTCAGCAATGGCATGATGCACTGCAGCGTCGATATTGTCTCACGATAATGACCGAGGCCGTATTGTGCCTGTGCGAGGAAGATACTCGGCGCCACCTTGGCCTGCGGGTCGGACGCCTCGCCCTGCAGATGCAGGGCCTGCTGGCACAGCGTCCTGCAGGGCGCCGGGCCGCGGGTCAGATAGGCCTGCCCAGCCAACAGCCCGGTGATGCGCAATATATAGTCGGGCCGCCCAAGCTGCTTAGCCAGCACATGTACTTCCGCAAGTAAGGCGCTTACCTTTTTCAGCCTGAGCAGTGGCAGATAGGCTAGGCGAAGATCAAGGCGCACGCGAATAGCGTCTTCCAGACGGGAGCCCTGGAGGCCAGATCTGGCCAGCGCGGCGGCGGCGTTCTCCAGATGGGTAGCGGCTTCGCGATGCGCCAGCCGAGATGCGGCCCGACGTCCGGCTTCCCAGCAGTACGGAAACGCCTCGGACCAGAGTGCGCCGTTGAACGCATGGTGCGCCAATTTCTCGACCGGTGAGTCGCCACGCGCCGGCGGCGAGTCGCGCAACGCCTGGAATGCCACTTCATGCAGCCGCTGCCGATGCCGCTTCAACAGACTCCCGTAGCTTGTTTCCTGGAAGAGGCCATGTGCGAAGCGGAACGACGGCGGGTCGAGTGAGCCAGCTGCCTCGATGACGAATCCTGCTGCCTCAAGGAGGCTCAGATGCTTCTGCAGATCGGCAACGGTCAACCCGCTGACCTTCTGCAGAATATTGCTGTCAAATTGGTCGCCTAGCACGCTGGCTGCCGCAAGCAGCGACTTCGCTTGCGGCGGTAGCCGATCGAGGCGGTCAGCAATCGTACCAACGATCGACGGCGGTGTTCTTATGTCCCAGTTCTCATCGAGAAGCACACGGTTGCCGGGCGGTCCGCCAACCGCGCCACTGTCAATCAACCCTCGAACGACTTCGTGTAGAAACAGCGGATTACCAGCGGTTCTTGCGAGCACCTGCTTCTCAAGAGCAGACCCGACAGCGCCTTGCAGCAGGTGCCGAACCAATGTCAGCGCCGCAGCGCCATCAAGAGGTTCGAGCCGTAAATGGCGAACCTTATGAAGGGCGCCCCAGTCATACGCGAAGCCCGGCCGGAAGGTTACGATCAACAGCAACCGGAGATCGGCGGCCGATTGCGTCAGCAGGTCAAGCAGGCTGATCGTTGCTGTATCAGCACGTTGCAGGTCTTCGATTGCGATGATCACCGGTTTCTGCGCACTGACGATCGCCAGCACGGCTTTGATCGCGTCAGCGATCAGGACACGTCTTCTCTGGGGGTTGAGGTCAGGGAACGTCTTGCTCGACGGCTCGTGAGACAGGAGTTCGTTAAGCGCCACCTCGTGCGCTTTGAGCTCCGACGCAAGTTCAGGACGGTGTGACACGGTGGCGCTTCGCCTGCCGCGAGCGTGGCCTTGGTCCAACTTCAGCAGCTTGCTCAGAAGCTCGCGAATTGGTTGGAACGGAACGGCGAGGTCATATTTCTCCGAGGCTACGACGATGCACTGCGCACTCTTCTGCTTGGACGTTACGAACGAGCCGACCAGCGTGGTCTTTCCAATGCCCGCATCGCCGCTTATCGCGAGCAGGGTGGTACGGCTGCGCAGGGAATCCTGAAACACGACGTCCAGCACCGTCAATTCTCGTTCGCGCCCGACGACCGCCATGGCGCGACGGCGCTGATCCTGTCTCGCCGCTATCCCCGAAAGCACAAATGCCTGAAGTGGCGCATCAAGCCCTTTGATTCGGAGCGACCGCACCGAGCCGGTCTCAATTCCATCACCGGCGAGCCGCCGCGTCGCAGCCGTGACAAGCGTAGTACCATGGGCCGCGTGGTTCTGCAATCTAGAAGCAATGCCAACCACTGCGCCGACCGGCTCAAAGACGACGCCAAAGTCATTCGGAATTTCACATACGGTGACTTCACCAGAATTAATGCCGATCCTGACCTTGAGTCTGCGTAGCTGGTGAGACGCCACAAGCAGTCTGGCGTGTATCCGCATCGCTGAGTGGCACGCGCGGAGTGCATGGTCTTCCTGCGCACGCGGCGCACCGAACATGGCCATTAGACCGTCGCCAAGCGTCCGGCAGACCACACCG
>JAFEFW010000022.1 GCA_018240405.1 Pseudomonadota bacterium
GGAACCACCAGATAGGTGCCACGACCGTCCAGCCACCGGACCATCGCGCGCCATATTTCAGGCTGGCCCTCGCGAATGCCATGTGCAGCAATATCCGGGATGTGGCGCAGTCGCTCTCCCGCGATCAATGCCCGCATCGCCGGTCCAGGCTCGTAGGGTTGTGCTGCTAGCGCGACAATGTCGTCGGATGCTCCGTGGAGAGCCAGCGTGTGGACAAGTTCACCATCGAAGGCGAGTAGATTTCCCAGGGAGGCGCCACATAATGTGTGGGCCTTGGACAGGATGATGTCGAAGACTGGAGCAAGATCACCTGGAGAGGCGTTGATGGTCTGGAGGATTTCGGCCGTCGCGGTCTGCTGCTCCAGCGCCTCACGCTGTTCCGTCAGCAGGCGGGCATTGACGATCGCGATTTCGGCCTGGGCTGCGAACGTGCGAATCAGATCGAGCTGCCGCTCGGTGAAGGGACGGACCTCTGTCCGATAGATCGTGATGACACCCAGCAGGACAGTGCCCTGGCGCAGCGGCACCCAGACGACGGTGCGTGCGCCGCCCTGGTCCACGACGACCACCCGGCTGGGGATGCCGGCACGGTAGCCGTCTGTGTCCTTCAGATCGGCAATCTGGATCAGATCCTCGCCTTCGGTCAAACGATGCAGCGCCGTACCCGTTGTCGGCACCAGCGGTCCGGCTCGGCCGAATGCCTCCAGCCCTTGCGGGATCTCCCACGCCGTTACGAGATGGAAGGCATTTCCATCAAAGGTCTGCGCCCAGCCGAACCGGGCGTCGGCCAGTCCAAGGATCTTTTCTAGGATCGAATCGAACACCGGCTTCAGGTCACCCGGCGATGCGTTAATGGACTGCAGCACTTCGGCCATCGCCGTCTGCTGCTCCAGCGCCTCGCGCTGCTCGTTCAGCAGGCGTGCATTTTCCATGGCAACGACTGCCTGGGCAGCGAAGCCTTCCAACACAGCAACTTCCTTAGGCGAAAACGCCTGGACTTCGCGACGGAAAACTCCAAAATAACCGACCGAAGTTTCTTCCTTGACAAGCGGCACGCCAAGAAACGTTCTTGCTCCCGCCAGCCGTGTTACCGCTCTCGTATCGGAATGCCCTGAGTGGTAGCCGGGGCTGTCCAGCAGGTCGAGGACCTGTTCAGGCGATCTGGACGCAAGTATGCGGCTGACGATAGGGGTTGGCGGCAGTGGGCCTCTCGACGCGGCATAGTCCGCAAAAGCCTTCGGGAAGCCGCGCGTTGCCACAATCCGCGTGCGTTCACCATCCCAGGTGTGAAATGAACCCAGCGCCACACCACACAGCGCCATGACCTTTCGCAGTATAACGTCAAATACCGGATCGATGTTGCCTGGCGACCGGTTGATGACTTCCATCACTTCGGCCATCGCCGTCTGACGTTCCAGCGCCTCGCGCTGCTCGTTCAGCAGGCGCGCATTTTCCATGGCAATGACGGCTTGATCGGCAAAGGTGGTCACCAGCTCAATCTGCCGGTCGCCGAACGGCTCAACCCGTCGACGCGCCAGCACGATGGCGCCCATTGGCTCGCCGTCGCGCAGTAACGGCACGCCCAGCGTTGTCCTTTGTCTGCCAAGCTCAAGCGGAGGATCCGGATAGCCGGGTACAGCTGCGGCATCCTGTATGTGGACGGCGTGCCCCTCGTTGATCGCGCGATGTGAGGCCAAAGGCGGCCGGCTGGACAGAGGCGGGATGACACCGTCTTCACGCAGCTTCGATTCATATTCAGGCGGAAATCCGCAAGTCGTCATCAAACGCAGGATATCGCCGTCGCGGCTGAAAATAGCCGCTTGATCAGCCGTGCAAAGCCGCGCGGCCGTTTCGGCCACCGCCGCCAGTACCCGCTGCAGATCGAAGGCGGACCGGCTGATAACCTTCAGGACATCACTGGTTGCCGTCTGATACTCCAGCGACTCCTGAAGGTCCGCCGTGCGCTCCTCCAGCGCCCGGTAGGTTTCGGCGCTGGCAACGGCAATTGCCGCCTGTTCGGCGAAGGTCCTGACCAGTTCGACCTGAGCGTCGGTGAAGCCGCCCACCTGTGCCGCACCGAGACTGATCGAACCGAGCGCCTCGCCATCGCGCATGATCGGAACAGTAAGCGCGGATTGCCACGGCTGCCGGCGGATGACCGGATTCAAGTCGCCGTCGCTGGCAACGTTCCGTACATGGATGATGCGCTTCTCCAGGATCGCTCGCGCCGCGGTCGACGCCGTGCTCGGCGCCATCGGGAACAGACCGATGAACGCATCCAGATTCATGTCCTCGGTCGCAGCCAGTGAGCGCAGGTAGACAAGCCCGTCCTGCAACACAAACAGGCCAGTGAGCATGCCATTGCACAATTGCAGCGAGTGATTTGTGATGAGATCGAACACCGGCTGCGGATCGCCGGGAGAGGCGGTCATTGCCTGCAAGACCGCATTGGTTGCCGCCTGGTGGGCCAGCCGCTCGTCATAGGTCGTCTCGCGTGCGGTCATCGCGGCGAACGCGGCCGCCTCGCGCGCCAGGGCAGCGTCGCGCTCGGCCCGCAGGTCCGCCAATTCGCGCTGGAGTTCAGCCATCGCCGACGCTGGCGGCATGGTCCGGTTTCCCCCTTGCCGGTCCGGGTTTCTGGCGTTTGGGACCGGCGACAGGAAATGTTACGCCGAAGCATACGAGCGACCAAGACTGCGACACGCCCGCCCGGCCTTGTCCAACGCCGCCGCCGTCACCACCATAGGCGCCGCGCCTGACGGGAGGGATAAACACGCGTGTTGGCTGTCCTCTCGGTGGCGATGCCGGTTTTCCTGCTGATCCTGATCGGTGGCTTTGCAGGGCGGTACGGATTTCTCGGACGCGACGCCACCGGCGCGTTGAACATGTTCGTCGTCTACCTGTCGCTGCCGGCGGTGCTGTTCCAGGCGATGGCGCATATCCGCCCGGCGGATCTGCTGGACCCCGGCCTGCTGGCGGCGTTCGGCGCCGGCATCGCGGCATCCTTCGTCCCGGCGCTGGCCATCGCGGTGTCGTGCCGCACCAAGCTGGGAAACGCGGCGATGCAGGCGTTGGCCGCGTCACACTGCAACACCGGCTACATGGGCATCCCGCTGTGCCGGATGGCGTTCGGCGATGACAGCCTGGTGCCCGGTGTCATTACCATGGTTATCACCGCCTGCCCGCAATTCGCGCTGGCGATCACGCTGGTGGAGATGGACCGCCCCGGCGCCTCCGCTCTCGCGATTTCCCGCCGGGTCGGCAGGGCGCTGGTGACCAATCCGCTGCTGATCGCACCTGTCGCCGGCCTCGCGGTTTCCATCGCCGGCCTGCCCATCCCGCTGATCGGCGAGCGGTTCCTGACCATCCTGGGCGCCGCCGCCACGCCCTGCGCGCTGGTCGCCACCGGCATGATGGTGGCGGAATCGCAGGAGAAGTTCCGCCCCCTGCTGGTCGGCCGCCTGGTCGTTCTGAAACTGTTCGTCCAGCCTGTGGCGGCCTGGGTCGTCGCTTATCGCCTGATGGAGATGCCGCCCGCCTGGGCCGGGACAGCCGTGCTCATGAGCGCACTGCCGACCAGCGCCAGCGCCTTCATCCTGGCGAAGCTGTACGGTCGGGAGGCGGCGACGACCTCCGGTGCCGTGCTCGTCTCCACGGTGGTATCGTTCTTCACCCTGTCCATATTGCTGGCATGGCTGACCTGACGCGCTACGACCTGGCGATCATCGGTGGCGGCATCAACGGCGCCGGGATTGCCCGCGATGCCGCAGGCCGCGGCTACAGCGTGTTCCTCTGCGACAAGGGGGATCTGGCATCCGGCACGTCCAGCGCGTCGACCAAGCTGATCCATGGCGGCTTGCGCTACCTGGAGCATTACGAGTTCCGCCTGGTGCGCGAGGCGCTGCAGGAGCGTGAGGTACTGTGGGGCATCGCGCCCCACATCGTCCGCCCGCTGCGCTTCATCCTGCCGCATCATGCCCGCCTCCGGCCGGCCTGGATGCTGCGGCTGGGCCTGTTCCTCTACGACCATCTGGGCGGCCGCAAACGCCTGCCGCCGACCCGCAGCCTGGCGCTGCAGGAAGGGCCGAGTGCGGCGATCCTGAAGCCAGCGTTTACCCGAGGGTTCGAGTATTCGGATTGCTGGGTCGAGGACGCCAGGCTGGTCGTGCTCAATGCTGCCGACGCCGCCGCCCGCGGCGCTGTCATCGCGCCGCGCACCGCCTGCACCGCCGCCGCCCGCGCCGGCGATGTCTGGCGCGTCACATTGCGCGACGAGGGCACGGGTGTTCAGCAAGAGGTTGAGGCGCGCGCGTTGGTCAACGCTGCCGGCCCCTGGGTGGCCGACGTCGCCGGTAACGTTGTCCATGGCAACACGACGGCCGCTGTGCGCCTCGTCCAGGGCAGCCACATCGTCGTACCACGGCTGTATGACCATCCGTCCTGCTACATCTTCCAGAATGCCGACGGCCGGATCTTCTTCGTCATCCCCTACGAGCAGGATTTCACGCTGATCGGCACGACGGACCAGGATTTTCGAGGCGATCTCGGCCACGTGCGGGCGACCGAGGCGGAGATCACCTACCTCTGCCACGCTGCCGGCGAATACCTCCGCAAGCCGGTGACGCCGGACATGGTGGTCTGGTCCTACTCTGGCGTCCGGCCGCTGCATGACGACGGCTCCGGCGATCCCTCGGCGACAACGCGCGACTATGTGCTGACGCTGGACGCACCAGAGGGCGCGGCGCCGCTGCTGTCAGTGTTCGGCGGCAAGATCACCACCTATCGCCGGCTTGCCGAACATGCATTGGCGGACCTGACGCCGCATTTGCCAGCGCGGCGCGGCAACAGCGCCGGCTGGACCTCGCAGGCGCCGCTGCCCGGTGGCGGGTTTCCGGTGGACGGGTTGGCGCGCCTGGTCACCGACACCGAAACACGCTGGCCGTTCCTGCCCGCCGCGACCGCCCGCCGCCTGTGCCGCACCTACGGCACGTGTGTCGTGACGCTGCTGGGTGAATCACGCAGCCTGGAAGACCTCGGCACGGATTTCGGCGCCGGCCTGACGGAGGCTGAACTGCGCTATCTGGTGGCCCACGAATGGGCGCGTACCGCCGAGGATGTCATCTGGCGGCGGACGAAACTGGGCTTGCACCTGTCCCCGGTCGCGGTACACGCCATCGACGCGGCCATGCGCGGCATGGCGGGGCAAACCAGCGGGGAAACGAAGCATGGCGCGGCACATCCTGGTCATTGACCAGGGCACCACCTCCACTCGCAGCATCGTCTTCGACGACGCCGTGGCACCGGTTGCTAGCGGGCAACTTGAATTCCAGCAGATCTACCCGCAACCCGGTTGGGTCGAGCACGACCCGGAGGCGATCTGGTCCACCACCGTCGCCACGGCGCTGCAGGCGTTGGGCAATGCTGGCCTGACCGGGCGTGACATCGTCGCCCTGGGCATCGCCAATCAGCGCGAGACAGTGGTGATTTGGGACCGCCGCACCGGCAAGCCAATCTACAACGCCATCGTATGGCAGGACCGCCGTACCGCCGAACTCTGTGAGCGGCTGCAGCGGGAGGGGCACGATCCGCTGATCGCGGAGCGCACCGGCCTGCTGCTGGATCCCTATTTCTCCGGCACAAAAATCGCCTGGTTGCTGGACAACGTCTCCGGCGCTCGAGCCGCGGCCGAGGCCGGGCACCTGGCCTTCGGAACCATCGACAGCTTCCTGCTGTGGCGCCTGACCGCCGGTGCGATACATGCCACGGACGCGACCAACGCGTCCCGCACGCTGCTGTTCGACATCCACCGCGGCGCCTGGGACCCGGACCTGCTGCGCCTTTTTAACATCCCGGCCTCGCTGCTGCCCGAGGTGCGCGACACGGCGGCGGATTTCGGCGCCACGGCGACCAACCCATTCGGCGCCGCCATCCCGATCCGCGGCATCGCCGGCGACCAGCAGGCGGCGCTGATCGGCCAAGCCTGCCTGCGGCCGGGCATGGTCAAGTCGACCTACGGCACCGGGTGCTTCGCGCTGCTGAACACCGGCACGACAGCCGTCGCCAGCCAGCATCGGCTCGTCACCACCATTGCCTACCAGTTGAACGGCCTGCGCACCTATGCGCTGGAGGGCTCGATCTTCGTCGCTGGCGCAGCCGTGCAGTGGCTGCGCGACGGGCTGGACCTGATCAGCACGGCGGCTGAGACTGGCACGCTCGCCGCCGCCGCCGATCCGGCACAGGCGGTCTACCTGGTACCCGCCTTCGTCGGCCTCGGCGCGCCCTACTGGGACCCCGACGCACGGGCGCTGCTGACTGGCATGACCCGCGGCACCACGCGGAAGGAACTGGCCCGCGCCGCGCTGGAGTGTGTTGCCTACCAGACCCGCGACCTGTTGGAGGCGATGCGCGCCGACATGGGCGGCGCCTGGTCACCGGAGCACGCGGTGGTGCGGGTCGATGGCGGCATGAGCGCGAGCGACTGGACGATGCAGTTCTTGGCCGACATGCTGGCCGCGCCGGTGGATCGCCCGGCAAATTTGGAGACGACCGCGACCGGGGCTGCTTACCTTGCGGGCATGGCGGCCGGTTTGTATCCGGACGCGGACAGCTTTGCCGCAAGCTGGAAGGCGGAACGCCGCTTCCTGCCGGCCATGCCGGAGGCACAGCGGGCAGGGAAGTATGCCGGGTGGCAAACGGCTGTGGCGCGGGCGCTGCTGCGGACGTAATTACACCGTACGAGCGGCCGCGCGGAAGCTGTCGGCGTCCGTGCCGTACGTGCGGCCTTTGGCTGGTACGCAGTCATCGCCAGCCTCGCTCGCAAGCACATGACGCGGAGCGGCGTCGTGGGTCCCCGTGCCCCGGTTTGGCTTGGCCGCCTCCGCCGACTATGCCTGATCTTACAGAGGCGGCATATGCAGCGCGTTGGAAATGACGATCGTTGCGTAATATCCGGTCGCCAGCCGCAGCGGCCACACGTTGCGTACCAAGGCCAACGCGCAGATTCCGGCATAGGCCAACACCCACTTCATCACCCACCAATGCGCACCCAGCGCTTCCTGAGCCCAGGCCATCACCGGGTTGCCTTCGCGCAAGCCAGGTGTTGCGAGGGCGACATTTGTGGTGGCGACGTCGGCGATCTGCAGCGCGACCAGCAACAGGACCAGTAGTGCTCGTGCGGGCATCCAAGCCTCTCGGTCACGCAACATCGTTTCAACACAAGACGGAGTTGAAACGTGGCACTACCAACGCGCGCGTTCAAGCTGGTTCGTCCGGTCATCACTTCACGCCTTCGATCGCATGAGCAGCCGAGGAGGCGTCACCTTGTATTCGGATTACCGTAATCCGGTGGCCATGACGGCGGCGGCGGGCCATCGCTGGTCGCCCGGCGCGACCACGCTCTGCCGGCGAAGAACAGCACCAGCCCGACGCCGAACGGGATGCCCCCAACAATGCCAACGATCGGCACGCCCATCGTCAGCAGTTCCCACATTTCAGTGCTGCTGCGCGTGCTGGCCAGGCCCGCGATCGATAGGCCGACAGAACACAGGCCAGAACCGATCGCGATCAACACGCCGAACACCATCATCAGTCCCGAAAAGAACACCGCCGGCGTCATCCGGCTCCGTCCGTCGGACATCCGTCTAATCCCTCCCCTGCCCGCGCCGCAGTGCCGCCTCTCCCGCGGCACCGGAACGGTAGAACGTATTATAGGTGTCGAACGGGATCAGCCGCCCGTCCGGCTGCACGAAGTGCACGCAAGAGCGTTTCACTGTCCCAAGGTCGAAGTTGTAGCGGTCCAGAAACTGCGAGATTGCGACCCGGAATGTGTGCTCGTAAGTCAGGTTTTCCGGGACCGCCGCCTGCGGCAGGCAGCACAACAGGCTGGCCAGTTTCTCGGTCGTATCGCACTGCGCGGTAGACAGCGACAGCAGGTTGAAGATCTCACGCCGCAGTTCCGGGTAGGCTTCGAAGCTGACGGCGTTCGGCACGGCCGCAACGAACACCTCGCGCGGCAGCAGCGCGGTAATGGGCTGCACGCTGGCGCCATTGCGCAGGCCGTAGCCGATGCAAATCTGGTCCGGGTTGCACGGCAGCGGGACCATGTCCTCCAGCGCGAATACGCCCGCCTCGGCGGCGCGCCGCCGCAGTTCGGTCAGCACGATGCGATGGGTCCTGGGATCAAATCCCTCGTTGCGGCCGGCATCCTGCACTGGCTGCAGCGTCACGCCACGCACACAGCGCCAGTTCAGCGCGTAGCGGATCAGGTCGGGAATTTCGTCATCATTGACGCCCTTCTTCACCGTCACCACCAGGGTGGTGGAAATCCCGTGGCGCTCCAGCGCCTCCAGCGCCTGTGTCCGCACGCGCACCAAGTCAGCGCCGCGCAGGTCCAGAGACGCCTCGCGCCGTAATGAGTCGAATTGTAGATAGACTTCGAACCGCGGCATGTAGTCGGCAAGGCGTGCCGCGAACCCGTCCTCGCGGGCGATGCGCAGCCCGTTGGTATTGAGCATCAGATGCCGGATCGGCCGGCGCTTGGCCGCTGCAAGAATGTCGAAGAACTGCGGATGCAGCGTCGGCTCACCGCCGGAGATCTGCACCAGGTCCGGCTCGCCCTCCGATGCCACCAGCGCGTCCAGCATGCGCTCGATCTCAGCCAGCGAACGGTGCGCGGTGCGCTTCGTCGATGAGTCGGCGAAGCAAACCGGGCAGGTCAGGTTGCACGCTTCATTGATCTCGACGATGGCAAGGCAGGAATGCTGCTCGTGATCCGCGCACAGGCCGCAATCATAGGGGCAGCCATGTTCGGTGCGCGTCTGCGCGGTCAACGGCCGGTCGCCCGGCTTCACCCAGTCGCGCTGTGACTTCCAGTAGACGACATCATCGGCAATCAGCGTCTTCTGCACGCCGTGTTCGCGGCACCGCTTCAGATAGAAAACCTTGCCGTCCTGGCTGACGATCTTGGCCGGCACAAGGCCAAGGCAAGTCTCACACAGGCTGGTCGTCTGGCCGAGGAACAGGTACGGCGCAACGCCGCGAGTCAGCGACGGCAAGGACGCATCCATAAATCACCAGCCCAGCACACAGGACGTGGAAGACATTAATCGATGCGAACAAAGGCGGATAGGGTTTCAGGAACTCCCAGGCGAAGCGCTGCAACCCGTACCAGACGCACATGACGTAGAAGGCGCGCCGCAGCGCCCAGGGCCGGCGGTCGCGCAGCGCCAGCAAATAGGCCAGCAGGAACAGCGCCATCGCGGCACTCTCGTAGAGCTGCACCGGGTGGCGCGCGACCCCGTCACCGAAATCCACACCCCAGGGCAGCGTGGTCCTGATGCCAAAAGTGCCATCGGGAAGGCCAGCAAAGAAACAGCCGAAACGGCCGACGACGATACCGGCCGCCAGCGACCCCACGAAGATGCCGCCGGTGGAGCCCCTGATGCCGCGGGCCGCTTTATAGATTTCAACGGCGACAATGGCGCCGGCCAGGGCCCCGGCAACACTGTGCGACAGCGTCGGCACATCGGCCCGCAGCGTGTTAAGCGACCCAACCAGCCACATGCCGATCCCAGCGCCCAGCGCCAGCGCAACAAAGTAGCCACGCCCCACCTTGGCAGTGACTTCGCCGGTGAGGCCGCGCAGGCGCCACCGGTACAGCGCAGTGCCGGTGGCCGCGCCGGCCGCCCAGGCCAGAAGGTCGAGTATCGTATGCGCCCAAGGCGCGGTCGGGACGTGGATCACGCCGCGATGATTGTGACCAGGATCGGCATCAGCAACCAGATCGCCACTACCGGAACGCCCAGCGCAGCGTCGCCGCCACACCGAGCGTGCCGGCTCTGATCAGGGGGCGGGCGAACACCGGCGCCGGCAGGTCATGCATCGCGCGTGCCCATTCCGGCAGAAGGTCCGCGGCCGCCTGCATCGCCAGGGCCTGAAACGGCTCCGCCGCCCGGCTACGTGGACGCTGCGTCAGCAGGAAAAGCGCGACCTCACGCGTGCGCTCGTCGCAGACCAGGTGCGGCCGCATAGCCTGGATCAATTCCTGCGCCTCCCGCCGCGTGCGCGGTACCGGATCGGCGCCGAGACCGCCGCCGATCTGCGCCATCTCGGCGAAGTAGCGGTCCTGATCCGCCGCTGGCATGCCCGGTTCGGCATAGCGCAACCAGGAATCCAGGAAGCATGTGGTCTCCGTCACATGTACCCAGGCGAGCAGCGCTGGATCATTGACGCGATAGGGCGTGCCGTCCGGCAGCAGCCCGGAGATCCGGTCGTGAATGCCGCGGACCCGAGAGATGGCCGCCTCCGCCTCGTCTCGGCCGCCATAGGTCGTCAGGGCGATGAATTTGGCGGTGCGGCGCAGGCGGCCGTGCATATCCTGGCGGAAATTGGAGTGGTCCCAGACCCCTGCCAGCACCGCCGGGTGCAGCATCTGCAGCAATAATCCTGCGATGCCGCCGACCATCATGGCAGTGACATCGCCGTGCACCCGCCAGGCCACTGCCGATGGCCCGAACAGCCCGTCCGGGCGGCGTGTCACCGGCCGCTCGCCGCGGGAGCGGTCGTTGAACATCGCAACAACCTGCCGGGCGATCGCAGTCTTGATGGGCGTTGCGACCATGGCGCGAAGGGCGGAGCCCGGCCTGGGCCCAACATGCGGATAGGGCATCACACAAGCTCACCGTACAAGCTGGTCATCGTCGGTCACACCGCTCCAGCCTGCATGCGGCGCCAGGACGCAATGCGTTCGGCTCTGTCCTCACAGACATTCATGCCTACGGTAAACTCCGCCTCATTCCGCGCTGTATCGAACCAATAGTGGCAGGCGAAATGGATCAGATCGAGTTCAGCCATTTCTGCCAGCAATCCGGCAAACGACTTCGGCGTGAACACCCAGCAATGCACGTCGAAGTAATGGCCGGCATGTAGTGCCTCCTCGGCATGAGCCATAGCCTCCTGCACCGTAAACTTGCGGATCAAGGATGCAGCGTCGACCTCACCCGCCCAGGCCGCTTGATGGTCGATGAACACAACGAACGTGTAGTGATCCAGGATCGCGCGCGGTAGTGGTGCCCGCGCCCTGCGCAGAAACGCATCCAGCACATCCGGCAGCCGTGTTTCGTGCCGCAGGTAATCGAAGCTGTAGCGCCGGTCCGGGACCGCCAGCCGAAGCGTGCCGCCGGGGCGCAGGATGTCGCTGATCTCCCGCAGCCAGGTGATCAGATCGGGACAATGTTCGACAACATGCGAGGCGACAACGTAGTCCACCTTGCGCTCCAGCCCGATGCAGTCCTGCAGCGTGTTGTCACCC
This sequence comes from Pseudomonadota bacterium, assembly GCA_018240405.1. Lineage (GTDB taxonomy): Bacteria > Pseudomonadota > Alphaproteobacteria > Acetobacterales > Acetobacteraceae > Rhodopila. The sequence goes on from JAFEFW010000022.1 coordinate 11,309, forward strand.
CAGATAGCGTCGACCGCGACGATCGCCGACGTATCGACGCCGCCGTGATGCCTGTAGTAGTCCTGCAAAGCTGCGGTTCCGGTGAAGTCGACATAGAAGATGTTGCCTTCGGCCCGCGTGACCAGTGGCGACGCAAGGGCACCAATCTCAACCCCGTCCAATCGAGGCAGATCCAGGCCGGCGAGTATCTTATCACGCCGGGATGGGTGCCAGTGCGGTGCAAAGGGCAGCTTGAACGGCACGGCGCGGACGCCGGGCCGGAGTGACCGGTTTTCACGAGCGCCATATTGGATGTAGTGCTGAAGCCCGGACTGCATGCCGCCACGCGCCACGACCGCGGCGACGTCATGATTAGCCGCGAGATAGTCCGCCTCATCAAAATCGGCAGGGACGACGAGGTCGACCCATCCGCGGTCGCTCATGCGTTGCCCTCTCTGCCCTTCCCAATCCTGCCGGGCCGGAGCGGCCGGAACAAAAAAGCGGCCGCACCAGAGGTACGGCCGCCCTTCCTCAACGTCGTTACCCCGCCTGTCAGCCCGGCTGCGGCGCCGGCGCTGCCCCACCCGGCGGCTGCGGCAGCGGCCGTCCCGCCGTCGGCACCGAGGCGCGGCGGGATTCCGGTGCCGGTTCATCCACCACCTTGCGGATCACCGGCTCACCACGCAGCACCGTGCGGATTTCATCACCGGACAGCGTCTCATGCTCCAGCAGGCCACGCGCCAGCCGGTGCAGTTCCTCGATGTTCTCTGTCAGGACGTGGCGCGCCCGGTTATACGACCGGTCGATGATCGACTTGATCTCACTGTCGATCTCGCGCGCGGTGGCTTCCGACACGTTCTTGTTCTGCGTGACGGAGTGCCCGAGGAACACCTCCTGGCTGTTGTCGCCGTAGGCGATCATGCCGAGCTTATCGGACATGCCCCATTCGGTGATCATGCGACGGGCCTGGTCCGTGGCCATCTTGATGTCGCCGGCCGCACCGTTCGACACCTTCTCCGACCCGAAGATGATCTCCTCCGCCGCTCGGCCGCCCATCGCCATGGTCAGTTCGCCCAGCAGCTTGGACTTCGACTTCGAGTAGCGGTCACCTTCCGGCAGGCTCATGACCAGACCAAGCGCTCTGCCGCGGGGCACGATGGTCGCCTTGTGCACCGGGTCGCATTCCGGCTCATACATGGCGCACAGGGCGTGGCCGGCCTCGTGGTAGGCGGTCATGCGGCGCTCTGCCTCGGACATCACCAGCGACCGGCGCTCCGTGCCCATCATCACCTTGTCCTTGGCCGCCTCGAACTCGGCCATCGCCACCACGCGCTTGCCCAGACGGGCAGCGAGCAGCGCACCCTCGTTCACCAGATTGGCCAGGTCGGCGCCGGAGAACCCAGGCGTGCCGCGAGCAATCACCTTCGGGTCAACATCGGAAGCCAGCGGCACCTTGCGCATGTGCACACGCAGGATCTTCTCGCGGCCGTTCACATCCGGGTTCGGTACGACCACCTGCCGGTCGAAGCGGCCGGGACGCAGCAGCGCCGGATCCAGCACGTCCGGACGGTTGGTGGCGGCGATCAGGATGACGCCTTCGTTGGACTCGAAGCCGTCCATCTCAACCAGCATCTGGTTCAGTGTCTGCTCACGCTCATCGTTGCCGCCGCCCAGGCCAGCGCCGCGGTGACGGCCGACCGCGTCGATTTCATCGATGAAGATGATGCACGGCGCGTTCTTCTTGCCCTGTTCGAACATGTCGCGGACACGGCTGGCACCGACGCCGACGAACATCTCGACAAAGTCGGAGCCCGAGATGGTGAAGAACGGCACATTGGCCTCACCCGCGATGGCGCGGGCCAGCAGCGTCTTGCCGGTACCCGGAGGGCCGACCAGCAGCACGCCCTTGGGGATCTTGCCGCCCAGGCGCTGGAACTTCTGCGGGTCCTTCAGGAATTCGACGATTTCCTGCAGTTCGCCCTTGGCCTCATCGATGCCAGCGACATCCTCAAACGTCACGCGGCCCTGCTTTTCGGTCAGCATGCGGGCCCGCGACTTGCCGAAGCCCATGGCGCGGCCGCCGCCCGACTGCATCTGGCGCATGAAGAACACCCAGACGCCGATCAGCAGCAGCATCGGGAACCACGACAGCAGGTAATGCAGCAGCGGGTTCACATCGCTGTCTTCGGGCTTGGCGATGACGCGCACGTTCTTGTCGGTTAGCGTCTTCACCAGCGCCGGATCTTCCGGCGTATAGGTCTGGAAGGTCCGCCCATCGGTCAGTTGACCTGAGACGGTCCGGCCCTGGATGACCACATCGCGCACGCGGCCCGAGTTCACCTCGGAGATGAAGTCCGAGTAGGCGATCTGCGTGGAGTTCGCGTGGTTTACGCCAGGCTGGAACAGGTTGAAAAGAACCACGAGCAGCAGGGCGATGATCACCCATAGCGCGAGGTTCCGACCAAAATTGCTCATATGCTCTTTCTCACGTTCTCAGTCCGACGCTGGGCGTTTCCAGATGGCGCTGTCGTCGGTGCCAGCATGGCGCCGTTTACATAGTGTGTGAAGCATAACCCTGCATCCCCACGGCCGATCGGGCCGTGGAAAAACCACCGTGGTTGAAAGCCTTGAACCGACAGGGGAACGCCCCACGGTCAAATGGGCTGAAACAAAGCACCGGCGGCCGGTCTCGGCGGATCGAACAGAAACGCCACATCTGACGGGCGAGCCCCGCATACATAGCCTAAGTGTGGCACTGCAAGCAGAACTTTGCCATTGCGAAGTGCGGGCAGGGTGCGGAGCACGACGGACGGCAACCGGGTCTGCCGCCGGAACACCGCTGCATCGTCCCCCAGCGCGCCAATCGTGGCGCCCGGCGGCACGGCGTCGCCGCCGACGAAACGCATGCGGTTGTCCCAGCGCGCGCCGGGCCTGACCTCGACCGGCTGTGCCATCGCGGCTTCTTCGCGGGCCAATAGCCAAGCGTCGCGCCAGGCAACAAGTCGTACCCCCGCAAGTGTGGCAGGGCGCAGCGACACTGCCAGACTCGTGACCTGCGCGACACTCGGCGCATAGGCGCTGCCCGCCACTGTCCGCAGCAACGTAGCGAGCGCACCCGGGCTGACGCGCGGCGCGGTGACAGTGGCGAAGCCTTCCGGCCGGATGGACGCGACTGCCGCCAGTTCCTCGGCCAGGGCAGCCTCCTCCTGCGCTCTGCGGAGGCCGGCATTACGAGCCGCTTCGATCAACGGCGCCGGCTCAACATCGCGCAGCCGACGGCGGAGGCGTGGACGTAGCGCGGTCTGATCCTCGTTGGACGGGTCCTCGATCCAGTCGATGCCGCGTGTGCGCAAGAAGTCGCGCAGCGGGCCAGGCGGCACTGTCAGCAGCGGACGGAGCAGCCGCACCCTACCAGTTTCGGTCAGCGCCGGCATGCCCGCCAGCCCAAGTCGCCCGCTCTGCCGCAACACGCGCATCGCCAGCGTTTCGGCCTGGTCCAGCGCGTGGTGGCCGAGCAGGAGATGCAGAACGCCGAGGGAGCGACAGGCAGCGGTCAGGGCGTCATAGCGGGCGATGCGGGCTCGTTCCGCCAGTGCGGACCCGCGGCGCAGGCCGGTCAGCGTCAGCAGCGTCCCCGGAATACCAGCGACGGCCATCCGATTTAGGGCCAGGCGAGCCTCGGCGGCGGACTCCGCTCGCAACCCGTGGTCCACGACCAGCGCATGCATAGAGCCGCCGCGCGCGGTCACCCAATCCTGTGCCAGCAGCGCCAGGGCCATACTGTCCGCGCCTCCGGATACCGCGACGGCGAGCCTTGGCTGATCCTCAAACGGCCCCAGTCCCGCCAGCGCAGCCGCCAAGAGTGCGGCCAGGTCGGCGGGAGCGGAGGGCGTCACGTGCGGCGATACGGCTGCCGCCATGCGGCATGGCGCTGCAATGCCACGCTAGCCGCAGCCCAGCCGGCCGCGGGTGGACGCGGCGCTTTCCCGGATGTCCGGGCGCGCCTGCGGGAACTCCGCCCGCAGCCGGTTGAGCGTATCGCACGCCGCCTTCTTCTCGTTGATCGCGCCTAGTGCCTGGGCGAGGCCCAGCAGCGCGTCCGGCGCGTGTGTGCCCTTGCGCGAGCGGTTATAGGCGTCGTCGAAGGCGATCGCCGCCTGCGGGTACTGCCGTTGCCCGGCCAGCGCCTGGGCAAGGACAAGCTGGGCGTCATAGGCACGTGGCGATGTCCGGTTCGCCAGCACCTCGCGTGCCGCCTGCTCCGCCCGCGCGTAGTCGCGTCGGTTTAGCGCGGTGTTTGCCTCCTGCAACGCGATCTCCGGCGTGCGCGGTCCCGGTCCGGACGGCGGGACCGGCGTTGGTACCGGTGGTGGGCTCGCGCTGCCACCGGACGGCGGCGGCGGGCTACCGCCGCCCGACGGTCGTCCACCGCTGGAGCCGCCCGCTCCAGACTGGAAGGCCATGTCGTCGATCCGCTTGCCGAGATCAGCCGCCGAACGTGCCTGCTGGTTCTGCGTCTCCTGCACCTGCCCACGCAATTGCCGGACCTGCTCCTCCAACGATTCGACACGGGTCAGCAACTGGGCGACGAGATCGCCGCTGCCACCGGACGCAGCCGGGGGCGGGACGACATAGGTCGGCCGCGCGACACTACTGCCGCCACCGCCGCGCGCCATCTGGTCCTGCAACATCCGCAGCTCCTGCCGAAGCTGGTAGATCTGGTTCTGCAGCGCGATCCCCTCACGGCTTTCGACCTGCGCGTGGGCGGGGAACACGGCAAGAGCGGTCAGCAGCAACGAGACCGGCAGGACAGAACGAGCGAAAGGCCGCATGCGGGATTCCCTGGCAAGTTTTCGACCCGATAGCACGATTCGCGCCGCCGGTTGATGCACTCGCGCGCGTAACCGGTCAGGCTCGTGGCAGGTGACGCGCAATGTAGGGCGGCAGGTTGAAAGCACCGACATGGATCTCGGGCGTCCAATACTGAGTCCGATCCTCGATTCCTGCCTGCTGCGCGCGCTGCCGGATGGTCTCCACCGGCAGCTTCGACAGCGACGCATCCTTCGCCGCCCAGCCTAGTGTCATAAACCCGCCGACATAAGTCGGCACGGCGGCAACATAGGCCGTGACATGCGGAAAGAACTTGCGGCGGCGGACGCTGGTGTCGCGCAGTTCGTCCGCCTGCATGAACGGCACGCCGCACTGGTTCACGACCAGGCCGCGGGACGTCAGGATGCGGGCGCTGTTCTGGTAGAAATCGTCGGTGAACAAGACTTCACCCACGCCAATCGGGTCAGTGGAATCGACGATGATCGCGTCGAACGCCGCATCCGGCGCCTTCTTTACGTAATCGATGCCGTCCCCGACGATGACCTGCGCCCGCTGGTCGGTCCAGGCGTCGCCGGCGATGCCGGGCAGGAACTCTTTCGACAGGCGGATCACTTCGCCGTCGATTTCCACCATGACCGCGCGCTTGACGTTCGGATGCTGCAACACACGGCGCAGGACACCACCGTCTCCGGCGCCGATGATCAGCACATTCTCAGCGGCGCCGTGCGCCAGGAGCGGAACATGCGTCAGCATTTCCTGGTAGACGAACTCGTCGCCCTCGGTGATCTGGATAACGCCATCCAGCACCATCACCCGGCCATGCGTTTCGCTTTCGAAAATGGCAATGTCCTGAAAATCGCTCTGCACACGGGCGAGCTCGCGCTTGACGCGGAAGCGCTGGCCCCACGCCTCGTAGAGTGTCTCGTTGATCCAGCTATCGGTCGGCATGGATGTCTCCGGTCGCACAGACGAACGGCCCGGACGTGGGTCCGGGCCGCGCACTATTCGTTACGCATCGCAGAAGTCAGGCGATCAGGCCGCGGCGCTGTTCGCCCAGGTTGATCGACTCCGGCTGGAAAGCCGCCTTCAGCGCCGGAATGCCGTGATACGGATTGCAGGCGCCACACATGAAGATATCGATCGCCGCGAAGTTCCGCTCCGGCCACGTGTGGATGGAGATGTGGCTTTCCGCCAGCACCAGCACGCCGGAGACCCCGCCGTTCGGTGAGAAATGATGGAAATGCCCGTGCAGGATCGTTGCGCCCGCCGCCTCGGCCGCGTCGCGCAGAGCACGGTCGATGTGCTGCGGATCAGCCAGATTGCTGGCGCCCCACAGATCGACCAGCAGATGCGTGCCGGCGAATTTCACCCCGTCCTTCTCGACGAAGTAGTCCTTGTCGACGGCGTCAACATTGGAACCAATCCGCTCAGCGTCGGATGTCGAAGTCTGGTTGCTGCTCGGAAGTTCCGAGACCATCCCCAGTGGGCTGAGTGCGTTCATCGCGTACCCTCCTACCAGTAGACGGCCTGTTGGACAGTACGCGCGAAATGCGCCCACGTCCCCTGGGGCCAAGGCCGCGGAACATGATCACTAGGGTTGTGTCATGCAAGCCCTTTTCGGGCTGCAACACGCGGAAAAACGCATACCTGCCGATTATTAATTCTTCGGCGGGGACGGCGCATTGTAGAGCGCCCGAAGGTTGGCCGGCAGCGACTGTGCCAGGCTGATATCCTGCCGCACGCGCTGCAGATCGCTGGTGGTGCGCAGCGGCTCCGCCGTCAGCAAGCGGAACATGTCGGCCAGCGCGCCATCTGGCAAACGTCCGGCATATTGTTCCCGCAGGCCGCTTAGTGCCGTGTCGTCGCCCGCACGCGCTGCTGCGGTCGCCAGGCGCACGAGCGCCCGCGCCTGGTCGTCATCCAGCGTTCCGCTTTCCGGCAGTGCTTTTGCGGTGTAGTCCGCCCAGGCCCGTTCGGCGCCGGCCCAATCCTGCGCCTGTTCCAGGATAGCCGCCCGCGCCTGGTTCGCCGCCGGTGTCCCCAAAGCGGTCAGCAGCGCATCCGCAGCCTTCGGATCGCCGCCATGCGCCACGGCCTCGGCGCGCAGCAGCGTACGACGTTCGACCAGCGCCGCCGGCAGATTCGCTGCCTCGGATACGTCCAGCGCCGCCAGTGCTGCGGCATCGTTCTTCTCCCGCACCGCGAGAGCCGCGAGGTTGGCGCCATACAGCGCCTTGCTGAGCGGCGTCGACGCCGCCTTCATCAACTTCTCCAGCACTGGCCCGGCGCGGCCGGGCAGGTCCAGCGCCAGCAGTCGGTCGGCAAGCTGTTCCTGCACCCGCGCATCGTCATGGCGCGCCGCGGCGAGGTCGGCGTTCTCCTCGATCGTCGAGACGACATCGATCGGCGGCATGGTGTGCAGCCGAGGGTCGGACACCATCTCGGCGAAGGCATCCTGCAGGCGCGAGTGCACCTGCTTGGCCTGATCGGGAAAATCAGCCTCAGCCTGCCGCAGTGTCGCCAGCGCGAGCCGCCATTCGCCCGTCTGCTCCCGCAATTCGGCGATCCGCTGGCGCAGTGCCAGCTCGCGTTGGTCGCCGCGCCAAGCATAAACCAGCCGGTCCATCGCATCGGCTGCCTGCGCGGGCGTGATCTTGCTGGCGGCAAGGCGCAGCTCCACCGCCTGTACGGCGGCACGCGCGCGGTCGAACTGATCCCGGCCGTTTGCCAGATCGTCCAGCGTTGCCAGAGCCTTGTCGCCGTCGCCCTGCTTCAGGGTCAGCAGCGCCCGGGCATAGCCAAGCTTTGGATCACCCTTGTACTCGGCGAGCAGGCGAGAAGCGGCGGCGAGTTCACCGCCCTGGATCAGCGTCTCGGCGATCAGCGGCAGGATGCGGTCACGGACCGCCTTCGGGTAGAGCGAGAGCAGCGGCGCTGTACTGGCGAAGACCGGCGCGGCCGAGGCCGCCGCATCCTCCAGCATTGCCTGCCGGACCGCGCGCCAGAACGCGATATCGTCGGCCCCGGAGAGGCGCGGATCGTTCAGCTCGTCGGTCTCCGACATGCGCCCGGCCAGCAGCGCCGCCACCGCTGACAGCGCCGCAACCTCCGGCGACGCGGCGAGCCTTGGGTCCTGTTCCGTGGCGACACGCAGCAGCGCCTGCGCCTCTGCTGCCATGCCCAGGGAGATCATCGTCACGGCGGCGGCCAGGCGCTTCGGCCCGCGCGCCTGCGCCGGCGTCATTGCCGCTTCATCGATCTGGCTGATCAGGCGCGGTAGCAGCAGGTCGGCGGTGCCGGCCTGCAGGTTCAGGCGCCGCGTCAGCGACAGCGCATCGGCGACGGCCCCGCTGCCGGACTCAGCTGGTGAGATCGACAGGCCGCGTGGCGGCTGGCCCATCTGGAATCCGTTTGTCACCACCTTCATTGTCAGCGCGTCAGCCAGCGGTTCGACCACAACGCCGAGGACCGTAGGACGCAGGATGAAGTCGGCACTGCGCCGCGGCAGCACCACTGCCTGGCCGGTGCGGCGCGTGGTGCCCACCAGCAAGGTCGCGCCGGTATCGGGATCAGCCATGGTGACCACGTTGATGGGCTGGTCAGCAGCCAGGGTCATATCGCCGTTGCCGTAAATGGCGGCAATCGGCTGCAGCTTTGGCGCCGCTTTCGAGCCAACAATGCGCCAGCCGTTTTGCGACGCCTGAAGGCTGAACGACAGGCCCCCGGGGTTCGGCACGCGCACCAGCGTGCCGGCGGCCAGCAACCGGACCTCGGCTTTGCCGAAGACCGGGTCCGCCCGCAGCAGCGACAGATCGACCGGCCGACGCTCATCGAAGATGATGACAAGGTCCTGCGCACGCTGAAACGCGGCGGCGCCCGTTGTGGGCGCGAATGGCAGCACGGCGGCAGTACCCTCGGTCCCGTCCGGCAGCCGCGCCGCGCGGGCCAGCAGATCGACCGGGCCGCGGGGCTGCACGGCCACGGCGGCTGCCGCGGCCTGGACCGAGGCGGCATGGAGCGTGAGCCCCGAACCTGGCGCTGCGTTCGTCGATGCCTCTGACGGCACCGGCAGGGCTGTAGCGGCAACAACGCGCTGGGCTGAGAGGCCCGGAGCAGCTTGCGTCGGTTCCGGCGGTGGTTCGGCTGGTTGCGTCCCGGCAACGCTATCGCGCGAAGCGGTTTGGGCCGTTGAGACCGGTCCAGAGGCCGGTTCGCCATCGGCGACGATTGGCTTCGCGCGGCCGCCAAGCTCGGGCGAGCCCATCATGCCAGCCAGCGACGTCTGCCGGCGGCGGCGCTTCCTGGATTCCTTTGGCTCCGTCGGAGCGGCGGCTTCGGCCGCGCTTGCCGTCGGGGCGCCGGTTGTGGCGGCGCCAGCCGCCGCGGCTTGCTGCGGAGACGGATCGTTGATGTCGATCACCACCCGCCCGGCCAGGACCGAGTGATGCAGCGTCGCGCCGGGAGCCATCGTCAGTTCGACGGCGGCGCCGGACGTGCGTAGCGACGTGATGTTATGGGGCGCGGCAGGCGCCCGATCGAGAACAGCCGGTTGCGTCAGGCGTACAACGACGCGGCTGCCCGACTGCTCAATCTTGTATTGCGGTTCGCCAGTCGTATCGATGACGACGCGGCCAAAGCCGGGGTGGTCCCCGGTTCGCACAGTAATAACCGGTTCAGCGGAGACAGACGATCCTTGCAACGACACGCCGATCAGCAGCGCGCCGGAGCCAAGCAGCCGGACCGTCCGCACGCCTGTCATTCAAAACTGGCCAGCAATTTATCGATGTCCGACTGGTCCATCGCGTGCTCCGGCAGTTGCGGTCCGTTCAACAGATCATCTTCCGCGCCTTTTGGTCGCTCGCCCCGTTGCCCCTGGTGGGTCATGTCCTGACCGAAGGTAGCAATGATATGCGCGATCTTGCCCTCGATCGTCTTCAGCGTGGTGACGATCTTGGTGATGCGCTGGCCCGTAATGTCCTGGAAGCTGCACGCTTCATAGATGCGTGTGGTGGCATCCTGCAACTTGACCGAGGGCTCGCCACTGATGGTTCCGGCCACTTCATCGAGCGTCTCACAACTCGCCAGTATAGCATGCGTGGCCTGCGCCGTATGATCGACAATGGCGTCAAGCTCATCCGTTGCAAACGGGATGTCATGGTCGGTGATGTCGTCAACACGCAGAGCCGCGATCTCCGTCTTGGCGACGACGATCGTGCGCGCGAGTTCCTCCACCTCCTGTAGCAGCGCAGCCTCCTTGGCCGTCAGTTCATCACTGATCGTTGTTAGCACGGCACGTACAACCTCCGCTAGCATCTCCGGGTCGAGTTCAGGCTTCTCGGCACGTATTTGCGCGAGGCGTTGCTTCAACGCCTCAATCCCGCGTCCGCCGGGCTCGAAGCCGTCAAGCATGGCTGAGAACCTTTTCAATCTTATCCTTGAGTGTTTCGGCGTTAAACGGCTTGACAATGTAATTAGAGACACCAGCGGCCTTGGCCGCCACGACGTTTTCTGCCTTGCTTTCGGCCGTGATCATTATGAAGGGCGTCGACTTCAGGCGATTGTCGGCCCGCACCTCCTGCAATAGTTGCAGACCGGTCATCGGCGCCATGTTCCAGTCACTGATCACCAGGCCGAAATTACCGCCACGCAGCTTCTGTAACGCCTCGGCGCCGTCGGTAGCTTCCTCAACATTATTGAATTCGATCTGTTTGAGAAGGTTGCGGATGATGCGCAGCATCGTCTTGTAGTCATCCACAATGAGAACGTTCATCGACTTGTCGACGGCCATGGTCTTTCTCCTTATCCGCTGTTCTCAGCGGCCAGGTGTTCCAGTTCGTGTCGCCTGTCCCGGAGGCTTCGGCTGCACCGGTGCCGGTGCAGCCGATGATACTGGCGGACCGGTCGCAGAGGGCGCCGGGAAAGCGGGTTGACCTGGCACGCTCGTCCGGTTCAGGCGCATCTGCGCCAGTTCCGCTGTCACGTCGCGCGCCTTCTCCGGGTTCATGGCCGCCAGCACCGCGGCGGCCTTGGCATCCTTCATGCGGTCCAGGACCTGCAGCAGAACCGGCATCGAAAGGTCGTTGAAGATTGTCCCGGCCTCGCGTGGCTTCATTGCCTCATACACCTTGACCAACCCTTGCCATCCCGCCTCCTGTTTCTGCTGACGTGCCGCCTCGAGATCCTCCAGCGACCGGCGCAGCGCCTGCAGTTCAGACACGCGTTCTTCCAGCTTCTTCTGCGAAGCGCCGAGCACCGCTTCGCGGGTGGCGGCCGCGGCTTCGCGGGCATCCAGTTCCTGGCGCCGTTGGCGCAGGTCCTGCAGCAGCGCCTTCTCACTTTCGGTGATCACCGGCGGCGGCGGGCCCTTGGCAATCGCGTCCGGCGAAGGGCCATCCGGCGGCGGTGGAGACAACGGCGGCGCTTGCGGACCGCCGTGCTTGGTTGGTGCGGGCGGGTCACGCTTTGACGGCGTTGCCCCGTGATCCGCCGCCTTTGCCAGCGTGACCACCGGCGTTCCGCCAACAACGCCGTCGGTCAGCAGCGCCGCGGTCAGCATGCCGCCCTTGACGGCCAGCAGCAGCGCCATCGTGCTGATGGTAACTGGCAGCAGGCGCGGTGGCGGCAGGCGCTTCATCGTGCAAGCCGTAAGGCCTGAAGCAGATTCTGTTCGGCCTCAGTACGGCCTCCTTGCGGTGGTGGCGTGCGGGGCGACGTGCCGGCGTGACGCGGGTCGGGATCGACATGCAACAGCCGCGCTGCCCGAACCAGCGCATCCAGACGGTCAGCCACCTGGTCACCACGTTCGCTGAAAAGCCGCAGGTCGTCCCGGAGTGTCTCCGATATGCCAATCTGCTGCTCAAGCCGGCGTCCGGCACCGTCGGCTGCGGTTTTCAGCCGCTCGACCCCAGCTTCCGCCTGGCGGGTGCTGGCGTTGAAACCGGCGATCAGCGCCTCCAGCGCCGCGCGATCCCGCTTTAATACACCGAGAGCCCGCTCCAGCCGCAGCGCCTGAATCAGCGTGGCAAGCAACAGGACGACCAGCACGAGTTCGAGCGTCCATTCCATACGCCGATCGTGCCGCCAAAATAGTTAAGAATTCGTGACCAGCGCTCAGTTGCGGTCCATATGCGGCGAGCGCGGCACAACCCGCTCAATCTTGACCGCGACGTGGTTGTTCTTCTGGCCGACGCGGCCTTCAAACATCACAACACTGCCGCAACGGACATGCACGGCGTCGCCCGGCGCGGCGTTCAACAGCAGGCGCTGGCCGGGCCTGAGGGCAATGACATCGGACAGCCGCATCGTGTGCTCATCCAGTACGACGGACAGCTCCACATCGGTATGCCACAATTCTTCGGCGAGATGAGTTTCCCAGATCGAATCACGGCCGAACTTTTCGCCCATGAACTGCTGCAACAGCAGTTCACGCACTGGTTCCAGCGTGGCGTAGGGCAGCAGCAATTCCATCCGGCCGCCACGGTCCTCCATATCGATGCGCAGCCGTGCCAGGATTGCGGCGTTGGACAGGCGGGAGATCGTGGCGAAGCGCGGATTCACCTCCAGCCGCTCAAAGCGGAAGGTGACGGGACACAAAGGATCGAAGCTGGTTGACAGATCGGCCAGCACAACATGGATCAGGCGCTCAACCAGCGTGCGTTCGATCGTCGTATAGGGACGTCCTTCGATGCGCATGGCCGCGGTGCCACGGCGGCCGCCCAGCAGCACGTCGACAATCGAGTAGATCATCGCCGAGTCGATGACCATCAGGCCCTGATTGTCCCACTCCTCGGCCTTGAAGACGGCAAGCATCGCGGGCAGCGGGATCGAGTTCAGGTAGTCCCCGAAGCGGAGCGAAATAATGTTGTCGATGCCGACTTCAACATTGTCGGACGTGAAGTTGCGCAGGCTGGTCGACATGATGCGCACGAGCCGATCGAAGACAATCTCCAGCATCGGCAGACGCTCGTAGGACACGAGGCCGCTGCTGATGATCTTCTGCATACCGGTGCGGACATCGCCGCCGGCCGGTCCTTCGTCGAAACCCAGCAGGCTGTCGATTTCAGCCTGGTTGAGTTCGCGCGCCGCCATCGACCCTTCGGGCGGAGCGCCGCCATCCGCATCGGCATCATCATCGGCCTGGGCTGCCCAGGCGGCGGCCAGTTCCTCGTCGGATTGCTCGCCGCTCATTGCACCAGCATCTGGGTGAACAGGACGTCGGTGACCGCGTTCGGCGCGACGGCGATGTTCGCGCGCGCAATCAGCTCCTCGCGTAGGCGGTAGGTTCCGGCCGATCCGCGCAGTTCCTCGGGCCGGACTTCACGAAGATAGGTCTGAAACAGATCCTGCAGCCGCGGCACGGCCGCCTTTACCTTCTCCACATCCTCCTGATGCGGCACCTCAATACGGACAACAACCTTGATATAGGTCGGCTTGCGCACCGCGTTCAGGTTGGCAACCATTTCCGGCAGATCGACATAGCCGGGCGGCCCTGACTTTTCCTTATGGGCCTCGTGCGTCTCCTTCTTGCCGCCGAGCATGGCCGGCAGGATGCCACTGACCCACAACCCGGTGACGGTGAGCAGCAGTACAACCACAGGTGCTGCAATCAGGATCAGCTTTTTCTTGCGGTTCGGTTTAGGCGTTTCGGACGATCCGTCATCCGCGGATTTTGGCGGCGCAGCACTCATGGCAGCAAGTTCGCAGACAATACTTAACAAACAGTTAGCGCGCTGCGCAGCACGAATGTGATGCACAGGCGCCTAGGCAATTTTGCGCCGGCAAAATGTGCCGGCCGGCAATATTTGCCGAGCGCGCCGGATGAGAAACCCGGCCCCGGAGGCGCCATGTGCGTCGGTGTAGCGATGGCATGCTGCTTGCCTATGCCAATCCGGCAGGAACGGAACACCCAATGGAAATCGTAACCGCGCTCGCTGCTTCCCGTCTCGTCGCCCAACAGCGCGTAATGGAAGTCACAGCCAACAACATCGCCAATGCCAACACGCCGGGCTACCGCAGCCAACGGATACAGTTCAGCGACGTCATCAACAGGCAAACAGCCCTGACGCGTAATGCACCTTCCGGTGACAGGACGATCGTCTACACACAGGACCGGGCGACGTGGCGCGAAACACAGGCTGGGAGCCTGACGCGGACCGGCAACAGCTTCGACCTGGCGCTAACCAGCGACGGCTATTTCACCGTCAATACAAACAACGGGCCTCGACTGACGCGCAGCGGGCGCTTCGGGCTGATGCCGGACGGCACACTGGCCGACAGCGCGGGCAATGCCGTGCTCAACACAAGCGGTCAGCCGATCCTGATTTCGCCCAACGATACAAAGATCTCGATTGCCGCGGATGGATCCGTGTCATCCGAGAACGGACAGATTGGCAAGATCGGGATCGTGCGGCCGTCTGATCCCATGAAGCTGTCCGCCGAAGGCACCACGAACTTTGTTTCCAACGCAGCCACGGCACCGGTCGCCACGCCCGGCATTGTGCAGGGAGCAATCGAGGAATCCAATGTGCAACCGGTAATGGAAGTGACCCGAATGCTGGATGACAGCAGGCAGTTCCAGTTGGTGACGCAGTTCGTGCAGGCCGAAGCGGACCGGCATCAGAACGCAATCGAGCGGTTGTTGCCGCAGGGAGGGGGATAAGGACCATAAGGTTCTTACGACGCCTGACATGCCGCCACGTCATCATGTCCGGGCTCGGTCCGGCCGTCCACGACTTGCGGTGCATGTCTGCTGCCTGTCGTCGGATCAAACAGAACGTCGTGGGTGATCGGCCTGCGCCGACGATGACGCGACAGCGGTTCACTTGCGACAGGATCAACTGCGCGGAGTGCCCGCCGAGCGGGACCGTTACGCTGCCGCGCCCGCCGTAGGTTTCTCGTGACAAAACGCCACAGGAGTGAACGCCATGCGCTCGCTTGATATCGCCGGAACGGGCATGCAGGCCCAGCAGACCAACGTTGAGGTCATTTCCAATAATCTCGCCAACATGACCACCACCGGCTTCAAGCGCCGGCGTGCCGAGTTCCAGGACCTGATCTATCAGAACTTGCGCCGCGTCGGGTCTGACAGTTCCGATGCCGGTACGGTCGTGCCGTCCGGCGCGCAGGTGGGCCTCGGCGTCAAGACCGCCGCGATCTACCGGATCAATGAACAGGGCAACCTGCAGCAGACTGGCAATACGCTGGACCTGGCGATCCAGGGCAATGGCTATTTCCAGGTCACGCTGCCCTCCGGCGACACCGCCTATACGCGCGATGGCACCTTTGCACTGGCCGCTGACGGCACAATCGTCACGGCGGATGGCTACACGGTGCAGCCCGGCTTACAGGTTCCCGCTCAGGCGACAGGCGTCACGATCAACACCTCGGGCCAGGTGCAGGCCACGATCGC
This sequence comes from Pseudomonadota bacterium, assembly GCA_018240405.1. GTDB lineage: Bacteria > Pseudomonadota > Alphaproteobacteria > Acetobacterales > Acetobacteraceae > Rhodopila. The sequence goes on from JAFEFW010000022.1 coordinate 26,526, forward strand.
CGGTCAGACGGCGCCGCAGACGGTCGGCCAGCTTCAGCTCGCGGTGTTTCCGAATGAGGCCGGGCTGGACGCCCAGGGCAGCAACCTGTTCATGCAGACCGCCGCGTCCGGTGCGCCGGTCACCGGCAACCCGAACACCAGCGGCTTTGGCTCCACCATGCAGGGCTTCGTGGAGACATCGAACGTCAACGTGGTGACCGAGATCACCAACCTGATCAGCGCGCAGCGCGCCTACGAAATGAACAGCAAGGTGATCTCCTCCAGCGACGAAATGATGTCGACGCTGACCAACCTGAGGTAACCGCCATGCGCGCCTTGATTGCCCTGCTGTGCCTGGCTGCCGCCGGGGCAGCGCAGGCCGCGTCGCTGCGTACCATGACCACGCTGCACGGCCCGAATGTCTACCTGCGCGACCTGTTCGACGATGCCGGCCGCAACGCCGATGCCCGCCTCGGATCGGGCCCGGAACCCGGCGGCCGGATCATTGTGGAGGCCGCGCAGTTGAACGC
>JAFEFW010000230.1 GCA_018240405.1 Pseudomonadota bacterium
GGCGATGCTGGCGGCGGTCATGCCGCCAAGCTACGGCTCCCGCCCCCGGGCGACCAGTGCCACGGCAGGAGTTCGTGCAGGCGCAAGACGGGATGATCGGCGATGCGTGCCAGCACGTCGGCGAGCCAGGCGCGCGGGTCCACGTCGTTCAGCTTGGCCGTGACGATGAGCGAGTAAATTGCCGCTGCCCTCTCACCGCCGCGGTCACTACCAGCGAAGAGCCACGCCTTTCTGCCAAGGGCCACACCACGCAGGCTTCTCTCCGCCGCATTGTTCGTTAGGCAGATCCGCCCGTCGTCAAGGAAGCAGGTGAATGCCGCCCATCGCTTCAGCATGTAGTCCATTGCCTTGGCGACATCGGCATGGCGCGAGAGCCTCGTCCGCTCAGCCCGCATCCACTGTTCCAGCGAGGCAACCTGCGGCGCCACCTGCGCGCGCCGCACCGCCAGGCGTTGTGCAGCACTCTGGCCGTTGATCTCGCGCTCGATGGCGAAGATGGCGTCGATCCGCCGCACCGCCTCGACGGCCAGCGGCGCCTTCGCCACATCCGCCAGCACGAAGAGCTTGCGCCGCCCATGTGCCCAACACGCCGCTTGGATAATGGGTCCTGGCGCGCGACCTGGCGCATAAAGCTCATTGAACCCGCCATAGGCGTCAGCTTGCAGGATACCGCTGTAGGCCCGCAGATGCCGCCGTGGGTGCTCGCCGGTGCGGTCGCGTGAGTAGTAGAAGATCGCCGCCGGCTGTGATGGCCCGCCGAACGGGCGGTCGTCGCGTACATAGCTCCATAATCGGGCGGTGACCGTCTTGTCCTTGGCCAGCACCGGCACGGTGGTGTCGTCACCATGCAGACGTTCCGCTGCCAGCACATGCGCCTCGATCAGCGCCACCAGAGGCGCCAGCGCCGCGGTGCAGCCGCCGACCCAGTCGGCAAGCGTGGAGACGCTGAGCTCTATGCCCTCGGCGGCAAAGCGTTCGCTCTGCCGGTTTAGCGGCTGGTGCTCGCCGAACTTGGCATGCATCACCGTCGCCAACAGCTCCGGCCCGGCGCGACCTCGGGCGATCGGGTGGAATGGCGCCGGTGGCTGGGTGATCGTCTGGCACGTGCGGCAGGAGAATTTCTCCCGCACCGTTTGGATCACTTTGAAGCTGCGCGGGATGCACTCCAGCGTCTCGGTGACGGCTTCGCCCAGCTTGGATAGCGTGCCGCCGCAGCAAGGGCAGGCGCTTGGCGCCGGCACTACGACGCGCTCGCGTGGCAGGTGCTCCGGCAACGGCGCACGCACCGGCTTGTTCCGAGTGAACGCACGAACCGTCGTGGTCTCCTCTGGCGCGGCCACCGCTGCGGCCTCGGCTGCGGCGGTCTCCAGCTCCTCGAGTTGCATCTCCAACTGGTCGAGCAACTTGCGCCCACGTTCGGCAGAGGCACCGAAGCGCTCGCGCCTCAGCTTGGCGATCAGCAGCTTCAGATGCGCCACCATCGCCTCGGCGCCGGCCGCACGAGCTTCGGATTCTTGTCGTGCGGCGCGTTCGGCCAGCAGCGCCGCCTTCAGCGCGTCGATGTCGTCGGGCAGGGAATCGCCAGTGCTGATCACATCAGCAGCGAATCACACCGCGCCGTGGTCATGCACGCATAATCGTCAGCGCAATGAGATTATCCAGCCTGTTCCGGCCGCCAAGTTCGTTGCGGGTTCCGCCAGTCAATGCCTTCCAACATATAACCGAGCTGTGCCGCGGTGATGCAGAGCGCGCCGTCCACCGGCGTCGGCCAGATGAACCGGCCGCGTTCCAATCTTCTGGCGTAGAGCGACATGGCAATCCCGTCGTGCCAGAGAATTTTCAAAAGGTCGCCTCTGCGCCCACGGAACACATACAGATCGCCGCCATGCGGATCGCGCCCCAGCGCCTGCTGCACCTGAAGCGCCAAGCCGTTCATGCCACGACGCATGTCGGTCACCCCCGTCGACAGCCAGATCCGCACACTCGATGGCGGAACGATCATCCGCGCAGCACCGACATCACCCGACGCAGCGCGGCAAGGCTTACATCGTTGCCAACGCGCACCCTGCTGCCGTCGGGCAGGCTGATCTCGATCTGCCCTTCGTTTAGTGGCGGCACAGGCGACGCAGGTGGCGAACTGACGGCCGATGGTGCCGGCTCGCTCACTACCTGCACCGGCAAGAACGCCGATACCGCCGCGCGCGTCAGCCGCCCACGACGGGCTTGACTGCGCCAGTTCCAAATCAGGCTCCGGCTGATCTCATGGCGTCTTGCAACCTCGGCGACACCGGCGCCAGGCTGCTCCGTCTCAGCGAGGATCCGAAGCTTGTCTTCCAGCCGCCAGCGGCGTCGCCGTTCAATCCCGGTGATGATCTCCATACCCCCGCCAGCCCCCAGTCCTTTAGGACGCTCTTTCGCGCGCCGTTAAGGTCGGGTGCCGACGTTACCAGGGCAATGCGGTCGTCGCCGGACGGATACCGCTTAGCCGCATTATGTTAAAAGTTAGGAAGCAGGCAGGTCACGCCCCAGACCGACGCCAATTATTGGTTGCTCGCGCTGAGATTGCGGCGGCTGGGAGGTTCTGACGCCCGGTGTGCCTCAAGCCTAAAGAAAGACGCTGTCCCGAAAGCCTCCGTAGTAGAATTCTAGGATACTAGGGTCCTATAAATATAGGATCCTAGACTTTACCATATTGATTTTCTAGGACTTCCAAGGCTTCAGCCAGCAAGTCGGGCACCTTGCGGCGGGTGCGGATAGCCAGCATTTCGAACCCGTCCGCGACGCGGCGGGAGACGCGCTTGTTGAACTGAACCCGCTCCTCTTCCTTCACCTGGTCGAATTTCCGCGCTGGCTTCCTTGCGACGGCACGAACAGGCGTAGGGGCTGAAGGTGGTGGCGTAGACGCGGCGTCGGTTTCAACGGCAGAGACCGCGACTTCCGAGCGACGCGGCGGCGGCGGGGCAATCTTGAGAGGGTTATTCGTGCTCACGCGGCCTCCTTACGGCCCTGCACATGCTTGGCAATGGCGACGGCGAGCGCAACCGAACGCTCCTGCACCGCGGGAAAACTGATCTCAGATGCCGCCTTGCCCGCATTGTGGCCCTGGCGGATGGACGGCAGTTCGGGAAAAACCTCATCGAAAACATTAATTTTCGCCCGCTTGAGATAATCGCGCGCAGCCTGGTCTTCAGAAGCCGAGCCGGTCGTGCGGCAGAACACAAACCAGATTTTAATGCGGTCAATGCCCGCCTCTTCCAGCTCATAAGCGGCTTCGACCTGGGCTTCGAGATCATCAAGGCTGTAGCCGGTCGGCATCAGCACTAGGTCAGAGGCCCGCGCCATCGTGCGCCCGCCTCGTTCGGCATGCGCCGGTCCATCCAGCAGTAGCAGATCAAACCGCACCGCTTCCTTGAGGGCGCGCTCAATGGTGGCAAACTTCTCGACTGGGATTTCCGGTTGCTGATTGATGCGGTCGCGCCGAGCCTTCCACTTCGTCACCGTCCCCTGCGCGACATCAAGATCAGCGATCTTCACCTGCCAGCCAGCCTTTGCAAACTCGACAGCGAGAAGCCGCGCGAGGGCCGATTTCCCAACGCCGCCCTTCTGCGAAATAAGCGATATGATCACACTAGGTTCCTAGGAAGCTAGATTTCTCTGTCTCTAGCCTCCTAGGATATATAAAACCTAGGACTTAGCAATCCTATAAATCTAATTTTGACAAATCCTAGTGTCCTAGGAGCCTAGGATTGTGACGTATGATCTTCCTAATGCACGCTACCACTCTGCACCGCATCGACCCCAAGCGGACATGAGCCGCTTCTACCGGATCGACCTCAGCCCGACCTGTTCGTTCGCCCGTGGAGCGTGACGCGGGAAGTGGGCCTGCATCGGATGCTCCGGTCGGCTGCGGGTTGACGGCGCCACAAGGCCAAGCGTGGCAGGGGCTATCCGCCTTCCCGCTCATGTAATCCGTGCCGCCATTGCGGTCGCTTATGCTCCGTTTATGTTCACGGCATGGGCAGCCGTTCCCCCGACCGCGTCCCGCGCCTCGCCACCTGGCAACAGACTCCGTGCGGCTTTGTTCGCATGGCCGTCTGTCTTGCGTGCGGTCACATGGCTCCCTTGCCGGTGCGTGATCTGGTGCGGCGCTACGGCGAAATGTGCCCTGCCGAGATGGCGCTAATGCACCTCCGCTGCGAGGAATGTCAGCAGAGTAAGGTCGAATCCCGTCTGATACCTCTGTGTGAGCCAGGTTGTCGAAAATGGCAGTGATGGTTCTGCCGCTCGCAGCACATCATCCGCCGTTTTGCCGCTTGCGGACGCCTGCGGATTTCCGGGAGCAGTTAGCTACAGACCTAACTCGATCCGTCGAGCAAGGGATTCGGCGAGGTCTTTGTAGCGAAGTGCATCGGTTACGGTGATGTTCGGCTGCGCCGAATGCACCGCTTCGTTCCGAAGTGCCCTCAGCTCTCTAAGCAACGCCGCATCGTCCGGAGCTAGGTTCAGAGCCTGCATCCGTCGAGCATAATTTAAAGTGCGGCCCGCTGACGTTTCCGATGTCGATGCCCGAGATTTGGTTGCCTCATCAATCACACGCTCAATGCGCAGCCATGCCTGCTGCACGATGTAAGCGGGTGGCAACTGTGCCTCGGCCGCGATTTGCTCAAGCTGAGGGGCATTTTCGTCTGCCTCGACAACTGGTGCCGGCGGACGTTCGGCTTCTACGCGATCCAGCTGTTTGCCGAAGGTGAGTTCGGTGTCTTTCCATTTGAGTCTTTGAATGCTGTCGATCAGATCGCCAACACGCCCCCGGAGCTTCCAAAAGATCAGCCCTGCGGTGACGGGCCAAGCGATCGCCTCAACGATTCTGACGATGAAGGTCCCCGCATCCATCCTGGCATTCCTTGTTCAAATATATCGCCGAGCGCGCTGCAGTGACCGGCCTTTTGGCATAATCATACGATCCGTTTAAAACTGCGCCCTAAGCTGCGGCAAGCATGCTTTCGTTCATATATAGATATGAAACGGCTACGGAACACATACCCCTCTAGATTGTCCTCAGAAGCCCGCCTGAGCCCCTGTAGCCGCAGGCGTGGAAATTAGGGCGACATCACAAAACGCCGCCTCTGACCCTCTCTGAAGGCTGTAGCGAAGGTGTCAGAGCCGTGACGCCGCCTTCCTGTCTGGCCTTAGGACTCGCCACCACCGGAATGTTGGCGCTGTAGGCGTTCGAGATGAGCCATCGCCCGCTCGGAAATGCCCCGAAAATAGGTCCTCCGTCGATCATCCGCCAGCTGCTCCAGGAGCCGCCTGTGTTGCCACCGCTCCTCTTCGGTAGGCTCCGGAGCATTGGGTCCGATTTTGGCTTTCAAAAGCTTAGCTAGGTTTTCATAGGAAAATGGTGTGTTGTCTGTGCTGCTCATTGCCGTAATATCCAATCTAAAATAAAGCGCTTTAGGCCCAGCGTCCGATTACAGATGCTTCTCTTCCATGGCACTTGTCGGTGAAGGGTGCCGACTCCAGATTTTGCCGTTTACAATCTTGCTGACGTAGCCACGGGTGAGGCCAAGATCCTTTGCGACTGACGCCGCGGTTTCCCCGCTACTAACGCGGGCACGAATTTCCTCTACCTGCGCTTCCGTTCGTTTCGCACGTCCATGGCTTGAACCTCGGGCGTGTGTCGGCAGCGGCGCATTGCATGCCAGGACCAAGTGGTCCGGTTGCAGACATAGCCGGTTGCCACAGCTTCTGCGTATGGTTCCTGGCACTGGTGTGCCGAGAAACTCCTTCAACAAAGGTGCAACCGAGTGCCTCAGCGTCTCGCGATCGGATGGCAATCGCCGCCAAGGGTTTGGCACGATTAACTGCGGGTAGCCATTCGTGTCTGTTTCGCCGGTCCACAACCAGCAGCCTGAAGAAGGATCCTCAACAATTCTGCCAATGATATGCAGAAAGCTGACGCCTCTAATTTTAGGCTTCCGAGGAAGACATGCTTCATCTAGTTTCATTGATTTTGCCTTTTAAGTAATAATAATATATATTATATATAATATA
>JAFEFW010000231.1 GCA_018240405.1 Pseudomonadota bacterium
CTTCGAGTGGCAGGTCGTGCGCACGCCGGCAGTGCAATAAATATCCTTCAGCGCGAACGGGATGCCATGCAGCGGACCGCGATACCGGCCGGCAACGATCTCCGCCTCGGCCGCCTTCGCCGCTGTCAGCGCCTGCTCCGCGGTCACGGTCAGGTAGGCATTCAACTGCCCATCCACCGCGTCGATCCGGTCGAGATAGGCCTGCACCAGATCCACCGGCGAGATCCGCCGCGTCTCGATCAGGCGCGCGGCCTCGGCAATCGTCAGGTAGTGCAGCTCGGTCGAGGACGGCGCAACGTCATCCGGCATGGCAGAGATCTCCCCACGGAACAAAGACGCGGATCGGACGTTCCTCGCTGCTCGCAGCCCTTCCCCTGGTCTGCGTTGCCGCCGAGTTTCGCGCAACGGCGGCGCAGCGCAAGACCACCCGGATGCGGCGCACCGGATGATCGCGTAGACTCACCCGGCGCAACCACAGCCAGACCGAGGCATCATCGTGCGGCGAGAGACATTGATAGCGATCTGGGTCGGCGGGCTTATCCTCGCGGCCGTCATTTACCTGGTCGGACCGGACCAGTTCCTCGACACGGTACTGAACACGCTGGATGCCATCGACACTGCATTCCGCCGCCTGTTCATCACTCTCGGCCTGCAGGTCTTCAGCGTGGTGCGGGCACTGGCGATCGCGCTGTACATCGTGTTCGTGGTGCTGGCGATCATGTCGGCCTCGCGCGGGCGGCGGGGCGTCGGGGCGCTGATCGTCGTCACCATCATCTTTGCGCTGCTGGTCTGGCGGCCGTACGCCGACTATCCGGCACCGGTGGGCCGCTGGATCATCGCCTTCGCCCTGGTGCTGGTCGCGGCCATGATCATGACGCAGCGCCTGCTGGCAGGCCCGCCGCAGGAGCGCTGGTCAAATTTCCCACCGCGGCCGCCGGCATGAACGAAACGCGCATGCCGGACGAGGCGCGTCACCCTGAGGACAATCTGGCCGCGAACGGCGCGACGCGTGCGCAGCAGATCGCCAAAGGCGCGCTGGTCCTGCTGCTGGTGCTGGCCGGGCTGTGGACACTGCACCGCTACGTCAACGCGCTGACCTGGGCGACAATTCTCGCCATCGCCGTCTGGCCGCTGTACCGCCGCGCGCAGCATCGCTGGCCGCCCGGGAAGCACAACATCCTGCTGCCGGCGGTTTTCACGCTTGCCGTGGCGCTGGTCTTCCTGATTCCGCTCGCGCTGGTCGGCGTCGAGGTCGCGCGGGAAGCACACACCGTGCTCGACACCATCGACCAGGCGCGCGAGCAGGGTATTCCGGAACCGGCCTGGCTGGCCCACCTGCCCTTCATGGCCGGCACCGCCGCGCAATGGTGGCAGACGCATCTGGCGACGCCGGAATCGGCCAATGAACTGCTCGACCATGCGCGCGAGAGCGCCATCGCCAACCACACCAGGGCGCTCGGTGAGCAGGCGCTCCACCGGGTGGTGCTGTTCGGCTTCACGCTGATGACGCTGTTCTTCCTGTTCCGCGAGGGGCACCGGTTGCGCCACCAGTTCCTGCGCGCCAGCCATAGGGCCTTCGGGCCGTCCGGCGAGCGGATCGGGCGGCAGATGATCGCCTCGGTGCATGGCACGGTGGACGGGCTCGTGCTGGTCGGGCTGGGCGAAGGCTTCCTGATGGGCGTCGGCTACGTCATCGCCGGCGTGCCGCACCCGGCGCTGCTCGGCATGTTCACCGCGATTGCCGCCATGGTGCCGTTCGGCGCGCCCATCGCGTTCGGCATTGCCGCGCTGATCCTGCTGGTGCAGGACATGGTCGCCTGGGCGGTAGCAATTGTCGTGCTCGGTGTCGTCGTGACGTTCGTGGCCGATCATTTCGTCCGGCCGGTGCTGATCGGCAAGACGACGCGGCTGCCCTTCCTGTGGGTGCTGCTGGGAATTTTAGGCGGGGTCGAAACCTGGGGCCTGGTCGGGCTGTTTCTGGGTCCAGCCATCATGGCTGCGTTGATCCTGCTATGGCGCGAGTGGACCGGCTAGAGAACGGAAGACAGGCGGTTATCATCCTCGGCATGCACCGCGGCGGGACCTCCGCCCTGGCCGGCGTTGCCGCGCACCTTGGACTGGTGCCGCCACGCACCCTAATTCCAGCAAGCTCTGACAATCCGCTGGGCTTCTACGAGTCGCAGCCGATTGTGGCGGCAAACCACCAGATCCTGCTTGCCGCCGGCTGCGCCTGGAATTTGTGCCTGCACTTCGACCTGGAAGCGGTGCAGCCGGCGCTTGGTGCCGATGCGCGCCGCCTGATGCTTCACCTGCTGCGGGCCGAGTTCGGTGACCAAGGCTCCTTCGTGCTGAAGGACCCGCGCCTGTGCGTGATGTTACCACTGTGGCGGCCAATGCTGCAGGCCGTTGCGAGTGAGCACGTGCTGATCGTCATCCGCCACCCCGCCGAAGTTTGCCGCTCGATTGCTAGCCGGAACAACTTGCCGGAGGCGGAAACCGCGCCGCTGTGGCTGCACCATATGCTGAAGGCGGAACGATTGACCCGCGACCTGCCTCGGGCGTTCCTCAGCTATGACGCATTGCTGAATGACTGGCAGGCGACCATTACACCAGCGGCCGAGGCGGCGCGGATTGTCTGGCCCGAGCCGGCAGAACGTGCTGCGGAGGCGATCCGTTCGTTCGTCGCGCCCATGGTCCGCCATCATCGCGCCGGCACGGCATCAGCCGCCATTGGGCCGGAGGCGACGCGTCATCTTACCAACCAGGCTTGGCTTGCCCTGAATCAATTGGTCAGGGCGCCTGACGATGCCGCGGCAATGGACTGCCTCGACGACGTGCATGCCGCGTTCTCTGGCTGGTGCCGGACCGCCTATCCACGGGGCCGTCGCGTCGTCTTCCAGTCGCCGCCCAATGCCCCTACGGCTTCTCCAGTCCCAGCAGATTCGCCTTAAGATCCACCGTCGGCGGATGTGGGCCGATAAAGCCGGCGAGCATCAGCTTGGCCAATGGGCCGCGGCCGAATGTCTGCATCGGCCGGCCGCTGAACGACACGCGCAAATTCTTGTCGGTGATAACGAAAGCCGTGGTGTCCCCAGGCGCGACAGGCGGCGCTGCCGCTACCAACCGCTCAAACTCCGCCTGCTGCGACATGTCGCAGCCACCGTTGCCGCAATTCTCTTCAGCGCCTTCGCGAAAGCGGGATTCGACCTGCTCCTTGGTTCCATTGCGAAGGTAATGAACAACCACGACCACGGGACCTGGTGACGCCAGAATGGCCGCGGGATCGTACGTTTTCACTGGCACATACAGGGCCGCCACATACAGCTTGATGCGAAGGAATGTAAGCGAGCGCAATCCATAACCGTTCAGCACCAGAGTGCGGCCGTCGATACTGTAGGTATCCGGAATATGAACGCCAGCCAGTTCCGCTGCCCACACCGGACTGCCAACAATCGGGCCGAGCAGGCTCGCCACGCCCGCGGCCATCATGAATTGGCGGCGCGGCAGGTTCTGCACAGGGGTCGCCGATGGCATCATGACGGCATGGTCCGGATCATCGTCAGCCCGATTGGAGTCTCACCTGTAACGATAGCGGCGGCGACGTGGGGGTCAATGTGGGCGTCCTGCTGGAACCTGCGGCATGTGCTGAATAGGCAGGTATTGTGGCCCCGACCACACAATTTGGACCCGTGCCAGCTTGTCCGACTTCCCTGATGCCAGCCCCAACCGTAAAGGCCCCCTATTCATTGCAATTGTGTTATAGGAGCGCACTAAGCGGCGGTAAGCAACGCCAGTGCCTCGGCCGGCGTGCGGACCGCATGCATTTTCGCGCGCAGGTCCGGATCACGAAAGCGCCGGGCAATCGCGGCCAGAATACCGACATGGTCCGCCGCCTCGGCCGGAATCAGCAATGTGAACAGGGTGTGGACAGGCTTGCCGTCAATGGCTTCAAAGTCCACAGGACGCGGAAGGCGGACGAACAGCCCGACGAACCTGTGCAGGCCTTCCACCCGCGCGTGCGGCAGCGCAAACCCAGCGCCCAGGCCGGTCGAGCCCAGCCGTTCCCGCGCCTGCAACGCCTGCTCGATGACCGTGGCGCCGACCTCCGGGGTATCCGATGCTGCCAAGCGGGCGAGTTCGCTGATCAAGCCGCGCTTGTCCCGCACCCGCAGGTTCAGCGCTACGCGGCGCTCTGTCAGCAGATGGGCAATCTCCAACGGGGGGGCAGGCTCAGTCATTGGCCTGGAGCCGATAGCCTACCCCGGTCTCAGTGAGAATATGCGTCGGCCGCTCAGGATCGGGTTCAATCTTCTGCCGCAGGGCTCTGACGTAGATCCGCAGGTATTGCACGTCGGTATCGCCTCCCCACACCTCGCGCAGGATCATGCCGTGAGTCAGCACCTTGCCGGCATGCTGCACCAGCAGCCGCAGCACGGCATATTCCCGTGGCGAAAACTTCACTTCCTGCCCGCGCACGGTGACGATCCGCCGCACCAGATCGACGGTTAAGTCGCCACTGTGAAACACCGCCGCCTCACCGGTCTGTTGCAGACGGTGGCGCAGCGCCACCCGAATCCGCGCCAGCAACTCATCAACGCCGAACGGCTTGGTTACATAGTCGTCAGCGCCCAGATCCAGCGCCTCGACCTTGGCAGCTTCATTGTCGCGACTGGATAGTACGATGATCGGCACTGCCGATCCGCTCGCCCTGATTGCGGCGATGACGTCCATGCCATCGATGTCAGGCAGCCCCAGGTCCAGCACGATCAGGTCAGCCGCCCCACGCCGCGCCCCATCGATCGCCGGGCGGCCGGCGTCCAGTTCGCTGACGACATAGCCCTGGCTGGCAAGCCCGGCGCGCAGAAATCGGCGGATCGCGGGCTCGTCATCCACCACCAGCACCCGGGCCGGCCCGGCGCCGCCGGTCACGCGTCAGCCTCCTCGGCTTCGACATCCAGCCGCGGCATGTTATCGGGCACCGGCAAGGTGATGGTGAACATCGCGCCGGAGCGATCGGTGCGGTTGGCAGCGCTGATCCGCCCGCCCATCGCCTCTACGAAGCCGCGGCAGATGGCAAGGCCCAGACCCGTGCCCGCCCTGCCCCGGTCAGGCCCGTTGGCGCGATAGAATTTCTCGAAGATGTGTGGCAGGCCGGACGGCGGGATGCCGGGCCCTTCATCCAGCACACGCAGGGTCACGGTGCCGTTGGCCTGCTCCGCCACCAGGCGGACCAGCGAGGCCGCTGGCGCGTATTTTGCGGCGTTGTCCAGCAGGTTGAACAGCACCTGCTCGAACAGCACCATATCCAGGCTCAGCAGTGGCAGATTGGCCGGCAGGTCCACCTCGATCCGGTGCTCCGCCAGGATTTTGGCGGCGCGCTGCAAGGCAGCGCCAATCACGTCCGACAGCACCACCGGGCCCGTCTTCGGATGCAACGCGCCGGATTCCAGCCGTGTCATGTCCAGCAGGTTGCCGATGAAGCGGTTCAGCCGGTCAGCCTCTTCGACAATTGTTGTCAGCAGGACGCCACGCGTCGCTTCGTCCAGCGCGGCGTGTTGTGACCGCAGGCTGCTCGCAGACCCCAGGATCGAGGCCAGGGGGGTGCGCAGGTCATGCGAAATCGACGTCAGCAGCGCCGCCCGCAGCCGGTCCGTTTCCACCTGCAGACGGGCCAGGTGCAGGTCACGCGCGAGGCTGATACGTTCGATCCCCAGCGCAGCCTGATCCGATAGCGAGTCGAGCAGGCGCTGCTGGTCCGGGGTCAGCAACCGCCCGGGCTCATCACGGATGATGCCGACCACGCCGAGCGGCCCGCGGCCGGTGCGCATTGGCTGGAACAGCCATTTCGCACCCGGCAGCGTGTCAGAACCCCGTCCAGCCACATGGTTCTTGTCCCAGCACCACCGTGCGGCGGCAAGGTCCGCTTCATCCAGGGTGTCTTCGGGCGGGTAGCCGGCGCGCACCGCCAGGCCCTCGCCTTCGGGCAGCAGCAGGACGACGCGGACCTTCAGCATCAGGGCGACCTGGTGCGCCGTGGCCCAGAGCAGGTCGT
>JAFEFW010000232.1 GCA_018240405.1 Pseudomonadota bacterium
TCGTCGCTCTCGTACTGGATCGCGCTGGTGTCGATCGAGGCGCGGGCACAGAAATCCTTGAAACCCTGCGGCAGATGGGTGCTCCACAGCACGGTCAGGTTCGGCTCCGGTGCCGGGCCGAGGTTGTACAGTGTCTGCAGGAAGCGGAAGCTGCTGCGGGTGACCAGGGAGCGCCCGTCTTCACCCACGCCGCCGATCGCCTCGGTCACCCAGGTCGGATCGCCGGAGAAGAGCTGGTCATAGTCGGGCGTGCGCAGGAAGCGGACGATGCGCAGCTTGATCACCAGGTCGTCGATCAGTTCCTGCGCCTCGGCCTCGGTCATCACGCCGGCATCGATGTCGCGCTGCAGGTAGATGTCGAGGAAGGTGGAGATGCGGCCGATCGACATGGCCGCGCCGTTCTGCTCCTTCACCGCCGCGAGGTAGGCCAGGTAGGTCCACTGCACCGCCTCGCGGCCGTTGGCGGCCGGACGCGACACATCGAAGCCGTAGGATGCCGCCATGATGCGCAGCTCATCCAGCGCGCGCCACTGCTCCGTCAGTTCCTCCCGCAGGCGCAGCACGTCGTCGGTGAACGGCACCTCATCCAGCTCATGCCAGGCGCGCTGGCGGTCGCGGCGCAGTGCCTCGGTGCCGTAGAGGGCGACGCGGCGGTAGTCGCCGATGATACGACCCCGGCCGTAGGCGTCCGGCAACCCGGTGATCACGCCGGATTTGCGGGCGGCAAGGATCTCGGGCGAGTAGACATCGAACACGCCTTGATTGTGTGACTTGCGATACTTTGTCCAGATTTCGCGCACGGTCGGGTCAGGGGTGAAGCCGTACGCCTGCAGTCCAGCCTCCACCATGCGCAGGCCGCCGTTCGGCATGATGGCACGCTTCAGCGGTGCATCCGTCTGCAGCCCGACGATCAGCTCTGCATCGCGGTCGATGTAGCCGGGCTTGTGCGCGGTGATTGAAGACGGAGTGTCAGCCGATACGTCCAGCACGCCCCTGGCCCGCTCCTGCTTCAGCAGGTCTGCCAGCTTTGCCCACAGCGCCGTGGTGCGCACCGTCGGGCCGGCGAGGAAAGCCGCGTCCCCGTCATAGGGCGTGTAGTTCGCCTGGATGAAGTCGCGGACGTCGATCTGATCGCGCCACTGCGTGCCGCTGAAGCCGCGCCAGGCGTTGTGCGTGTCCTGAATCGGGGTGATGGCGTTCACGATCTCTCTCCACAAATCCTGGCCAGCCGGAGGCGGCCGCGCTTCGAGCGGTTGGTTGCATACCGGAATGAGCTGATGCGCTCTGGCCGGCACCATCCCGATCTAGTTCAAGCTATGATTCCGATACCAGCACTAAATCATGAAAGTTCAGCCGACGCCTTGATATCGCTCAAGCAGCCGGGCGCAACGATACAATCGTATTTTGTATCTTTCCGTCGTATCCGGCTCCTTTTTTGGCGGCAATGGCACAGTCCTCGCCGCGGCGGCCCAGTAACCGCGGCACCACAACAAGAGGCTGCCCGGCGGTAACGACCGCCCACCTGCCGCCGCTATTGCCTGCGGCGCCACAAGCCAGCGGTACTGACGGCAGATTGACCACTCCCGAACCGGAAATTGGCCTAGCTGGCAGGTCATCAGGACTCGCAGGAAGAGAGGCTGCATGCCGACAGGCCCTCACTGGCTATCTTTGCGCAGCGCAGGCCCCGCCACGACCGGCAGGCTTTGTGTGGCAACGCTGGCGCTGCCGATGATACTGGCCGCTCGGGCCGCCGAGGCCGCAGGAGTCCTCGACCCCGAAGGGCCGATCGGCGCGGCGAACCGGCAGATCATGCTGAACGCTCTGGGCATCATGCTGGTCATCGTGGTGCCGACGATCCTGGCCGCGCTGGTATTTGCCTGGTGGTTCCGCGAATCCAACACCAAGGCGCGCTACCGGCCCGGCTTCGCGTATTCGGGCCGCATCGAGCTGATCGTCTGGTCGATCCCGATCATGGTAATCCTGTTCCTGGGCGGCGTCATCTGGATCGGCTCACACGAACTTGATCCGGCGACGCCGATACAATCCCAGAACAAGCCGCTGAACGTGCAGGTCGTTTCGCTCGACTGGAAATGGCTGTTCATCTACCCCGACCAGGGGGTGGCCAGCGTCAACGATCTTGTGGTGCCGGCGGGTGTGCCGGTGCGCTTCATGCTGACATCCGATACGGTGATGAACGCATTCTTCATCCCGCAGCTTGGCAGCATGATCTACACGATGAACGGGATGGTCACGCAGCTGCATCTGCAGGCCGACCGGCCGGGCGACTATTACGGACTGTCAACCATGTTCAGCGGTGACGGCTTCCCGGATATGCACTTCATCGCCCATTCGGTACCCGCGGACGCTTTCGAGAAATGGGTCGCCGGCGCCCGCGGCAACGGGCCGGCGCTGGACCAGGCGGGCTATGCCGATCTGCAACGCAGGAAGTCACGCGTGCAGCCCTTCACCTACCGGTCGGTCGACCCGCACCTGTTCGAGATGATTGCGACACAAAAAATCCCGCCCGGACCCGGACCCGATGCAGGGCGCGGCGGACCGGGCGTGCACCCACAGCCGGAGGGCTGACCATGCTGGGCAAGCTGACCTGGGACGCCATTCCGTGGAGCCAGCCGATCCCGCTGATAGCCGGCGCCGTCGTGATGCTGGTTCTCCTGGGCGTGCTGGCCTGGGTCGTGGTCAAGGGATACGTCCCGTACCTGTGGCGGGAGTGGATCACCAGCGTCGATCATAAGCGCATCGGCGTCATGTACACGCTGCTGGGCCTGGTGATGCTGCTGCGCGGCTTTATCGATGCCATCATGATGCGGCTGCAGCAGGCGCTGGCTTTTCAGAGCGGCGGCTATCTGCCGCCGGAGCACTACAACCAGATCTTTTCCGCACACGGCACGATCATGATCTTCTTCGGCGCGATGCCGTTCGTGATCGGGCTGATGAATTTCGTCGTGCCGCTGCAGCTTGGCGTGCGCGACGTTGCGTTCCCGACGCTGAACGCGACCAGTTTCTGGCTGACGGCGACCGGCGCCCTGCTGGTCAATATTTCGCTCGTCGTGGGCGAATTCGCCCGCACCGGGTGGCTGCCGTTCCCACCGCTATCGGAAACCGGCTACTCGCCCGGCGTCGGCGTCGACTACTACGTCTGGGCGCTGCAGATCTCCGGCGTGGGCACGTTGATGTCGGGCATCAACCTGGTGACCACCATCCTGAAAATGCGTGCGCCCGGCATGAGCTATCTGCGCATGCCGATGTTCTGCTGGACCGCGCTGTCCGCGAACATGCTGATCGTCGCCGCCTTCCCGATCCTGACAGCCACGCTGGCGATGCTGGCGCTGGACCGGTACCTGGGCTTCCATTTCTTCACCAACGAAGCCGGCGGCAATATGATGATGTTCATGAACCTCATCTGGGCCTGGGGCCATCCGGAGGTCTACATCCTGGTCCTGCCGGCCTTCGGCGTGTTTTCCGAGGTGATCTCCACATTTTCCCGCAAGCCGCTGTTCGGCTACCGGTCGATGGTCGCCGCCACCCTGTTCATCTGCATCGTTTCGTTCACGGTATGGCTGCACCACTTTTTCACCATGGGCGCCGGCGGCGACGTGAATGCCACCTTCGGCATCGCCACCAGCATCATCGCGGTGGGCACCGGCGTGAAGATCTACAACTGGATCTTCACCATGTATGGCGGACGCATCCAGTACGCCACACCGATGCTGTGGTCCGTCGGCTTCATCGTCACCTTCGTCATCGGCGGCATGACCGGCGTCCTGCTGGCGGTGCCGCCGGCCGACTTCATGCTGCACAACAGCCTGTTCCTGGTGGCGCACTTCCACAACGTCATCATCGGCGCCGTGCTGTTCGCCGCCTTCGCCGGCCTGACCTTCTGGTTTCCCAAGGCGTTCGGGTTCCGCCTGCATGAAGGCTGGGGCAAGGCCTCGTTCTGGTGCGCGTTCATCGGCTTCTACGTCACCTTCATGCCGCTCTACATCGTCGGGCTGGAGGGCATGACCCGCCGCCTGCAGCGCTATGACGTGCCGGAATGGCGGCCATGGGTGCTGCTGGCGGGCGTCGGTATCATCATCCTGTTCGCCGGCGCTGTCTGCCAGGTCGTGCAGCTTGTCGTCAGTATCCGCGACCGGGACAAACTGCGCGACGAGATGGGCGATCCCTGGAACGGCCGCTCACTGGAATGGGCCACGGCATCACCACCACCCGCGTTCAACTTCGCCGTCCTGCCGAACGTGCAGGACGAGCAACCGTACTGGACCATCAAGCAACGGGCGATCGAAACACAACAGCTCCCGGCCGAACCGGACTACCAGCCGATCGAGATGCCACGCAACAGCCCGACCGGATTCATCACCGCGTTCTTTTCGACGCTGACCGGCTTTGCCCTGATCTGGCACATCTGGTGGCTGGTGGTCGTGGGGCTGGTCGCCGCCTATGCGATCTTCGTTTGGTTCGCCTGGCGCGACGTCGAGGACTACGTCATCCCCGCCGAAGACGTTGCTAAGATCGACCGGGAACGCCGCCACGCCCGACAAGCGTGGCTGGATGCCAACGCGCGGGTTGGAGAGCCGGCATGAGCAGCACCGCGCTTCCCGCGCCGCACCGCCGGGACGCTGATCCCTATCGGCTCGGGCGCGGCCAAGGGCATGGCGCCCCCGGGCATGGTGGTGGGCATGACCACGCCACCGGTCACGGCGCGGGCGGCCCGGCCTCGAAACGGGTTGTCGTCGGATTCGGCTTCTGGATCTTCCTGCTCAGCGACATCGTCATGTTCTCGGCCTTCTTTGCCGCCCATGCGGTGCTGCTCGATGCCACCGCCGGCGGCCCGTCGGGCCGCGAGCTGTTCGATCCGACGCGGGTCGCGCTGGAAACAGGCTTCCTGCTGGCGTCCAGCTTCACCTGTGGCCTGGCGGCAGTGGCCACCGAAGCACGCAGCCAGCTCTGGACGCAGATCTTCCTGCTGATCACCGGGCTATTAGGGGCCGGCTTCCTGGCGCTGGAAATCAACGAGTTCACCAGGATGATCGCCGAGGGCGCCGGCCCCCAGCGCAGCGCCTTCCTGTCATCATTCTTTGCCGTCGTCGGATGTCACGGCCTGCACGTCACCGCCGGCCTGCTCTGGCTCGGCACCATGATGGCGCAGGTCTTCATCAAGGGCTTCCGGCCGAACATCCTGCGCCGCCTGCTGTGCTTCAACCTGTTCTGGCACGCGCTGGACATCATCTGGGTCGCGCTCTTCACCATCGTCTATCTGATAGGACTTGGCACATGAGTGACGGTAAGCCGCAGCCGGAGGAATCCGACGACGTCGCCCCCGGCGCGATGGAATCCGCCGGCCACACGATCCGCGCGGGCGTGCAGGGCTATCTGATCGGCCTGGGGCTGGCAGTCTTGTTGACCGTTGCGTCCTTCTACATTGCCGGATCAGGATTCATTTGGGGACCGAGCATTCCTGTCGCGCTGGCGGTGCTGGCGGTCGCGCAGATCGGCGTGCATCTGACGTTCTTCCTGCACATCACGACTGCGCCGGACAACACCAACAATATCCTGGCGCTGGCCTTCGGCGTGCTGATCGTGACGCTGGTCGTCGGCGGTTCAATCTGGATCATGGGCCACATGAACCAGAATATGCTGCCCATGGACCAGATGATGCAGATGCGCCGATAAGTTCCGCACAACAAATAAAGGGCGGCGCCCGAAGGCGCCGCCAAGTTTGGGGAGGAAACGTCAAACGCACAGCACGCCAAGTGCTGCCGTCCTGCAAATTGCGTCGCACAGAGCGGCTGCAAGCCCCCATAACGATAGCGACGGTCACGCCTCGTTGAGAGACAGCATCAGACTCAGGCGGGCCGGCGATCTATACGCCCAAAAGTGCACGCGAGGTCGAGAAAGACAGCCGCCGGTTGTTGACGCGGGGCCGCGCGGCTGCGCCGACAGCGCGTGGCGCCGGGCCTTGGCTTCGCGTGTGTTTGGACGGCTAAGCCTCCAGCGGTGGCTT
>JAFEFW010000233.1 GCA_018240405.1 Pseudomonadota bacterium
CTAGCCTGATTGCCGCGCATCGGACGCTTGTGCACCGACGCCCGGCAGCCGGGCGCATCGGCGCTTCACGCTACGGCCGTTTCGGAATTGTCATGAATGGGTGCTGTCCGTATCACGGCGACTGGCACGCGGTCCGGCGGGTGCGGGCGTCGGCGCGCTTTGCCAGACGGCGCAGGGACCGGCCAACGATGCGGATGGCGTGGTTTCGCGCACCGTTCTATACTGCAGCGGCACAACAACACGCGCTGCAAGGGAGGATCGCCTGATGAAGCTGGGCCATGTCAATCTGTACGTGCGCGACGCTGAACGCTCGCATGAGTTCTATACGCGCATCCTGGGCCTGCACACTTATCACGTGGCGCCGGGCCGGGCGGTGTTCATGTCGGCGGACAAGGAAATGTCGCATGAGGTGGCGCTGATGACGGTCGGTGCCGATGCGCCTCTGCAACAGAAAGGCCAGGTCGGGCTGAACCACATGGCCTGGATGGTCGACAGCCTCGATGAGCTGAAAATGCTGTATCAGCGGCTGAAGGATAACAACGTGCCGTTGGATCATATTTCCGATCACGGCCTGTCGCTGGGCATCTACTTCCGCGATCCGGACGGCAACGGGCTGGAAGTCTCCTATGAGTTGCCACGCGAGAAATGGCCGCGGCAGGAGCAGGTGTTCGCGCCGGACGTTGTCAATCTGGGGCTGTTTCCCGGACCCTGGGATAATGACCCGGCGTTCGTCCGCCGGTCGCGGCTGGCGCAGCCGGCGACGGCGTAGGCAACCCCGTCACGGCGCACGCGTCGGCGACCCGCAGGGCCGTCGACGCGCAGCAACCCGACGCCTGTTCAATCACGGTCCAGCATTGTTTCTCTACCGACGCGCCACGCCTGTTGGCAGCACGATCGTGGCAAGCCACTTTTCCATACGCGGAACGAACGCTTCCTGGCGTGCTTGCCGCGGCACCGGAACGACCCGGTGACCGGCTTCGCCTGCACAGTCTGAGCCTGGAAGCGAGCGCCTGCCGATACTGAAGCAGGTTCGATCGTCGGCCTCTATGAACCGGCCGGCGGCGGGCAGGGAACTTCCAGTATCTGGGGCCCGACCTGGACCGCGATGCGATACGCCGGCCAGCGCTGCTGATAATCCGGCGGCGCGGCAAACCGGGCACTCGCAATATACTGATCGTCAACACCCACCGGCTGCGGCGACCCCAAAGGCACATCGATGCCGGCGCCACCGCCGACATTCCATCCAAAGCCTCCGAGCCCAAGGCCGATGCTCGGCGGGGCGCTGTAGTTGACGTGCGGTGCGCTGACCAGGCTCAACACGAGTGGGTATCGAACATTGTTCGTATCCACCAGCCACGCCTCGCGCGGCATCTGAACGTTGCTGACATAAAGCTGAACCGCTTGGGCCTGGTCATCGAAGCTGACGCGGCTGCTGTTCGGGGGCGGCAGCGGATTGCTGCTGCAGGCGCTTGCCAGAATGCCGGCCAGGAGGATCCCCGGGCTGTATTTCATACCGTACCTCGCAACGATTTACGCAGCCGCATGCCGCAGGAAAACGGCCCGGACGATCACCGGTTCGATCGCCCGCTTCCCAACCCGCCCCAGGGGTCACCGTTCATGCCGCATTACAAACGATGCCCCGCAGGCAGTCCTCCGCGATCACGGACCGCCGCGTCCGCCGACCGCACCGAAGATCTGGCCGGTGGAATAGGTCGACTCATCCGAGGCCAGCAGGACATAGAGCGGCGCAAGCTCAACCGGCTGGCCGGGCCGGCCCATCGGCGTGTTGCCGCCGAATTGCGGCAACCGGTCGGCTGGCTGTCCACCGGTGACCTGCAATGGAGTCCAAACCGGGCCCGGTGCGACCCCGTTCACCCGGATGCCCTTGCTGGCAAGCTGCTTCGCCAGTCCTTTCACCAGGATCATGATCGCGCCCTTGGTGGCGGCATAGTCGATGATGGTCTCCCCCGGCTCATAGGCATTGACGGATGTCGTGGCGATAATCGTCGATCCCGGCTGCAGATGCGGCACCGCAGCCTTGATGATCCAGAACATGGCGTAGACGTTCGTTTTGAACGTGGCGTCGAACTGCTCCGTGGAAATGTCCAGAATCGAGTCCTGCGCGACCTGCCGGGCCGCATTGCTGACGACAATGTCCAGTCCACCCAGTTGGCTGACGGCATTCGATACCAGGTCGTTGCAGAAGCGCTCATCCTGGATGTCGCCCGGCAGCGCCACGGCCTTGCGTCCGGCAGCGCGGACCAGCTGCACGACTTCCTGTGCATCCGGCTCCTCCGCCGGAAGATAGTTGATGGCCACGTCGGCGCCTTCACGCGCGAAGGCAATCGCCGCGGCGCGGCCGATCCCTGAATCACCGCCGGTGATCAGCGCCTTTCGGCCCGCCAGCCTTCCGGAGCCCTTGTAGCTGTCCTCACCATGGTCAGGGCGCGGTGTCATGCGGCTGGCCAGCCCGGGCCAGGGTTGTTCCTGCCCGGGAAACGGCGGACGCGGAAAGTCGGTCCGCGGGTCCGACAGCGGCGCCTGGCCGGCGCCGGGCGAAGCGACCGCTTGCGCGGCCTGGGCCCGGTTGGGCGTGGCAGAAGCCAGAGCCGCCGCAAGGCCCGTGGTGGCACCGACAATTACGCCGCGGCGGGAGGGGGCGTTGTTGCCTGAGGTCATAAGCATGTCTCCTGTATCTGCGGGAGCAACGCGGGCCGGCGAGAACGGCTGCCTGGCGGATGGTCGCATCAGCTTGATGAGGCCAAACCCGGCCACTACGGCATACCTATCCGGGATGAGGATCGTGCGAGGCCGTCGGGTCATACGTGGCTCTGGTGCTACGCCTTGTCGGTTCGGGCGCTTTGATCGTGAAACAGCATGGCTCGCTTGTGATTCGGGTTCTGAACGCCGGAATTGTGCGTGAGTCGCAACCGCGTCAGTCATGCCGTGTCCGGCTCAGCAGCACGGCGACAACGCGGGACCGTGCCGCTGGCATCATTATCCGAAGTAGGGCCCGGTTAGGGGAGCAATGGAACTTGTGGACTTGGGACTCGAAGTTGCTCGTGCTGGAGCCCAAACGTCCGATCAAGAGGCTGTTGCGGCGCTTGCCGGGCAATGCGGCGATACGCCCTGCATCGATGGCGCAGCACCGCGCGCGGATGCCGTGGCCCGCGATTGCCATGATACTTGAGCCCAGGATTCGCCTTCTGCTGCGAGCAGAACGTCGAAGATGCACGGCTACCGCACATGGCTGAGCGGCAGCCCGCCGATTCCCCGGCACCGCCGGACCGTGAAGCAGCCTTGGAGGCAGAAATCGCCCGGTTGCGCGCGTTGCTGGCACGGGCGGGTCTGGATGCCGACCAAGCCACCGGCGCTATCGAACCACCCGGTGTGGCAGCGCTGGATCGGGAAGTGCATGTGCTCAACAAGGAACTCGAAGCCACGCACGCCGCCCTGAATGAGAGCGAGGCGCGGCTGCGCAACGCCCTGGCGATTGAGACGGTGGGCGTCATGTTCTGGGGCCCCGACTTCACCTTGACCGACGTGAACGCAGCGTTCCTGAAGATGACCGGTTTCAGCCGCGAGGAAGCGCTCGGCCTGAGCTGGGACCAATTGACGCCCGAAGACTTCCACGACGTCTCCCGCGCCAGCATTGCGAAGCTGCATGAGCGGGGGGAAATCACGCCATACGAGAAGCAGACCTACCGCAAGGATGGCTCGCGCTGGTGGGGCTTGTTTGCGGCCCGGAAGATTGACACGGAGGCCGTGGAATTCGTCCTGGACATCACGGCGCGCCGGGAGATGGAGGCGGCGCTTCGCGAAAGTGAACAGCGGCTCCGCCTGATCGTCGAGAACGCGCATGACTATGCCATCTTCGTCACCGATGCCGACGACCGCATTACCGACTGGCAGACCGGTGCCGCAGCGGTGTTTGGCTGGTCCGCGGCGGAAGCCATTGGTCAGCCGGGCCGTATCCTCTACGTACCGGAGGACCGCGCGCAGGACGTGCCGGAGAAGGAACTGCAGACAGCCCGCATACAAGGAATCGCGCCGAATGTTCGCTGGCATCAGCGGCGCGACGGAACCCGGGTGTTCATCGAAGGCAGCGTCACGGCGCTGCGCGGCGCCGACGGCAGCGTCAGCGGCTTCCTGAAGATCGGCCAGGATGTAACAGACCGCCGCGCCGCCGAGGAACGTCTGCGCAAGAGCGAGGCGGAGCTGCGCCGGCTGAACGAGACACTGGAAGCCGAGGTCGAGGTACGCACGACAGAGCTACGCCAGGCCATCGGCGCGCTGCATGCGGAAGCGCTGGAACGTCTGCAGGCCGAGGAGGCGTTGCGCCAGGCGCAGAAGATGGAAGCCATCGGTCAGTTGACCGGCGGCGTGGCGCATGACTTCAACAATATGCTCCAGGCCATTTCGGGCAGCCTCGAGCTGATGCAGAAGCGCGTCAGCCAGGATCGGGCCTCCGAGATCGGCCGTTTCATCGGCGCGGCCAGGCAGACGCTGGAGCGCGCGGCGGCCTTGACCCATCGCCTGCTGGCTTTTGCGCGCCGGCAGGCTCTGCAGGCCGAACCCGTCAATCCGGACGCTCTGGTTGAGGGGTTGGCCGATCTGCTCCGGCGAACCATGGGTCCTGCGATCAAGGTCGACCTGCGTCTGGGCGACGGATCCTGGCGCGTGCAGTGCGATCCGAACCAGCTTGAAAGCGGCATTCTCAACCTTGCAATCAACGCGCGCGATGCCATGCCGGAAGGCGGACGGCTGACGGTCAGCACCCGCCACGCCAGCCTCTCGGCGCGGGATCTGGCGCATGAGGACAGTGCGCAGCCGGGTGACTTTGTCGAGGTGGCGGTGACGGATACCGGAAGCGGGATGGACGCGGTGACCCGGTCCCACGCCTTCGAGCCGTTCTTCACAACAAAGCCGATCGGACAGGGTACCGGCCTGGGGCTTTCGCAGGTCTATGGTTTCGCGCGGCAATCCAATGGCACGGTCAGGATCGATAGCGCGGTTGGCAGCGGAACCACGGTGCGTCTGTATCTGCCGCGGCATGCGCAGGCGGCCGAAGATCTTGCAACGCCGGCGCCGGCGCCGGCGGCCATGGTCGCCGGGAGTGGGCGGGGTGTGGCAATCCTGCTGGTCGAGGATGAGGCCGCCGTGCGTGCGCTGGCCGGAGAGCACCTGCGCGATCTGGGCTACCATGTCCTGGAGGCTGCCGACGGACCATCCGCACTGCGCCTGCTACGGGATCGCCGTTATCAGCAAGTCGACTTGCTGGTCACCGACGTCGGCCTGCCCAACGGGCTGAACGGCCGGCAACTGGCGGAAGCCGCGCGGGACGCGCGGCCGGGTTTGCCCGTTCTGTTGATCACCGGCTATGCCGGTTCGGCGCTGGAAGACGAGCTTTCGCCCGGAATCACAGTCATTACCAAGCCGTTTGCGCTGGATGCCCTGGCCCGGCGGGTCCGCGAAATGATCAACGAGCCGCGGTAGCGCGCGACGCCTCCAGTTGTGGGCTGCGCCGCCAGGGAGGCGCCACCCGCCTTTGGCACACCCTTATGGCGATGACAGCGCTTTCGGCGCGATCAACAGGCTGGCGCCGCTGCCGGATTATTGGCAGTGTTCGCCGCCATGGCCGCACGCAGGGCAGCGAAGAAACTGCAGAACCCGACCCGCACGCGGCAGCCCGCGCCGAAATCAGTGACCGGCCCGGCCTTCCCGCTCGGACGGATGCTGACCGCGTTCGCCGCGGCCGTCGTTTTCCTGGCCGCTTTCGTCGTCGACACGGCTGGCGCCATGCGACTTGCCTGGGCCTGTCTCATCGGGCGGCTGGGCTGGCAGGCGCAGCTTGTGACCGCTGGCCTCGGCCTGGGGTTCGTCGGCCTGTGCATTGTGGCGTGGCGGCCGGGCCGATCGGTGGCAGCGCCAGCGCGCAAGCCACCGGCCGGACGTGCGCGGCCGGCGGGGGATGAAAGAGGTGTGCAGCCGGCGAGGCGGAAGCCGCGG
>JAFEFW010000234.1 GCA_018240405.1 Pseudomonadota bacterium
CGGCCGGGGCTGGGGCTGGATTTCAAGACGGCGGATGCGGAACGTTACGCAGTGAAAGGCTGACCAGATGGCCGGATCTGATTATCTGCCCGCGGTCCTGGCACCGCCACGGCATCGGCCCAGTGCTTTGGATTTCGACCGTTCTAGTTACTGGTTGCGGCGCCTGCTGCCTGTCCTCCGCCTGCGGGCACAGCCTCCGGCGCCACGACCGGCAGCTTCCGTCCGCGCGGCGAAACGACTGAACCGGGCGGCTGGCGTGCTGGCGACGTCGGTGCTGGCGGACAGCGCGGTGGAGCATTATCGCGGCGCGTTCCACAACCCGGCGATGGTGCTGCCGCTGCTCAGTTCCGCTTTGTCACTGGGTGTCAGCGCCCACGGTGTTGCGGATCCGCGGCATGAGGCGCACAGGGTGCGCGATGGCGTCTACGCCCTGGCCGCCGTGACCGGCATCGTCGGCACCGGGTTCCACATCTACAACGTGTTCAAGCGGCCCGGCGGTTTTACCTGGGAGAATCTGTTTTATTCGGCGCCGCTGGGCGCGCCGATGGCGCTGCTGCTGTCAGGCGCCACCGGTTTCCTGGCAGAGCGCGTGCGGGAAAACCAGCCTGGGAACCTGCCGCGGATTGCCGGCCTGCCCGCCGGCCGCGTGGTGGCGGCGGCTACGGGCGCCGGCCTGATCGGGACGGTGGCGGAAGCGGGGCTGCTGCATTTCCGCGGCGCCTACCACAACCCGTTCATGTTCGCGCCCGTTACGATCCCGCCGGTGACCGCGGCGCTGATGGGCGGCGTTGCCGTCGGCAGGGCCGCCGAACCCCGCCGCAAGACGCGCTGGTGGCTGCGCCTGACCGCCCTTCTCGGCTTCGCCGGCGCGGGGTTCCACATCTACGGCGTCTCCCGGAACATGGGCGGCTGGCGCAACTGGTCGCAGAACCTGCTGAACGGACCGCCGATTCCGGCGCCGCCGAGCTTCACTGGCCTTGCGCTGGCGGGACTCGCGGCCCTCGGCCTGCTGGAGGAGCACCCGGATGACTGATCGTTTCCCCGGCTACGATGTGCTGTCAAAGCGCCATTCGCCGTCATGGAATGAAGTGACGCGACAGGTCGTCAACCGCCGCCTCGCCGTGCCGCGCGAGCCGCGCTACTTCACCTGGGACGAGTTCGTGACGCTGGATGCGATCTGCGACCGCATCGTACCGCAGCCGGATCATCGGCCAAAAGTGCCGCTCGCCGCCTATGTCGATGCGCGGCTGGTCGAAGGACCCGGCGACGGCTACCGGTTTGCGAATCTGCCCGAAGCCGCCGATGCCTGGCGCCAGGGGCTCGCCGCGCTCGATGCCGAGGCGCAGGCGGCGCACGGCGTGCCATTCCACCGTATCTCACCGCACGCGCAGGATCGCCTGCTGACGCAGGCGCAGAACGGCGAACTGAACAACCCGGCCTGGGGCGGCATGCCGGCAAGAATGTTCTTTGAGCACCGGGTGCTGCCTGACATCGTCCATTCCTACTACGCGCACCCGACCGCCTGGAGCGAGATCGGCTTCGGCGGCCCGGCCAGTCCGCGCGGCTATGTGCGGATGCAGCTGGACCGGCGCGACCCGTGGGAGGCTGCCGAAGCCTATCCCGGTCACGAAGATCGCGCGCGCCGGCAGAACCGCCATGTCTGACGACCCGTTCGCCACGCCGCGCGCCAAGAACGGTAGAGCCCCCGATGCCCGGCGCGTTGGCGGCTGGCTGCCGATGCGTGAATATCCCGAGACGGAGCCGGTGGATTTCGTCATCGTCGGCACTGGCGCCGGTGGCGGCACGCTGACCGGCCGGCTGGCGGAGCTTGGTTTCTCCGTCGTGGCGTTCGATGCCGGGCCGTGGTTCCGTCCGCTGGAAGAATTCGCCTCCGATGAAACAGAGCAGAACAAGCTCTACTGGAACGACCGCCGCGTCACCGGCGGCGAAAACCCGTTGATCATGGGCGGCAACAACAGTGGCAAGGCCGTGGGCGGTAGCACCGTGCACTATGCCATGGTGTCGTTACGGTTCCGGCCGGAGTGGTTCAAGTCCCGCTCCCGGCTTGGCTATGCCGTGGATTGGCCGCTCGATTGGCGGGAGATGTGGGATTACTACGCGCAGGCGGAGCAGGCGCTGAAGATCGCCGGGCCGGTCAGCTATCCATGGGGTCCGAAGCGTCCGCGCTACCCATATCGGGCGCATGAGCTGAATGCGCCCGCGGAACTGCTGGCGCGCGGGGCGGAGGCGCTGGGCTATCGCTGGTCGCCGACGCCGCTGGCGACCGTCTCAGCACCGCACGGTCTGTCGCCGCCCTGCGTCTACCGCGGCTTCTGCCGCTTCGGCTGCTCCACCAACGCCAAGCAGAGCCAGTTGGTGACCTTCATTCCGCGGGCCGTCGAAGCGGGCGCCGAGATCCGCGACCTGGCCATGGTCGGGCGGATCGAGACCGGGAACGATGGGCTGGTCACCGGCGTGCACTATTTTCGCGAGGGGCGCTGGGGCTTCCAGGCGGCGCGCAATGTGATCGTCGCCGGCTACGCCATCGAGACGCCGCGGCTGCTGTTACTGTCGGCTAACGACCGCTATCCGGATGGCCTCGCCAACAGCTCCGGCCTGGTCGGCCGGAACCTGATGACGCAGTCGAACCAGGCAGTCTGGGGCTTGATGGAGCAGGAGGTGCGCTGGAACAAGGGCCCGCCCTCGCTGGCGCTGACGGAGCACTGGAACTACGAGGATCGCAAGGATTTTCCAGGCTACTACTGCTGGATGTCGCAGGGTCCGCTGCCGGTGGAGTGGGCCAACACGCTGATCGGGTCGCGCGGCCTCTGGGGCGAACGGTTGCGGCAGCAAATGGCGCACTACAACCACCAGGTCGGGCTGAAGATGGTCGGCGAGATGCTGCCCGATGAGGCCAACCGGGTGGAGCTGGACGACAAGGAGGTCGATCAGTACGGGTTGCCGGTGTCGCGCATCACCTACCGCTGGGGTGAGGATGACAAGCGCCTGATCAACCACGCGCTGGACCAGATGCAGATGAGCCTGGAGGCGATCAACGCGACGGATATCTTCCGCCAGGATAATGACACCAATCATCTGGCCGGTACCGCCCGTATGGGCTTCGACGCGCGGAGCAGCGTGGTGGATGCGGATTGCCGTAGCTGGGATATCCCGAATTTATGGATTTGCGACGGGTCCGTTTTCCCCACGACGGGCGGGGTGAATCCGTCGCTGACGATCACCGCGATTGCACTGCGGACTGCGGACCGGATTGCCGCGTTGGCGGCAAGGGGCGAATTGGCTCGCCGTCACAGGTCTGTAACGGTCGGGGCGGGGCACGCGCTCGCAGGGTGAGTTCCCCTCGGCACCGGGTCCTGGCGCTACGACAGCTCCAAATCGTCATGGTCGGCGACGGCCGACCACCCACGCCTTTTCCCCACGGGTCAGTACAGCAGCCGGATGCACCGCGCAATCCGTGGGGGGTCGGCCGTCGCCGACCATGACAATGGAGAAATGCCGGCGCCGACAAGCCGCATCCCTCGGCCCCGTCGCCCGCCCCGCGGCCCGTCCGCGTCACGAAATCTTCCCCGCGGCCGGCGCGCGTGCTACCCGCCGCGCCGATGAAGGCACTGCTGCGTTCGGCCCCCGTCCAGTTCCTGCTGGCACGACTGCTCAGCCTGTACCTGTGGATTGCCCTGCGCACGCAGCGCTGGTCGATCGACGGGCAGGCGGACTTCATCCCGCACGCCGCCGGCCAGCCCGCCATCTTCGCCTTCTGGCACGAGTACCTGCCGCTCGCTCCGCAATTGCCCGCGCTCGGGCGGCGCCAGGCGGTCTATCGCCGCACCGGCGTCTACGTGCTGGTCAGCCGGCACCGCGACGGGCGGTTCATCGCCGCCGCCGTCCGCCCATTCGGCGTCGATGCGATCCATGGCTCGACCTCCAAGGCGGGCGCGTCGAAGGGCGGCGCCTCCAGCCTGCGCGCCATGCTGGACGCGCTGAAGCGCGGCGACATGATCGCCCTGGCGCCGGACGGACCGCGCGGCCCGCGCCGGCAGGCGGCGCCCGGCGTCGCGCAACTCGCCGCGCTGGCAGGCGTGCCCATCCTGCCCTGCGCCGCCCGCACCAGCCGCCGCATCCAGCTACGAAGCTGGGACCGCATGGCGATCCCCCTGCCCTTCGGCCGGGCAGTGATGGTGTTCGGTCCCGCCATCCTGGTGCCGCGCGACAGTTGGAAAGAGGCTGTGCCGCACATCACCGCCGCGCTGCAGGCGGTGGCCGACAGGGCGGAGCAGCTTTGTCCCGCATGACCGCCGCCCTCGCCGCGACCGGCTGGCGGGTCACGGCGACGCTGCTGGCGCCGGCGCTGCGCCTCAACCTGCATCGCCGCGTCGCCTCCGGGCGCGAGATTGCTGCAAGGCTGGCGGAGCGGCGCGGCATCGATCCGACCCCGCGTCCGGCCGGGCGGCTGCTGTGGATGCACGCCGCCAGTGTCGGCGAGACCCAGTCGATCCTGCCGGTGTTGGCCGAACTGGTGCCGCGCACCCGCGTGCTGCTGACGACAGGGACTGTCACCTCGCAGGAATTGCTGAGCCGCAGGCTGCCGGAGATGGGGCTGGACACGCACGTTCTGCACCGGTTCGCGCCGCTGGACGTGCCGGCCTGGGTGCGGCGGTTCCTGGCGCATTGGCGGCCGGATGCCGCCGCCTTCGTGGAGAGCGAGCTGTGGCCGAACCAGTTGGCCGCCTGCCACGCCGCCGGCATCAAGCTGGTGCTGATCAACGCCCGCATGTCCGACCGCAGCTTCGCCCGCTGGCGGCGCGCGCCCGGCATTGCGCGAACCTTGCTGGGCAGTTTCGAGCATATCCAGGCGCGGGGTGAGCAGGACGCCGTTCGGCTCCGCGCGCTGGGCGCGAGGTCGGTTGACTGCCCGGGCGATCTGAAATTCGCCGCGCCGCCGCTGCCGGTGGATGCGGCGGAACTGGCGCGGCTACGGATCGAACTGGCTGGCCGCCCGGTCTGGCTGGCCGCCAGCACCCATGCCGGCGAGGAGGCGGTGGTCGCCGCGGTGCATCGGACGCTGGTGGCGGCGTACCCGGACCTGCTGACCATCATCGCGCCGCGCCACCCGCAGCGCGGCCCGACCCTGGCTGCGGAGCTTCAGGCGCCGCGCCGAGCCGCCGGCGAAGGGCCGCGCGCCGGCAGTGCGTTCTGGATCGCCGACACCGTGGGCGAGATGGGGCTGTGGTACCGCCTGGCACCGATCGTGCTCATCGGCCGCAGCCTGGTTGCGCCGGGTGGCGGACAAAACCCGCTGGAGCCGGCCCGCCTCGGCTGCGCCATTGCCGCCGGGCCGCATATGGGCAACTTCGCCCATGCCGTCGCGGTGCTGGAGCAGGCCGGGGCGCTGCACCGCGTCGCCGATGCGCCGGCGCTGGCCGGCTTCGTGCGCGACATGCTGGCGGACCCGGGCAAGCGGCAGCGCGTCGGGGAACTGGCCGGAGCCGTCATCCAGCGCCACGCCGATCTGCCCGCCCGCACCGCCGAGGCGTTGCTGGCCATGCTGCCGCCCCCCTGAGCCATGCCGCGCGCACCGGCGTTCTGGTCGCATGACGGCCTGCTGGCCCGGCTGCTGTCGCCGCTTTCCGTCATCGGCGCGGCGCTGACCGCCCGGCGCGTGGCACAGCCGGGCTGGCAGGCGCCGGTGCCGGTGATCTGCGTTGGCAATGCCACGGTCGGTGGTGCCGGCAAGACGACGCTGGTGCTGGACCTGGCGCAGCGGCTGGTCCGCGGCGGCGTCGCGGTGCACATCCTGCTGCGCGGTTATGGCGGATCAGCGAAAGGGCCGCGGCGGGTGCGGCCAGACGATGATGCCGCGACCGTGGGTGATGAGGCGCTGCTGCTGGCGGCCGTCGCTCCGACCTGGACCGGCGCCGATCGTGCCGCCAGCGGCCGGG
>JAFEFW010000235.1 GCA_018240405.1 Pseudomonadota bacterium
AGCGCCAGATCGCCCAGCATCGCCGCCAAGCTGCCTCAGACTCGGACCATCCAGGGCGGCCGCTGGAAGGGCGGAGCCGACAGATGCCGGCACGTAGGTTGCCCGAGTCCATTCTAATGCGAGCGGCGCCATTGCAGCACCATGGCGTCCGTCACATCGTTTGAGTAGCAGAGGGGTGACGCCCCACCGGGGCGGCTATACGCACTTCTGCGGCCACATGAATGCCCTGCGCGGTCTGCATTGTATGGACATGCGCACGGGTGCCCTGAGGCAAGATAGGAGTCGACGCTCTCTTTAATAATTACCTGCCGCACCTGCTCGTCAGACAGCGATGCGGGCTGGAGGGCTAACGCGCCGGTCGAAACTAGCAGGCAGGTCATAACTAGCAAGTTTCGCATAAGGACGAACCTACCCTGTGTTGACGGGAATCGTCAACTTTTGTAATGTCATGGCACAAGATAGAAACTCAGGATACATCATGCGACAGGGTGTGAAGCTGGCTCTGCAACTGCTGCTAGCAGCGAGCATTTGCTCGGCAGCATCAGAAGCGTTCGCACGAGGTGGTGGGCATGGATCGTCCGGCTCAGGGCATGTAAACTCAAGCAGCCATTATACGCACAGTTACACCCGCAAAGACGGAACATATGTTCCTGGATATCATGCGACTAATCCGAATGGAACGCGGAACGACAACTACTCGACGCGTGGCAATGTGAACCCGTGGACAGGTGCGCCGGGAACCAAACCCGGCGACTGATAGGCGGGATCAAGTCAGGCATGCGGCTGATGAGAAGCGTCGCAGCCGTGGCTTTCTTTAATGTCGTCACCAGTGGGGCGGCGTTCGGAAGAAATCCACGGGCCGTAAGCTGCACGGCCAAACTTATGACGAAAATGCCCCGTATCAGCGCCTGATAAGATGGAGTGGTATCAAATCGCCAAGGATTTTGCTGGTCCTGTGGCCACAGTTATTGCTGCCAGCGCCGCTGGCCTTATCACGTGGATCTTTGCTAGTCGACAGGCTAAGATCGCGGAGCAGCAGGCGCAAACTGCAGTCGATCAGTTGCGTCACAACCTGTTTGAAAGACGATATGCACTCTACAGTAGTATACAAGAACTCCTCCGCATGATGCTTTTTGAGCATAATGAACAGGACCCCGTGCCAAGGGATCTTTCACCTTATTACATAGCTATCAAAGAGGCTCGCTTCTTTTTCTCGCCATCTTTTTGCGTCTGGTTACAAACGGTATGGGATCTCGACATCATGGGGTTCATTGCAGCCAGAGCCGATCCTGGCTCTCAACAGTTTTCCGATGCAATGAAAAGACTATTGGCTGTATACAATGAAATGCCTGAACGCTTCAGTGCTGAGATGATGTTTTCACAACTCACTCGGCAACGGGACGGCTAAGGGTTCCTTGGCGGTCTTCGCCTTCCCAGGCTGCGCCGCGCACAGAGCATATCAAGCCCATTTGCCTGAAGCTAATCAGGGGGCGGTAGTAGGGGCTCCTACCCGCCGGTGAGCGGCGCTTTTCAAGGGCCTAGGGCGGAATCTTCGCGCGGACTATCATGAAAATCTCGACACTAGCCACCGGACACGGCACGATGCCCGGTGGCACGGTGCTGATGGACCATGCCGATTCGTCAACCATTCTGGAGATTGAAGCCCCAGAAACAGCAAACCCCGCCAAGGGCGGGGCCGCATACCGGCCGAGGCCGGGAAACTGGATAGATGTGACAGTCACCAGTCTCCCCGAACCTCAGACCCCCGTCAAGCGAAAACCCCTGTTTTCGCTAATGGGTGTTTTTGTGCCGATTTCCGGACCCACCGGCGGGCTGCTGAAGCCCGAAGGGAAAACTCATGCCTACGTCTGCCCCTGCCCTGCTCAGCTTTGGAGCGCCTAAGACCTATGCCGCATGGCCCGTATGGGCTGGCAGCACGCCGAAGCCGATTCGCTTCCAGCCGCTCAGCAAGAAGGCTGCGACGAAACTGTGGCACCGCGCACGTGACTTCGACCGCCAGACCCGGCAACCAGGTCGTCACGGTGGAGCTGTGGGGCACGCCGCTCTGCAGGTGCTTCACACGCTGATCTTCGACTTCCTGAATTTCCGTTCGGGGCGGCTAGACCCCTCACATGCCGCCATCGCTCGAAAGGCTAACGTCTGCGAGCGGACGGTGCGGAACGCTCTGAACCGGCTTCGGGACCTTGGGGTCCTGAATTGGGTCAGGCGCTGCACTGAGAGCTGGCAGGACGGACGATTCAGGCTGGAGCAGGACACCAACGCCTATGCCGTGCTGCCTTCCTCACAGTGGCGGGGCTATCGGGAACCACCGGAGGTCCCGCCGCCGCCGGCAGGGACATGGGGCGATCATCCGGCCCTGCCTGATGTGCTGACCCAGGCTGCTGTTGAGCGGCACGCTGGGGGCACCTTGCGCAGCGTGATCGGCATACTCGGTGGCGATCCTAGCGACGCGCTGGCAGCAGCGTTGGCTCGGCTTGGTGCAGCCATTGAGTCGCGAAATCCGCGGTGATTTCCAGGCGGCAAGCCGTGCCGAGAAACATTCCCACCCTCTTTTTTACCCTGTGAGCATGACCTAACGGGTCCTCTGCCCGCCCGTCCGTGCGGCTGTAACCCTTTGATTGCTAACAAGGGGAAGGCCTAGCTCGGCCTAAAGGTCTAACTTCAGCGCTATGAGCCGGTCAGATTATGCATGCGGCTTACGGCAGCTCGGATGATCACATGTAGGGCCACTTTTATGTCAGCTTGTCGTTGGCGATTTGATAATTTCCAGCGGTATCAACTGTAATCCAGCCGAAGGTTGCGCGGCGATCAGACCCACTTCCAAACCTACGTTATCGCTTAGAACGCTTGCCGCTGCCTTTAAAGCCGGAAGTTGGTGCCAAGGCAGAATCTGCGCAATTTGCTGACCAACACGAGTCATTTTAATGACCGGAAATGCAATGCGGCTAACTTGTTCAGTAAAAGTGATTTTCAGATAATATGAACCTGCAGTCAAAACTACAGATTTACCATTTTCTCCATTAAAATAGAATTCAAGGCTTCCCAACGATGTTGGGTTTACATCTTGAATAAGTCCGGATTCTTCAAGAAGACGCCATTCGGATAGTATATTTCCCTGATTTATATTGGCTGGCCTGAGAAGGAGTTCCCCATTAATGCGTTGAGCTACTAGCTCCTGAAATAGCTTAGCCGTGTCGGGGTCGATTTCTGCCATGATGCGAAGTGTAGATGGGGAAAATGAGCCAGGACTACGAATTTGCCCGGCCAGGACTCGTCCCCACAGATGCTGAATTTGCTCACTCGAGGCTCTTTCCGCATAACCGATAAATATATTAAACCAGTCTTCGCTAATTTCTTTGGCATCATTCACAGTGTCTGTCGACTGTGACGAAGTTTGGTCTTGCATATCCTCAACAGCCTTGGCCGTCTCTGCCCAAACAGCTTCTCGATTAAGCTGCCTACCAATCTCTTCGGCGATAAGGCGTTGTGCGGCAACTTTGCCCAGCTCGCTCATACCCTCGAGCAGCTTGATCGATTCCGACGCTTGCGCCCGAGCAAGCTCTAAAAGCATGCTGTTCTTAACTTCTGCTCGTGCACGAATACCTTCAAAATAGGCAGCAGGGATCCCGACAATCCCACCGAGCAGACGATCGGTCGCAGCCAAAAAGCGACTCTTTCCGCCTACCGTAAGGCCCGTCTTATCGACATGTGCACGAAGGGCAACCTCGCAACTTAACTCGTCGTTCGTCGACGGATTGGTCGAACCCTTATGTGTTCCAGGCATACTAGCGACATCCTGATTAACATTCATCGTGGAACGACAATGTAGAATTTCGTGCAAATTTGCAACCATCTTGCTATCTGAGGTGGCGGCAGTTTTGGGCGGGCTTCTAGCGCAGACTTTTGGAAAGCCGCAGGCATCATCAAGCGTCTTCCGGATATCGCCTAACGGCGCTTATGGTAACCGGCCGCATGAATTGAATCCATTTGGCGACGAGAGACTTGTAGCCGCCGCCAACCCGGGCATTGTCGCGCCCCCTGTGCTCCTGCTTTAAACCAATGGGAACGATTTGTTAATTAGGACGCGAGCTGATGCACACAATATACTGGCGGAAGTTGATCGGCCGGATTGCCGTAGGAATGGTCGCTCTTATGACTAATGCGCATCCGACCTTAGCCCAACGCGTCGTCCATTGTTCCGTGACCAAGCCGCGGGCCACGTCCGATTATAGGAGCGACAGCCTTGAAGTCCGTCAGCTATCGACCGGGTATGAGGTAGTCGACGATGATCTGCTGCACACAATACGTCCCGCGACGGCGATCTTTGAAACAAAGGACCGAAGAGCAGTTGTTCTATCCGTTGTGGAATCAAGATATTCGGATGACCAAGAAAAGTCCCTCGGGCCAATCGTATTTTTT
The DNA here is from genome assembly GCA_018240405.1 of Pseudomonadota bacterium. Classification (GTDB taxonomy): domain Bacteria; phylum Pseudomonadota; class Alphaproteobacteria; order Acetobacterales; family Acetobacteraceae; genus Rhodopila. Next base: position 4,441 of record JAFEFW010000235.1, read on the forward strand.
CTCACGGTTGATTTCAGGGACCTAAGCGTGGAACGCTATCAGCCGGGGTTGCGCATCGGAACAGGCTTCTGGCCGGGTGGCTTATACCGTTACGACGCCTGCACTCGTCTTGACTGAAAAGCTGGGGCCAACGGGCGTTATGGTAAGCCCGCCGCCGCGTTGATAAGCTAGGAAACAGCCGTTATGACCTGAGCAATAACAAAGGGTTTCGGAACCGCCTAAGCGCGTCGGTATAAAGGGAGTCCCGCGTTCAATGCCACTGTGCCCGGGCCACCGCGCTGCTCAGCCACATAAATCAAAGTGTTTTTCGCTTGGCGGCGCGGCGCACGAAGCTTGAGGTGCGGCTACCGCGGTCGGTAGACCAATACACAAGAATGCCGCGAAGCGGCTTAGTCCAATTCCTTATTATGGTAGCCGAGGCCCCATGTCTGACATCTTCGCCCGCATAGATAACGCGCTGGTCTTCAACCCGGCCGTCCGCAGCGGGTTGTCGGCCTACGCTGCGCTCATCGACCGATTCGAGAAGGACGCGGGTGGCAACCTGACCAAAGCGACCTACTCCCTGATCCGCGGCATGGTGCGGCTCGCTGGTTCAACCTACGTGGCGCAGACCGGCGGCTCGCCAGAGCTGTTGACATTCAGCGACGGGGCCAACGAATGCTTGTTCGACTACACGAACGAGCGCACGGTGATTATGTGGGGCAGGAGCCGCGCTGTGCCGCCGAACAGCCGTGATAACTCTTATCATAGCGGTTATCCGCGTGCTGGAGACGGAACGACAAGAGTCACGCGCTGTCGCATGCTCAGGGCGGGCTGGAGGGCGGCCCGAACTACTTCAAGCAGCGCGCGAGTGTGAACCGTCGACTGTCCGAGACTGGGCATCTGTGGCGTGACATCGAGACGTTCCTCGCCGCGAACGCGGGCGTGCTGGCTTTCGTGCGGCTGATCTACGCCCCGGGCGACCTAGGCGAGAATCCGGCCAACGTCGAATACAACGTGCTCGCTGGGCGGCGCCAGTTCCGCTCGGTGATCTTCCCGAACTGAGCCGCTTAGCGTATCCATCCGGCCAGAACCGCGCGTCAGGTTGGCTTCCGTGTCGCTGATGGCTTGCGAGCCCATTTCCTGGCGAGTTTGTCGACCGCCTGGGCCAGAGCTTCGGCGTCTGCGTTGGCGGGATCGAAAGTTCCGCCAACCCACTCCAATCTTTCGGCGTGCTCCTCGTGGTTCGGATCGGCGATCGCTTCGCGGAATTCGCTATAGCCCCAAGGACCGCCGACATCCTCGGGTGGACAACGTCCAACAGCCTCGATGAGACGTGGATAGACGATCCCTGGCTGTAGCGGCGCACAATAATAAATGGCCCGACGCGCAATAGAGGCCCTTTTCCGACGCACATTATCTGAGACGGAACCAAGCCTCCGGCGCACAATAGCTGAGACACAGCGCACATTCGGTGAGACGGA
>JAFEFW010000236.1 GCA_018240405.1 Pseudomonadota bacterium
GACACCGCCAGGTACATCATCGGCCGGACCTCGATCTTGCCGCCGACGACCATCGGGCGGTCCTGGATCTTGTGCATGCCCAGGATCGCCGACTGCGGCGGGTTCAGGATCGGCGTCGACATCAGCGAACCATAAATGCCGCCGTTGGTGATGCTGAATGTGCCGCCGGTCAGGTCTTCCAGCTTCAACTGCCCGTCCCGCGCCGCCCGGCCGAACTTCGCGACCGCCGCCTCGATCTGTGCCAGCGACATCTGGTCGGCGTCGCGGATGACCGGTACCACGAGGCCCGACGGACCACCAACGGCAATGCCCATGTGGACGAAATTCTTGTAGACGATCTCGTCGCCGTCGATTTCGGCATTGACCGCCGGGAACTCCTTCAGCGCCGCGCAGCAGGCGCGGACGAAGAAGCCCATGAAGCCGAGGCGGACGCCCTTGTGCTTCTTCTCGAACGCATCCCGGTACTCCGACCGCAGCGCCATGACCGCGCCCATGTCCACCTCATTGAAGGTGGTCAGCATGGCGGCGGTGTTCTGCGCCTCCTTCAGCCTTGCGGCGATGGTGCGGCGCAGGCGGGTCATCTTCACCCGCTCCTCCCGCGGCTCTTCGGCGCGCGGCGCCTTGGCGGCGGGCGGCGGCGGCGCGGCAGGGGCCGGACGATTCAGGAAGGCGAGCACATCGCCCTTGGTGATGCGGCCATCCTTGCCGGTGCCGACGCCGACATCGCCGGCACCGACGGCGTTCTCCGCCATCAGCTTGGCCGCGGCCGGCAGCGGCGCGTGCGCGGCCGGCGCGGCGGGACGCGCAACCGGGCCGGGTGCGCGCGGCGGCGGGTTCACGCCGGTGGCCGGGGCGGGGATCGTCCCGGTCGGCTTCGGTGCCTCGGATGGCGCGGGCGGCACGGCGACGGCGGGTGCCGGTTTGGGTGCGGCCGCGGCGCCGGCGCCATCCAGCAGGCCCAGGATCGCGCCGACCTCGACCTCGGCGCCTTCGGGCGCGGCGATGGACGACAGCACGCCGGCGGCCGGCGCGTTGACCTCCACCGTCACCTTGTCGGTTTCCAGTTCCACCAGCGGCTCATCCGCCGCCACCGCCTCGCCCTGCTGCTTGATCCATCGGGCGACCGTCGCCGTCGTTACGCTTTCGCCGAGGGCCGGCACGATAATCTCAGTCGCCATTGTTGGTTTTCTCCGGGCGATGGTAGCTGCGAGGAATCCGGCGGCGTTCTGCCGCGCCGCCGGGGTGGATTAAGCCGGCTGTGCGCCGGAATGCCCGATGCAGAGAGCGCGGGCCACGTCTTCTCGCCACCGGCGCGAGACGGCCACGCTCTAGCCGATACCGAGCACGGTGGAAACCAGCCGGGACTGTTGCGCCATGTGAAGCTTCGCCGTGCCGGCCGCCGGGCTGGCCGCGGCTTCCCGGCTCACCAGCCGCGGGCGGCGCACCTTCAGGTCGAGGCGGGACAGCACCATCTCGATCCGCCGGTCGAGGAAGTTCCAGGCACCCATGTTCTCGGGCTCTTCCTGGCACCAGACCACGTCGGCGTTCACATAGGGCGCCAGCAGGCGGCCCAGCGTGTTTTCCGGGAACGGGTAGTACTGCTCCAGCCGCAGGATGGCGATGTCGTTGATTTCCTTCGCCCGCCGCTCCTGCAGCAGGTCATAGTAGACCTTGCCGGAGCACAGCACGACGCGGCGCACCTTCTCCGGCGGCTCGATCGGATCGATCTCGGGGATCACGTAGCGGAACCGCGTGCCGTCGGCGAAATCCGCCAATGGCGAGACCGCCAGCTTGTGGCGCAGCAGCGACTTCGGCTCGAACACCACCAGCGGCTTGCGGAAGTTGCGCTTCAACTGCCGGCGCAGCGCGTGGAAGTAGTTCGCCGGCGTGGTCATGTTGCACATCCACATGTTGCGCTCTGCGCAAAGCTGCAGATAGCGCTCGATGCGCGCCGAGGAGTGCTCCGGCCCCTGCCCTTCGTAGCCGTGCGGCAGCAGCATCACCAGGCCGGACATGCGCAGCCACTTCGTCTCACCGGACGCAATGAACTGGTCGATGATGACCTGGGCGCCGTTGGCGAAGTCGCCGAACTGCGCCTCCCACAGCACCAGCGTGTGCGGGTCAGCCAGCGAGTAGCCGTAGTCGAAGCCGAGCACGCCCTGTTCCGACAGCAGCGAGTTGAACAGCTCGATCCGCGCCTGGCCGTCGGCGATGTTGTTCAGCGGCGTGTACTCGTTCTGGGTCTGCTGGTCGATCAGCACGGCGTGGCGCTGGCTGAAGGTGCCGCGCTGCACGTCCTCACCGGACAGGCGGACGCGGTGGCCTTCCAGCAGCAGGCTGCCGAAAGCCAATGCCTCGCCGGTCGCCCAGTCGATGTCCTGGCCGGTCTCGATCGCCTGCCTCTTTGCCTCCAACTGCCGGGCGATCTTGGAGTTGACGTTGAAGCCCTCCGGCACGGTGCTCAGCGCGGCGCCGACCTGCTTCAGCACATCCAGCGAGACCGCGGTGTCTTCCTCGACATGCGGCATGTCCTCGCGCTCCGGCGGATGAAAGCCGGCCCAGTGGCCTTCCAGCCAGTCTGCCTTGTTCGGCCTGTAGGATTTCGCCGCCTGGTTGGCGTCGTCCAGCGTCTTGGTGAAGGCGTCGAGCATCGCCTTCGCCTCATCCGCCGGCACCACGCCCTCGGCTGCCAGCTTTTCAGCATACAGCGTCCGCGTCGTCTTCATCTGGCCGATCTTCTGGTACATCAGCGGCTGGGTGAACGCCGGCTCGTCCGTTTCGTTATGGCCATGACGCCGGTAGCAGACGATGTCGAGCACGATGTCGCAGCCGAACTGCATGCGGAACTCGGCGGCCATGCGGGCGCAGAAGACAACCGCCTCGGGGTTGTCGCCGTTGACGTGCAGGATCGGCGCCTGGATCGACTTGGCCACGTCGGTGCAATACAGCCCGGAATAGGCGTGTGCCGGAACGGTGGTAAAGCCGATCTGGTTGTTCACCACGATATGAATCGTGCCGCCGGTGCGGTAGCCGATCAGCTGGCTCATCGCCAGCGTCTCATACACCAGGCCCTGCCCGGCGAAGGCGGCGTCGCCGTGCATCAGGATCGCCATGACGGAGCGGCGGCCGCGCGTATCGCCGGCGGAGTCCTGGCGCGCCCGCACCTTGCCGACCACCACCGGGTCCACCGCTTCCAGGTGCGACGGGTTGGGCTGCAGCGACAGGTGCACGTTGTGGCCGGCGATCTCCATGTCGGCGGAGGTGCCAAGGTGGTATTTCACGTCGCCGGAGCCCAGCACGTCGTCCGGCAGGAAGCTTTCACCGGCGAATTCCGAGAACACCGCGGTCAACGGCTTCTTGACGATGTTCACCAGCGTATTGAGGCGGCCGCGATGCGGCATGCCGATGGCGACTTCCTTCACCCCGCCCGCCGCCGCCGTCTCGATGATGGCGTGCAGCGCGGGGATGGTGACCTCGCCGCCCTCCAGGCCGAAACGCTTCGTGGTGACGTAACGGCGCTGGCAGAAGGCCTCGAAGCCCTCGGCCTCGCTCAATTGCTGCAGCACCGCGCGCTTGTCCTGTGCGTTCATCGCCGTCAGCCAGGGCGCGCCTTCGACGCGGCGCTGGATCCAGGATTTCTGGTCTGGATCCTGGATGTGCATGAACTCGACACCGATCGGGCCGCAATAGGTCTGCCGCAGGATCGTCATGATCTCCCGCAGCGTGGCGCTTTCGCGGCCCAGCACGTTGTCGATGAAGATCGGCCGGTCCATGTCGGCTTCCGTGAAGCCATAGGTCTTCGGATCAAGCTCGGCGTGCGGCGCCGGGATGGTCAGGCCCAACGGATCCAGGCGGGCCTCGAGATGGCCGCGCACGCGGTAGGAGCGGATCAGCATCAGTGCCCGCAATGAGCGGATGGTGATCGCGCGGATCTGGTCGTCAGTGACCGGTCCGGCCGGACGTGCCGGGGTCTCGGCGGGAGCGGCGTCGGTGAAGGACGGGCGTGGTGCCCAGGATGCGCCGGTCGCATCTTCCAGTACCGACCGTGCCTCATCGTTCATGGCGCTGAACAATTCAGCGAAGCTGGGATCGACCGAGGCCGGATCGGTGGCCCAGCGGGCGTAGGTGTCAGCGAGGAATGTCGCGTTGGCGCCGCTGAAGGCGGACGCGAGAATGTCCATACCCGCCATCTGTTACGATCCTTACATTTTGCTTGCGCGCGTCTTAGAGAAACCGGAACGAGCCTGAAAGCCCGCTACGGCGCGCCTGGGTTGCTTCAAGAGCATGTCCATCTGAGCGCGAACACCATTCAGTTGTGTCGTCCACACCGCTTAGGCAAGGCACGTGCCAACGGTTCTTCATGCGCCCTGGCTGTTCCGGGTGCCTGCCATGGCGCCGTTATCGATCGTCGCTGGCATCCCTGGCGCCTCCGGTGAGTTCGGTTGTGGCGCGCACGCGCGGAGCGGAGCAGGAGGACAAACATGGCCACCGACATGGCGCCGGCATCGACCCTGAAGACGGTGATCCGCGTCACCAGCGGCAACTTCCTGGAAATGTTCGACTTTTTCCTGTTCGGCTTCTACGCGACCTACATTTCGAGGACGTTCTTTCCGACCGGCAACGAGGCCGCGTCGCTGATGCTGACGCTGATGACCTTCGGCGCCGGGTTCCTGATGCGGCCACTGGGGGCGATCTTCCTCGGCGCCTATGTGGATCGCGTCGGGAGGCGCATGGGGCTGATCGTGACGCTGACCATCATGGCCTGCGGTACGATTCTGATCGCGTTCGTACCAGGTTATGCAACGATCGGCTTTAGCGCGCCGATGCTGGTGCTGCTCGGCCGCCTGCTACAGGGCTTCTCGGCCGGCGTCGAACTGGGTGGCGTGTCGGTCTACCTGTCCGAGATGGCAACGCCCGGCAACAAAGGCTTCTATGTCGCCTGGCAGTCCGGCAGCCAGCAGGTCGCCATCATGGTCGCTGCCATCATCGGATATCTGCTGAACCAGGCGCTGTCACCGGAGGCGATCGGCGCCTGGGGCTGGCGCATCCCGTTCTTCATCGGCTGCATGATTATTCCTTTCCTGTTCTATATTCGCCGGACGCTGGAAGAGACGGAGGAATTCGCTCGCCGCGTCCACCGGCCGACCGTGCCGCAGATCTTCGCCTCGGTCGCGCAGAACTGGCGCATCGTGCTGATCGGCATGATGCTGGTGGTGATGACGACCGTGTCGTTCTACACGATCACCGTCTACACGCCGACCTTCGGCAAGACGGTGCTGCAACTGTCCGACACCGAGAGCCTGCTGGTGACATTCTGCGTCGGGCTATCGAACTTCATCATCCTGCCGCTGGCCGGCGCCCTGTCCGACCGGATCGGCCGTCGGCCGGTGCTGTTGGCCTTCTCGGCGCTGACCGCGCTGACGACCTATCCCGTGCTGGCCTGGCTGGTCGGCAATGCCAGCTTCGGAAACATGCTGATGGCGCTGCTGTGGCTGTCATTCCTATACGCCGGCTACAACGGCGCCATGGTCGTGGCGCTGACCGAGATCGTGCCCGCATCGGTCCGGACTTCAGGCTTTTCGCTGGCCTATGCGCTGGCGACGGCGCTGTTCGGCGGGTTCACGCCGGCCGTGTCGACCTGGCTGATCCTGGAGACCGGCAACAAGGCGGCACCGGGGATGTGGATGGCCTTTGCCGGTGCGATGGGCCTGGCTGCCACCCTGATTGCCTACTACCACCCAACCGCCGCGATGGACCGCTCACGCGTGGTGCCGGCCATCAACCTGGCGGGTAGCCGCTAGCGCGGGATCGCCTTGGGCGGAACGTCGACAGGGCGTGAATCCCGCGCTGAAACAATAAGCTAGAGCACTTTCACCCTGCACAGTCAGGGTGAAAGT
>JAFEFW010000237.1 GCA_018240405.1 Pseudomonadota bacterium
GGATTTTGATGCGATTCAGTCGGTTGTTTATTCGCGGAATCAATGTCCCGACGTATATTTTCGAGACTGTTTACTTGCTCGCGGATGGAGTTAATCCTAAGTTGAGATAAAGCTTCTTCAATTTCCTTTATTCTGTCAGATAGAATATTAGATCTCTCTTTTGTGGATTTATCCACATGCACCGCCGGAACTCTATCCCTAGCCAACTTGCGCTTTAACGCTGCCGCAACATGTGCAGACATTGAGCTATAATCATAGGTGTGGATTACATATACATCCTCACTGAGAATATACCCTATTGGCTCAAGTGGATCCGGTTTGTCCCAAATTATGGGAGTTAATTTATCCACGGAGCGGATCTTTTGGATGACTTCCCTCACATTTACAGGATATAGTTTCCTATGGAAGTATATTAGTTCGCCGTAATCAGGAAATCCGACCTGAAAAGCCGATGTATCTCGATGCACGTCCACATTCCAGTCCCATGAAAGCTCACGCTCAGCAAGGTCTGTGTCCTCCCCAAAATAAGATATGCGCGGAAGTTTGCCTGCAGACCGGGCTCGCTTTGTGATTGTTGTCCGGGGCTTCTTCATGTCCTTTACCGCCCTATTGGAGGGCCTAGTATTCGGGTTATCATTAGCCATGGGCCGCTTCTCCCTACTGGTCTTAGTTGGTGAAGGTGACCTCAAGCCACCGCACATTTCCCGCGCTCCAATTCACGCGTGTCCGTGACGGCATGACGCGCAGGTTTGACAAGTCGCCAGTGTGCTTGACCCAGGTCAGCCTGGATATCTGGAATTTTAAAAAGCGCTGGCCGGTTTAGATATGGGCTCAATAGGAAACCTTAAACGTCGGGCTGTCCTCCGGCCGCGTGCGGCGGTGGTCGTAGATCCGCGTCGTGGCGATGTTGGCATGCCCCAGCCACTCCTGCACCTTGGCGATATCCGCCTCATGGTCGAGCGCATTGGTCGCGGCCGTCGCCCGCAGCGCATGCGCGCCGATCTCGAAACCCAGCTGCGCGGAGTAGATGCGCACCAGCTTATAGATGCCGTCGGGCGTGATCGCGTTGTCGAGCTGGCCGGTCGTGTTGTTCTTCACCGGCCGGAACAGCGCACCGTTTTCATCGGTGCCGTGGCCGGCGGCCTCCAGATATTCGTGGATCAGGCCCTGGGTGCCGGGATGCAGCGGCAGGTAGCGCGTCTTACCACCTTTGCCGGAGACCTTCAGATGCGGCACGCCTTTGCGGGCGTGCTGCGCGTCCTTCACCTTCAGCTTGCACAGCTCCTCGCGGCGCAGCGCGTGGAACAGCAGCGTTGAGAGGATGGCGCGGTCGCGCTTGCTCTTGAGCGTGTCGGCCTCCGGTGCCTCCAGCAGCTTGCGCGCTTGGTGGTCGCCGAGGGCCGGCGTCTTGCCTTCGCCGCTTTCCGTCTTCGGCCGCTCAACGCCTTTGACCGGGTTGTGCGTCACCGCGTTCCGCTCGCAGAGATATTCAAACAGCGAGGCGACGGAAGCGAGCCGGTGCCGGATCGTGCTGCCGCCAAGCCCGCGGCGCACCAGGTCGTCGCGCCAGGCGATGATGTGCGCGCGCGTCACCACGCGAAACTCCTCCGGCCGGAGGATGCCGGCGAAGGTCATAAAATCCTTCACCGCGTTCTCGTAGGCACGGCGGGTGTGGCGGTTGGAGATGTTCTGGAACCACTCGACCTCAGGCGGCACGTCGGCGAGTTGCTGGAACTCGGCGGCGGTGAGCAGTCGGCCGGTCGGCGCAATCTCAGCTGGCAGCTGATCGTTCATGTGGGCCTCGGCCGCACGATGCTGCCGGGCGGCACGCCGGCAAGCCGGTGCACCTGATGATAGTCGGTCGCCAGCGCATCGCGGTCGGCACCGCTTGGCCCGCAGACGACGCGCCGGTGATTATTGCGGGCAAAGAGAGCGGCGTCCTTCCAGGGCCGGTCATCCGTCATGGGACCCTCGACCGCGAAGACGCCGCGGTCGTGGTCGGTGACGATGAGGTAGAACGGCTCGGATTCCGGATTGGCCATGGTTGCGATCTTACTATTGATAAAATCTGTTATCAATAGTAAACGGACAGGGTGAAAACACTCGCTCGATATCTGGAGATCATCGTCGATCCGACCTTTGACGACTTCCACAGCAACCGCGGCTCAGTCCTTCACGCGTATCTTGCCTGCGTCGCAATTTTCCATGCCGTTGACCGCGCCGCTGAGGAAAGCGGAAGGCGTCCGGCCGTCGTCCGCCAAGTTTGGTGCAAGGAGGCGCTCGAATTCAAATTGGTCGATATCCTAGCGCATCACTTCAAACATGTGCAGAGTTCAGACGAAAAGATACCCGCAAGTCGCCCCGGCCTGCCGATCGGCCTTGCGCTCGGCTTCGATGAATCGGGCGAGGCCATGGACCTAAGAAACCTCTATTACGTGATCCGCGACGCCGTTCGCTTTGTTCATCGCAAAGCGGGCACGTTTCATCCCAGGCTGCCTTAGCTGGGCACGTAATAAACCGGATTATGATATGGTCACTGTTCTCTTTTGGGCCTACGTGAAGGCTCAAAATTCGCTAAGAGCCCAAAACTGGCTAGGAACCCATGGAACGCAGGCCGAAGTCGATGCCGCGACATGACGGCGACCAAGAAATAGTGCAGAGCACTGCCGCCCCGCTAAGTGCAAACCATCTGGTCCGAGATATAGTGGCCTGGGGGGCCATGATATGGGTCGCAGCTTTCTATGGTATTCTGCTATTCTTCCTTGGAAGGGTGTCGCTTATGGGTAACGAAATGTGGACAAACACTGAGACACCATGGGTGAGGCTCGTTTTGGACCACGTTAGAGCTATTTTTGGCCTGCCCTTATCGTGTGCTGCAGCATTGTTCGCAGTTCTGTTTATAGAATCGCGCTACGGATACATGGAAATTAAGATAGTAGGGTTTGAATTTAAAGGCGCCTCTGCCCCTATTATCATGTGGGTTTTATGTTTTCTTTCTTTGATACTTGGAATTAGATTGCTGTGGTGAGTATGTTCGAGCTTTTGTTCCGAACGTATTATGCACTAATTTTGCGCACTAAAAAAACCTCTTTGTTGTCAACAATCGGCCAACGGCTTACGCTGCGGATGATAGACACCGCGCCGGCTAATCTCCCAAGCTCTGCAAGGTTCTGGAGCCTGGCCATGAGTGTCCTCAATCGCCTGTCACAGTTCGGCAACGCCATGAAGCGGCGCGGCTCGCTCGTCTGGAGATCAGCAGCGCGCCAGTCTACGCGCTCCCTGCAGTGGCTAATGTTTAGACCGCAGGCACAAGTCGCGCTTTTTTCTATCGGCATGGGCATTGTCACGGTGCTCCTGCTGATCTTCAGCAGTGTGACGGCGGCCGTGGCGTCGCTAGCGGCTTGGTTCGCACTGATTCGGCATTTCGCGCAAACCAATGCCGACCGTCAGCGCCGTATCACGGAAAGCTTCTCAAAGGCCATCGAGCAGCTCGGCAGTGACAAGCTCGAAGTGCGCCTGGGCGGCATCTATTCTTTGGAGCGAATCTCAAAGGAAAGCCCGGATGACTATTGGACGGTAATGGAGAACTTGACGGCCTTTGTCCGGGAACGCTCGCGACGAAACGAGGCCGACCGCATCGCGGAAGACGCCGAACAGCGCATTGCGCGGCGCGCCTATTTCCTGTGGCAAGAGGCTGGTCGACCAGACAACCGGGCGGAGAATTTTTGGATTGAGGCCACAAAGGAAGAAGAAATTGGGGGGAAGCCGGCCACGGATATCGCCGCCGTTCTGGCCGTGATTAGCCGGCGAAGCGCGCAAAACCGGGCACGTGAGTATGCCAACAGCTGGAGTCTCGACCTCCGCGATGCAGTGCTGAGACGAGCTTACCTCAGCGGCGCGCACCTGGAGGGGGCTAACCTTGAATACGCGCACCTCGAGCGGGCCGTCCTTACCGACGCGCATCTTGAGAAGGCGTGGCTCATGCGCGCGCATCTCGAAGGAGCCTTCCTCCTCCGCGCGCATCTGGAGGGGGCTAACCTTCCCGGCGCGCATCTGCGGCGGGCTGACCTCACCTCCGCGCATCTCGAGAGAGCCAACCTTGACCGTGCACATCTAGAGCAGGCCGTCCTCGCTGGCGCGCATCTTGAGGGGGCTTATCTTAACAGTGCGCGCCTCGAGGGGGCCGCCCTCCCCGGGGCGCGTCTCGAGCAGGCCTGGCTTCTGGACGCACACCTCGAGGGAGCGAATCTCTTTTTTGCACACCTCGAGAGGGCCACACTTCAGAACGCCCACCTCGAAGGGGCCGACCTCACCTCCGCGCATCTGCGGCGGGCTGACCTTGGTTTGGCACACCTCACGGGGGCCGACCTCAGTCGAGTTGACCTGACAGACGTAATCTACTTAGGGCAATCCCAGATCGCCGATACCATCGGCGACGCCGAGACGAAACTGCCTGTCGGATTAGCGCGCCCGGCACACTGGCCGGACCCGGCGGGTGCGGCCGATCCGCTGTCGGCATAAGCGCAATTACGTTAAGCTGGCTGCTCGACCTGCGGACCCCTTAGAGTGACATCGCTCAATAGGTGGGGACACCTTGCTGGATCACGCGGACCGCTGGTGATCGGCATTCACCTGCAGAGGCTTACTTTTCAATGGGTTGCCGCGTAACTTGTCTCGCTAATATACGTTATCAATAGTAAACGTGATAGTGGGGCTGGCGTGGTCGCGGTGCGCCTCGGAGGTATTCGGGTGGACCGAATTCAAGAATTATGCTCTTAGCATGTGCGTCGAACTCGGATGCTCGGGCGCATAGCATTTAGGTTATCCCGACGGCGCCGCCTGTTTGGCAGGGCTTGTGGGCTGCCCAGTGATTAGGCGACTGTCGTCACCTCCTGTGTTTCGTTCTCTTGTTCCGCCCGGAAATGCTGCGCGGACAGCATCTATATATTTGTCGTATGGATTCGTGGGGACGGCCGAAAAATCAATCAGATCAGCAGAAACTGATGTTATCAGACCAGCAAGGCGCTCCATGTCACCCGCGCAAATAACAAGAATATCGGCTCTAGAAGAGAGATGATAGGACACTTTGAGATGGTAGCGTGTGAAAGAGACCAGAATATTAATTACAAATACGATAACCAATACACCACCAATCCTTACGAAAGCTTTGGTTAGCTCGTTCAGCCAATCCAAATTACCGCTCGTCCTTATGTCGGCACTAGTCATTGTGCCGCCTGGCTGAACTTGAATAGCGATGTTGTTGACGGGAGCTGCTGTCGACCCAAGAAATAATATTGCCGAAGCTGCGCCTGCAGCGACTAATATAAGGATCATCACATAGGCTGCGATACGGGCCTCACGTGCTCTGCGACGCATTTCTGCAACCGCATCCATGATAGCGCCACTGGTGTCCGGCATTACCGTTATCCCCTTCGAGCAGAGGCACTCAGCCTGTGTATGCGGCAGGGCTAGGCTAGCGACATTCAAGGTCAAGGCAACGACATAGCTAGTGCGAAAGAAATCAAGACTTTCGAGAACGCTGACGATCAAGGATTCCCAGCACCCTTCGGATCGGCGTCACGCCACCTCCCACCTTTCTAGCCGTGAGATCGTGCTGTGGCTGACGTTGTAGCTGCGGGCGATGTCGCGCATCGGCTCTCCGGCACCGCGGCGGCGTAGGGCCTCCTGCCTCTGGTGTGGGGTGAGCTTGAATGGCGGGTCAAGCTTTGCGCTTCGGGCCTTGGCGAGTTGTGCGAGGTTGTATCCCCTGCCTCCGTGCCACCATGATGTAGGGCAGCACCTGCGTGGCACCTGCTGGAACATCAGAAGCAGACGTAGCCCCATGCCCTACTTACTCCCCAGGTAGCGCTCTGAG
>JAFEFW010000238.1 GCA_018240405.1 Pseudomonadota bacterium
ACGATCTTGCCGGCGGCCTTCTGGCGTTCACGATAGGCACGCTGCACGGCCGCCTTGGAGATCGCGCCATCCGGTTTCGGCGGGCGCCCCCGGCGGGGCCCCCTGTGTCAGAGGAGTTGCCGCCCGGATAGGATCTGGAACCTTGGGGACGCGGATATCAGCAAGTGGCTCGATACGGACAGGCATATAGGGATCGGATAGTGGCGCGGCTGTGCCGCCGGAGAGTTCGGCGGTCGAGTTTGTCTCGCGTGAGGTCGGTATGAGCGTGGCGACGCTGGAGCGCTGGCGGGCGGATGCGTTGTCCCATGGCGCAGGCGACCGGCGTGGCGCCCTGGACCTTCAGATAGGTCTCGTTCACGTACCAGCTCCGCCCCGCCTTGCAGCGCCGCCGCCTCCTCAGGCTATCCGCCAGAGTGGGTGGCAGCTTCGCTTTCCAGTCCCTTACCGCCTCATAGCTGAAGACGATGCCGCGGAGCAGGAACATCTCGCTCAGGTCGCGCAGGCTGAACTTGTAGCGCAGGCGCCAGAGTGCCACGGGGGCGATGACGTCGGAGGGATACTGTGCCCAGTTCAGCCGGGTACCGGCGCTCGTTGAACTGTTTGCCGCAGGACAATCCTGGCGGCAAGACGTCTCATTGTGTTCCCCGCCGCTCGAGTTGACGCTGCCCTGAAAGGTTTGAGCAAGCAGCGTACTTCGAATGGCGCGACGGCGACGGCTTCACTATTAACCGTGCATGTCCGTATCGTCGTCTCCTGAAGAGGACCAGGTGCGTCCCATCAAGGCCGCCGCCGTCGCCGTTGAACATATCGAGCGATCGCGCCTGTTCTTCGGCCCATCCGAGATTAAGCTGAGTGAGCCGTTTCAGCGACGGCACGGAAGATTCTGTGGCCCCGTCGGTATGACCACGGAAGCTCTCTTATACAGCCTCGAAAATGTTGTTCTAGACGCCGACTCAATGATCCTGCTGCAGGATGGGCTGACAATCCCGGAAACTGAGTACGGATTGTCGGTCAACCAACCCAACCGGCCAGCGGTCGCTGCAGGCCGACTCACAAAGTTGGACGACGTCGGTCCATATATCGTTGGTGCCTCAAGAGGTCACGCGGGAACCTTCAGCTGGCTCACACAGAGCTTGCCGGCGATCGATTGGTCGGTCCAGGGCACGTCCGGGACGCTCGGTCGGCTGGTCCTTCCTGCGCTGCAGCCGTGGCAGGAAGCGCTTCTGTCCGCTCTGGGCTATCAGGACCTACCGCGCTTCACACCCGAAGCCGGGTGTCAGTATCTGATCCCGCGGGTCAGGTACGCGACGTTCTTGAATGGGTCCACCGATTTCGGCGTCTGCCTCAGCAAGGTGAGAACCGCTCGGAGGATTCTGGCTAAGCTTCGTCCGAGCCGGTCGACGCCCCGTCGCATATACGTCCCATACGACCAATCCTACTACGGCCGCATCATCAACGCAGATGGCGTCGCAGACCTGTTGCGGAGGAGCGGCTTCCACGTCCTCGAGGACGGGGACCAGTCGCCGCTCGATCGGATCAGTATGTTGCGGAACGCTGATATCGTCATCGGACCGCACAGTGACATGCTGAGCTACATCCTGTTCGGCAAGCCTGGCGCGCTCCTGTGGGAGTTCATGCCCCCGGACGTTCAAAACGCGTCCATCAACCGCCTGGCACAGGCCGCAGGGATCGACTACTGGGGTGACGTTCTGAGCGCAAGACCGGGCCGACCTGGCGAACTGACAATCGACCTCCCCCAACTGCAGCGGCGGCTGGACGAGGTTGATCGCCGCCTGACGAACGTACCAACCCGACTACGCAAGCAGCGGGGGCACCAATCGCAATTTTGGCGCCCACCAAGCACTGGAGCGCCCCTTGACGAACTCATGCTCGCATTCGAGTCCCTTGGGGATAACTGCCAGTTCGGGCTTGTACAGCGGTGGAGTGGGGTTGAGCCGCTTGGTCTGTTTCGGTTCAGCTCCATCGCCATCTCGGAAGAGGATCGCGTAGCGGCGCTGGTTCAGGCCTTGCGCAAAAAGTTTGAAGGCCTTGGCGACCCCCAAACCATTGGCGTTGATCTGAACGGCGACCCGCCCGAACAGGAGTATATGATTCTCGAGGGGGCCTACAAGCTATCCTATCATACCGGTGCCACGCCTGCAGATCATAGTCCGGACCAGCTGCTGCAACGCGAAGTGAAACGCTTGCCCTTTCTAGCCCGCAAAATGCTGGACGACATGAGCACTGGCACCAAAATCTGGATGTGGAGTTGCCCAGCATCGACGTATCGCGAGCATGTGCAGCCCCTGCTTGATTGCCTGCGGGAGATGGGGCCGAACAAGCTGCTATGGGTGGTGCTACCTAACGAGCAGCATGCTGCTGGCACGTTCGAGCAGCTCGATCAGGACCTGATCAGAGGCTACGCGCACAGGTTCATGCTCGACAGTGCCACAGAGGACAATCTGCGCTCCTGGCATGCGGTATGCCAGGGTGCGTATGACATCTGGGGAGGCGAGAGCCATGAATTCCCTTCACATGCCGACGACTGGCTATCCAGAGATACACGCGTACGGGAAGGCGCCGTAATCCGGGATGTTGTCTCGTCGCTTCAGGCGAACTTTCCCCTTGATCGATTAGACTATCAGAGCAAATCCGATCCAAATAGCGACTTTATATATACGACGGTCGACAGTTCAGGCCGAGATGGCGTAAGTATATACTGCTCGATAGACACGGACGGCGATGGCGTCTGGCTTGATGAGCGGCTTGCCGCCGTGCGACAGAACGCCACGGACGCTGGAGTGGACGTCGCGGTGTTCGTTTCATCGGCTGCACCGGCCCAGCGCCCGGACCTTGACCCTGTGTCCGGTGTGTGGGTGACGACGCCGCAGTTTCTCATCTCAGCGTTCACACGGCTTCGTCTGGCCACGCCCTCGACGCCCACTGCTGCTGGGCCGTTGGCTGGATGTCCAGAGCGGTTTTACGGTCTGGGTGACTGTCAGCGCGAGATCACCCTCGCCCATCAGCAGGGGTCAGATAGCTCATCCGCTGCCACGGATCTGCACGATCATCCTGTTGCCGAACCGTGGACGCTGCAGGAAACGATCAGGCACCTGATGACTGGCTTCATCGGCCTTGCGGATACTCCGTCATTGGTTTGCCCGTTTCATCAATGGGTCAGCGAATGTAAGCGTGGAGCGATTACATTAACACCAGTCCAGCCCCTTGAAGGCTCCACCTCCGAGGTTCCGTGGTGGAAGAGGAATGTGAGTGGTGGCGCGTCAGGCACCATAGATCCCTGCGCGATGCACGAGGCGCTGAAACAGGCGTCTCGGATTTTTGTATGGCGCAGTGTGGTGCCGGATGAGGAAGCCGACGTTCGTAAGCTCCTCACCGAGATAGGCCGCCGTGGCCGGAATATCTTGCTGTGGGTGACGTCCGCGGACGACGATCATCCCGCCGGCCTCGTCGAATATGTTGGGTCCGGGCTTCTGAGAGGTTACCTTGCCAGTTCAGCAGCAGACGGCCTTGGGACGGCAGATGCTCGCAGCTGGCGAATGATTTGTCAGAACGCGGCTAACCTGGCTGACCATCTGTATCGTGTCGGCGAGTTCGCTGCCTCCCATGGCACGGCGGATCAGGCTCAGCCCGGCAAGGGTGTAGATGGAGATGACGTCGAAATCAGTGAGGCAGCGGCCGAAACGTTCCTGGAGGAGGCGGCTTCAACCGACGTAATGGCTGGGCCGGTAGATACCGGCGGAGCCTTCAGCGAGGAGGACCGGGCATCGTTTGCCGAAAACCCCGGCTCCCAGGACGTGCATGGGGCCTTGCTCGAGAATGTCGTCATGTTGCCGCACTACCCCGTCCTCATCCAGAAGGGCCGAAAAGTCGCTGATTCGGTTCGATCAAACACGCTGCCATTCGAGCGGGGCAACCTCATTTCACGTGCTGAAGGTCTTCGGGCCCTTGCCACAGATAAAATTGCGATTGTCGGCTTTAATCGCAGCGTTGCCACCTACTATCACTGGATCATTCAATCCCTGCCGGCGATCTACCTTCCGGCTCAGCGGTTTGGTCCCGACCGCTGTGCCTTGGTTGTTCCCCGCTTGGCGCCTTGGCAGGAAGAGAGCCTTGCGTTGCTTGGGCTGGGTCAGATTATGCGCGTCGAAACGTCGACCGACATGGAGCTCTTTTTTCCGCGCGTCTATTTTTCTGGCTTCTTGACCGGGCGCACGTCGTTTTCCTTGTCGCCGTGCACTATGGCGGTCATGGACAAGATGGCGGAAACCATTGAGCCGGCCACAAATTCTCCCAGGCGGCTGTACGTTTCGCGCACCGACAGTGCCAACCGCAGGCTTATAAACGAGCCTGAGGTTGAGCGGGTCCTGTCCGAGCACGACTTTACTGTCATCGTGCCAGGCACCCTGTCGCTGCGACAGCAAATACGCTTGTTCAGAGGCGCCGAGATGATAGTCGGCCCGCACGGAAGCGGAATGGCAAATCTTGCTTTCTGTCGCCCCGGCACGAAGGTGCTCGAACTGGTGCAATCAAATTATGCCAACTCGTGCATGAACAGAATCGCCCAGGTCCGTCGCCTTCAATACCACGCGGAGTGCTTTGAGACGGCGTCGATCGGGGACATTCATGCGCAGCCATGGTCCGTTGATATGTCTCAGTTGATGAGGAAGATTCGGGACTTTATCACCTGAGAACCGGATTTTCAGTGGCGAGTGGCAGGTTTTGTTCGCGGGCTGTCATCTGGGCGCGGCGCCTCGATCATATTCAGCGAGTCGAGGCGTGCATACAAAAGCAGCAAAAGGTCGTTCGCGACGTTGGCTTGCTTCTCAGCGGGGATACCGGCGAGCAGCGTCATGGCGATCCCTTCAACCATGCAACCGGCGAGGACGTACGGGTCAGCCTTGCTGCGGAGCGCATGCTTTATGGCCTCTGATACTGCCGTGATGGGATTGGGGGGCGGCGTGGTCGCTGGCTTGCTGTCGACAACCAGCCCATCAAAGGGGGCGATCTTGATCTTGTTCATGCAACCTATGGTATGTCTGTTCTTATGGAATGCAAGCGCTAAAATTCTCTCCAATAGGTCCGCATGCCTGCGAATGATATGTCGACATCAGAGGCACGCTTTGATGTCTATCAACCATAAGCGCTGGATCCACCTGTGGCCCAACCCGCAACGACGTAGCGTACCGGGCTGAGACGTCACGATGAAGGCTGCTTCAGGACCGCGGGAGCCATGAATGGGCTTGCACAACATTATTGGACAGAGCCTTTCGATACGGCCTGATGCTCGATCAGGCATGAATAATGCGACTACCGGTCGTTCAGCATCGGCGGTGTTGGTGTTTTGGCCGTTTGACCTGATGTGGTAACGGAAGACCGCGATTTGCAGCGATCGACATACGAGGATGGCGCTTGGATGAGACCATGACCGTGGACCTGATCTTTGGGAACAGCCATACGGTCGCTTACATTTCCGGCCATCAGCGCCTAGCGGCTCAAGGCCGTGTCGACCACGACCTCCACAGAGCCAACTTCAGCGACCCGCGCTACCATCCGGATGTTCAGTTCCTGCCGGAAGGCGTGCGCGCAAATCCCACAATTATCGAAGAACTGAGATCCAGGATTGCGGCGTTAAATCCAATCTGCTTGGTGACCGCCGCCATGGGCTCATTCCATTGGCTGGAAGGTATGGCGCTGCATGAGGAGCCTTTCGATTTCTGGGCGCCTGGGCTGCCGGGCCATCCACCAGATCCAACCCTTGAACTGATCCCGTATGACCTGATGGCGCGCCATTGTCGTGGCGG
>JAFEFW010000239.1 GCA_018240405.1 Pseudomonadota bacterium
CTCGTTACCCAGGGTTTCCAGCCCGGTCACAGCGGCCTCGACCGCGGCCGGCCCGGGCGCGCGCAGCAATGCCACGGCGCGGAACAGCATGCCGCCGGAGAATGAGCCGGCTTCTACATCCGTGGTCAGTTCCTCGATGTTGACTCCGCTGTCAGCCAGGATGCGTGTCACGTCGCGGACGATGCCCGGCCGGTCGTTACCGACTACTTCCAGGGCGAGCAGTTCACCGGCGGCCGGGGCGCCGACGGCGCTTGCAACCTGGCCTGTGATGCGTAGCCCTTCCCGCTCCAGCGCCGGCAAATCGCTCAGCAATGCCTCGGGCGCCTCCACCAGGACGATGCCGGCGAACTGTCCGCCGAGGCGAGCCATGCGGCTTTCCAGCCAGCTTCCGCCGCGGGCAGCAATTGCCTGCGACAGCGTGCTGACGAGGCCGGGCCGATCGGGCCCGACCACCGACAGGATCAGGGATGCCATGAAAGCCTCCTCCGTCTCAAAGCGACAGGTAATATGTCATCATTGGTTGACACTTGGCAGCCCATGCCCGCCGCTTTGCGGACATGGGTGCATCCCTGCAGGAACACGCCGCCGGCGGGCGCGCGAGCCAACAGCTCAACCGACCTGCAGCAATGCCCCGGTTACGCCGCTGGCGGCGGACGAGGCCAGGAACAGCATGGCCTCCGCCACTTCCTCCGGCGTCACCCACCGCGAGGTATCCGCGTCCGGCATCGCAGCCCGGTTCTGCGGCGTGTCGATCGTGGTCGGCATCACCGCGTTGACGCGGATACGGTCTGCGCGGAGTTCATCCGCCAGGCTCTCGGTCAGGCGCAGCACCGCGGCCTTGCTGGCGGCATAGGGCGCCATCTGGCCACCGCCTTTCAACCCGGCGACGCTGCCGACGCCGACCAGGCCGCCGCCACCCCGCTGCCGCAAGGCGGGCACCGCGGCGCGGTAGATGTTCCAGGTCGTCTTCACGTTCAGGCTGAACATCCGCTCCCAGACGGCGATGTCGGTCTCGGCAAGCGGCCCCATGGTGAAGCCGCCAACTGTCGTGACCACGGCGTCGAGGCCGCCAAACTGGCCGACGACCCGAGCGATAAGCGCCTCGCAGGCGGCCGGATCAGTCAGGTCGACACCGGCGCACGCCTTGTGCCGCGCCGGCTCCGGCAACGCCGCCACCACCGCGTTCAGCGGGTCCGCCAGAGCATCGACCGCGGTCACCGCCGCGCCCCGCTCCGCCGCCAGGCGCGCCACCGCACGGCCGACATTGCCCGCCGCGCCGGTGACGATGATGACCTTGTTGGAAAACATAATTCCTCCCGCGCCGCGGTTCCTGATCCTGCCACCCTACGGGCACTTGCCGCCGCCGCGAAGGCCCGCCCGCGGCCGGACGCAAACCACCCATACGGCTTCGCTCATTGCAAACCACGAAGCGGCGTGCTTGGAGCCTCGATCCTGGAGGATCGCCCACCATGTCCGAGTTCGTCTCCGGCCGCCATTTCCTGAACACGCCAGGCCCCAGCAACATCCCCGACCGGGTGCTGCGGGCGATGGACCGCAACGGCATCAACCACCGCGGGCCGGAATTCGGCGCCCTCGGCCGGTCGGTGATCGGCCAGTTGCGGGAGGTGTTCCAGACCGAGGGGACCGTCGGCATCTTCCCGTCCTCCGGCACCGGCGCCTGGGAAGCCGCGCTGGTCAACACCTTGCAGCCCGGCGATCGCGTGCTGATCAGCCGCACTGGCCAGTTCGCGCATCTGTGGGAGCAGATGGCAGTGCGCTTCGGCCTCGACGTGATGGCGCTGGAGACCGACTGGCGGCACGGCGCCGACCCGGCCGCGATCGAGCAGGTGCTGGACCAGGACCGGGAGCGCCGCATCAAGGCGGTGTTCGTGGTGCATTCGGAAACCTCGACAAGCTGCATGTCCGACATCCCGGCCGTGCGTGCCGCGATGCGCGACCACCCGGCGCTGCTGATGGTCGATGCCATCTCCTCACTGGCCTGCTGTGAGTATCAGCACGACGGTTGGGGCGTCGACGTGACCATTGCCGGCTCGCAGAAGGGGCTGATGGTGCCGCCGGGCCTGTCCTTCACCGCGATCAGCGACAGAGCGCTGACGGCATCGCGCAACGGCGGCGGCTCGCGGCGCAGCTACTGGGACTGGGAGCCGCTGGTGAACGCCAACAAGACCGGCTTCTTCCCGTATACCCCCGCCATGCACCTGCTGTTTGCCCTGCAGGAGGCGATCACGATGATGAAGGAAGAAGGGTTCGCCAACGTCTTCGCCCGCCATGCCCGTTATGCCGAGGCCACGCGCCGTGCCGCTAAGGCCTGGGGGTTGGAGCTGAACTGCCTGGATCCCGCCGCCTATGCGCCGGGTGTCACCGCGATTCGCGTACCTGACGGTCACAGCGCCGACAAGCTGCGCAACGTGATCCTGGAGCGGTTCAACATGAGCCTGGGCAACGGCCTCGGCCGGGTCGAGGACAAGGTGTTCCGCATCGGCCATATGGGCGATCTGGGCGTGTTGTCGTTGACCGGCGCGCTGACCGGCGTGGAGATGGGGCTGCGCGCGGCCGGCATCCCGCACAAGGCGGGTGGCGTGCAGGCGGCGATGGCGTATCTCGCCTCGCCGACCTGACCGGCGACACCGTATTGCGGCTCACAGCGGTGATGGTTGGTCCGCCGCGCTGCTGTCCCGGGCGGCGGACAAGATCCAGGCGCGGAACAGGGCGATCTGCGGGCTGTCGGGCCGGCCCTCCGGCGTGACGATGTAGTAGCCCGCGTCCTGCGGCAGGACCATCTCGAACGGCACCGCCAGGCGGCCGGCGGCGATGTCCGCCTCCACCAGATGCGTCCGGCCGAGCGCGACGCCCAGGCCTTCCATCGCAGCCTGGATCGACATGAACCACTGGTCGAACACCAGGCCGCGGCGGCGGGCGATCTCCACCGGCAGACCGGCGGCGGTCAGCCACAACTGCCAGTCCTCGCGCGACACCGTGGTGTGCAGCAGCGTGTGGTTGGCGAGGTCAGCCGGTTCGCGCAGCGGCACGGGACCAGCCAATAGCGACGGGTGGCAAACCGGGAATAAGTGCTCCGCCAGCAGCCAGTCGGCACGCAACCCCGGCCAGGCGCCGCGGCCGTAACGGATACCGAGATCGACATCCTCCCGCCGGAAATCCACCAGATGCGCCGAGGTGGACAGGCGGACCTCGATCGAGGGATGGGCCTCCTGGAACGCGGCAACATGGCCGACCAGCCACTTCGCGGCGAGCGACGCTGTGGTGGTGACCGTCAACACGCCATCGCGGTCCGACCGGCGGAGCCGCTCGGTCGCCTTGCGCAGATCCTCGAAGGCGGAGCGGATCGACGGCAGGTAGTCCTGCGCCTCCCGCGTCAGCTCCAGCGCCCGGTTCCGGCGGTGAAACAGCTTCAGGCCGAGCTGCTCCTCCAGGCGGCGGATCTGGTGGCTGATCGCGGTTTGGGTGACGTTCAGCTCCGCGGCCGCCAGGGTGAAGCTCATGTGGCGGGCGGCGGCTTCAAAGGCGCGCAGGCCGTTCAGGGAGGGCAGCATCGTGTGATGCTAGCATGATATTATGTCATCTGAAAGCTGACAAATCGTCGTTTGTGCAGAGCCGGCCGCAGCCCCAACTTCCATTGCGAACACCAAGGATACTGGAGGGTTTCGATGGCTGCCTTTGCCAACGCCTCACTGACAAATTCTCATTCTCTGACGGCCTCCGCGCCGCTGCTGCTCCGGCTGGGCCGCCTGGTCACCGCCTGGCGTGAGCGGCGGCAGGGCTGGGAAAACTACGGCCGCATGAGCGACCGCGATGTGCGGGATACCGGCCTGTCGCGCTGGGATATCGAGCGCGAACTCGCCCGTCCGTTCTGGCACGGCTGAGCCTGCACATCACCCGAACACTGCACCGGCCTGCCGACAGCGGCATTCGCCGCCGGCAGGCGCGGCACCTGGGGAGAACCACACGATGAACCACATTCCGACAAGCTTCGCCGACCCGGTCCTGGACTGCCTGCAGGTCATTCCGCCGCATGTCGATGCGGACCTGCACTACCTCGCGCCGATGTCCGCGCGGCCGCATACCTATACCTACGATCCGCCGCCTGGCACGCCGCGCTCCAACATCGTGACCGAGACGCACACCGTGCCGGTCTATGACCTGCGGCCAATCGCTGCCGACCTGTCACTGGACCGGGAAGGCTTCGAACTGCTGCGCCACCCGACCGCCATGGGCGACTTCTATGATGAGGCGGCGGTGCGGGACATTTATTATCCCGAAACCGAGCGGCTGATCGCCGAGGCGACCGGCGCCAGCCGGGTGTTCATTTTCGATCACACAGTGCGACGGCGGGTGCACGGCATCGAGGACCGGGCGCCCGGAACACCGCGCCAGCCGGCGACGCGCGTGCATGTCGACCATACAGAGCGGTCCGGGGCGCAGCGCGTGCGGGACTTCTTCGGGGCCGACGCGGACAAACTGCTGCGCGGGCGCGTGCAGGTGATCAATGTGTGGCGGCCGATCCGCGGCCCGTTGCGCGACGCGCCGCTGGCGCTGTGCGACACGCGCTCCGTCGATCCGGAGGATCTGGTGGCGCAGGATCTGATCTATCGCGACCGCGTCGGCGAGATCTACGGCGTGACGTACAATCCCGCGCATCGCTGGTTCTATGTGCCGGAGATGCAGCGGGACGAGGCGTTGCTGCTGAAGTGTTATGACTCGGCGACCGATGGCCGGTCGCGGTTCATGCCGCACTCGGCGTTCGAGGATCCGACGGCGCCGGCGGACGTGCTGCCGCGGGAGAGCATCGAGATCCGGTCGCTGGTGTTCCATCCGGCGGAGTAACCCGGCGGATCGGCCCATCGAATTGATCCCTGTGATGAGGCGCGGTCCGCAGTTGCGGGCCGCAGGCAGGGCACTGGCGGCGGCGTGGATGGCGTGACCACACGTCGTCCATGGTCTGCACCCGTCGGCCTTCACCCACATCAGCACAAGCCGATCATGACGATCGGCATCCCTGTCACGCTCCGGCCTGCGCCTGCTGGTAAGCCGCTGCCCGGCGGCGCTGTGCTTCGACCATTCTTTTGGTCATGGCGGCCTTTCGGGCAGCTTCGGCAAGCTGCCGGGCATGCGTCGGGTTGTTCGCCTTGATGGCGATGGCCGCCGCCTGCACCACCGGCTGGGTGCGCTCTGCCAGCATGGATGGTATCGCCGGCGCGGCCGGCGGCGCTGACGGCGCTGCCAGCTCGGCCGCCGCTGCAACGTCAGGGTCACCAGGCGGCGGTGCATCCGGCTCAACCGCCGGCGCGGCCGGCGTGTCGCCGACCGCGGCGAGGTCCGGTTCCGCCTTCGAGTCCTGTGGCGCTGCCTTCCGCAACGCGTCGAGCTGGCGCTGCGCGGCGACCTCGGCGCGTTTCAGGCTGACAGCAGACGCGCGGTAGCGGCAGATCTGGTTGACGGACAGGTCTGGTTTGGTGGCATCGGCCAGTGCCACGATCGACTGTAGGCTGAAGCTGACGATCTGGCCGGCAAGACGAAATTCCTCGGCCGTCCGCGGCTTGTAGTCGCCGATCATGTGCCACGCGGTGGCGCGGGCAACCTCCCGGTCATTGTCCACGCCGGGCAGGATGAGCGGCATGATCAAGGCAAGGACTGTCTCGATGATGGCGGCCGGAATGACGGGGGTGGTCGACATGGCGGGACCCGGGCTGAAATGGCATCGGAATAATAGGCATTTTGTCCATA
>JAFEFW010000023.1 GCA_018240405.1 Pseudomonadota bacterium
CAAAGTCCCGGGCGGATGGTCGCTATCCGGGCACAAGATCTACTGCACCGGCGCGCCCGGCCTCACCTGGGCGGCGATCTGGGCCCGCACGGATGAGGCCGAAACCCGCGTGGGTACTTTTCTGGTGCAGATGCCCGCGACCGGCCTGCGGATTGAAAAGACCTGGGACCACATGGGCATGCGCGCGTCCGGCAGCGACGATGTGTTCCTGGAGGACGTGTTCGTCCCGGACGAATATGCCGTGGATGTACGGCCGCCGGCACGATGGATCGATCGTGACCCGGCAGCGATCGCGTGGAACGGGCTGACCTTCGCCGTGATCTACCATGGGGTGGCAAAGGCGGCCCGCGACTGGCTGATCCGCTTCCTGCAGGAGAGGGTGCCGAGCAACCTTGGCGCCGCGCTGGCGACGCTGCCACGTATGCAGGAGGCGGTGGGTGAGATTGATGCCCTGCTGCAGGCGAGCGATGCCCTTTTCGCCCTGGCGGACCGCGTTGACGCCGGCAACACCCCCGCCGCGCACGAGATCTACCTGGCGAAGTATACCATCAACGTGAACGCCATTGCCGCTGTCGAGAAGGCAGTGGCCTTGATCGGCAATCCAGCCTTGGCGCGAACCAACCCGCTGGAGCGGCACCTCCGTGACGTGCTGTGCGCGCGCATCCATTCACCCCAGGCCGACACCGCGCTCGTGGGGGCAGGGCGCGTTGCGCTGGGGGTGGCGAAGTCATAGTCCTGCCTGCCGTAACGGACGTTTCGGTCGTTCCAGTACCGCTGACATCGAGTCCGGACTTGCCGGCACGGCGTCGAAAGCACCCAGCCAGCCTCGCCTAACGGTTGAAAACCGCGAGCAGAGGCAGGGCATGGCGCCAACGGCGTGGCAGGCCCGCCTGGGCCCACCGTGACGACAGGCCCGTCGCGCATCTCCCGGCCAGCGCCTCGGTATGACCAATAAGGCCCCTTGTACGAAAAGCAGGTGCGTCTACCGCACCCGCACCCCCACCCGCGAGCGGCGCCAACTGCGCAGCAGGTCCGTCAACGCCATGACGGCGCGGCGGCAGTCGAACAGCAGCGTCCGCAGGCTCGTTACCCGCACGCGGGAGCGTTGCCGCCAGAGATGGACCAGCAGGCCTCCCCGTCGTCGCCACGCCAGCTCCCGCTGCGCCCGCGCCGTGTGCTGCTGCTCACGCCATGGGAACGCGCGGGGCATGCGCGCGGGAACCGGAACGCAGTCGAAGATCAGCACATAGGCCAGCCGATCGTGCGAGGACACGTTCGGACCGGCGCCGTGCACCGTGCGCTGGTTGTGCATCACACAACCGCCGGCCGGCAGCGGGCACGACACGGCTTCACGAACATCAATCGCCGCGCCGCAATCCAGCGAATGGATGCGCGCATCGTCGCCGGGGAAGCGGTGCGGCAGTACCTCGCTCCGATGCGAGCCAGGAATATAGGACATGCAACTATTGCTTTCGTCCACCGGCTGCAAAGCCAGCCAAAAGCTCACCTCATTGTAGTCAAAGGCAGGGTCCTGAAAGGCTTCATCCTGGTGCCAGGGCGTGGCCTCCCCAATATCGGCGGGCTTCAGCAGCGACAGATCAGCCTTAAATCTCGCTCCCGGTCCAAGGACCTGCCGGGCGATACGCTCCGCCGTGCGGTAGAAGGCCGTGTCCATCAGCTCGGGGGCGTAGTTCCTGGGATGCATGATCTGCGGGAATCGCTTGGGCCCATTCGTGTCATCGGCACTCATGGCGTCGAACAGAGCACCTTCCCTGAACCCGACATTGCGTCGGTGAAGGCGGACCAGTGTCTCGCGGATCGAGGCGATCTCATCGACTGAAAGGTTTGGGTTGAAGGTGAGGAACCCGTCCCGGTCGAACTGCCGCGCCTCCCCGGCGTCCAGACTTCGAAGCATGCCGCTCGCCCTCTATCGATGTGTCAGTAAATCTGCGCTACTCGTCGCCAGAGGTTAACAACACGAGCATTTTATGCAGTGTTGCTGCCTTGGGCGCGGCATGCCGATACCATGCCGTTTAGTTGCGCAGTAGTTAACAACACGATAACGGCGTTCAATAATTCGCGCACCGGCTCGTACAATTTGAAATCTGCTGGCGCCGTAGTGCGATTTGCATGGAAAAGGCACTAACGGCGACAGTTCCACTTCTGGTAGTCTTCACGCGGCGGTGAGCAGCCTTGGCGCCGCCAGGGCGTCACCTGGTGCGGTGGGTGCTTTGTCTAGAACGACGACCGGAACTGTCCTTTTCTGGCTCGATGCAGCGTTCGTGATACTGCTCTGGCCGCCTCTGTTGCTTGTCTCGGTCGGATCGCGTGACGGGTGGTCGCTGGTGCTCTGCGGCGCGCTCTACGCCGTCTGCGACCTGATGCTGTTGTTCGCCATGGGGCTGTACCGGCGTGAAGCCATCCTGGAGGCAGCGCGCTCATTGGTACGGGTGCCTCTGGTTGTTGGCATGGGCGCCGTGACGGCTGGCATCATTCTGTCTTCCATAGCCGCACTGAGCGGCTGGCCTGGCCTGCGCCATGCCGAACAGATGGTGCTGTTCGCGCTTGCCGCTGTCGTCTTCACGGTCTGTGCCGTGGTGGCACGCACGGTGCTCCGGGTACTGCTACACCGGCGCCTGCTGCGTCGGCGCCTGCTGGTCGTCGGTGCTGGCAGGCGCGCCTGGGACCTGCTGCTGATGCTAGGGCGAGAGGGCGCCAGCCTGCATGACGACGTGATCCTGCTGCACAATCCTGCTTTTGGGCCGATTGATCCCAGGCTGCTCCAGGAGCGGCCGCAGCACATTCACCGGCAGGAGACGTTCGATGTCGCTGCGCTAGCCGCCGCGGCAAATGCCGATCTGGTCGTCGTCGCCCCGGATGAGCGGCGGGGCATGGACCTGACGAAACTGCTCGCCTGCAAGAAGGCAGGCTATCCCGTGATGCAGTACCTGACCTTCGTGGAGCGGGAGATTCGCCGCATTGATCTGAAGCGGATGGAGCTGGGCTGGCTGGTGTTCAGCGACGGCTTCAACTTCGGCCTGCTCGACCGGTTGCTGAAACGCGCATTCGATCTCGTGGTGAGCTCAGCGGTACTTCTGGCGACGGCGCCGTTGCTGCTGGCGGGCATTTTGGCGATCCGGCTGGAAGGGCCGGGCGGTGTGTTCTATTGCCAGGAACGGGTGACGCGTGACGGGCGCGTCTTTCGCATCCTGAAGCTCCGCACGATGCGCCTGGACGCCGAGGTGGGCGGGGCGGTATGGGCCGCTCGGGGCGACAGCAGGATTACCTGGGCCGGTGGCATCCTTCGTCGCACGCGGATCGATGAGCTGCCGCAACTGATCAACATCCTGCGCGGCGAGATGTCGTTCGTCGGACCGCGGCCGGAGCGGCCCATGTTTGTTGCGAAGCTGGCGGAGGAAATCCCGCTGTATCAGGAGCGCCACATGGTGAAGGCCGGGCTGACCGGCTGGGCGCAGATCAACTATCCTTACGGCGCGTCGATCGACGATGCGCGCTCAAAGTTGAGCTATGATCTCTATTACGTAAAGAATTTTTCGTTGGCGTTTGACTTTGTGATCCTGATGCAGACGCTGCGTGAGGTGCTCTGGCCGAGCGGGGCACGGTAGTGGACGTTGCCGTCACGCCCCGTGCGCCGCTGCCAGGGCGTCGTCCTCTTCCTCGTCACCGTCAGCGTCTTCCTGCTCCGCCAGTGTTGCGACCGGGCGCGGCGCGCGCGTCCAGGCGGCGTAGAGCGCAGGAACAAAAAACAGCGTCAGTACCGTCGCGCTGACCAGTCCACCCATGATGGCGATCGCCATTGGGCCCCAGAACACCGACATGGCGAGAGGCACCAGTGCCAGGATTGCGGCGGCCGCGGTCAATACGATTGGCCGGGTGCGACGTACCGTCGCCTCGACAATGGCCTGCGACGGAGACGCACCCTCCCGCAGGTCGTGCTGGATCTGGTCCACCAGGATGACCGAGTTGCGCATGATGATGCCGGCAAGCGCGATGAAGCCGAGCATGGCGACAAATCCGAAAGGCGCCTGCGTGATCAGCAGCGCCGCCGACACGCCAATCAGCCCCAGCGGCGCCGTCAGCAGCACCATGACGACGCGGCTGAAGCTTTGCATCTGCACCATCAGCAGCGCCAGGATCGTCAGCACCATCACCGGCATGACCGCGTTGATGGATGCCTGGCCCTTGCCGCTTTCCTCGGCGGCGCCGCCGGTCTCGATGCTATAGCCTGGGGGCAGCGCCGCCTTGATTGCGGCCAGGTGCGGCAGGATTTGCGCCGTCACGTCAGGCGCCTGGGCGTTGCCGGCAATCTCACCGCGCACTGACAGCGCCGGCTTGCGGTCGCGCCGTTCCAGGTAGTCCTCCTCCAGCACCGGACGGATGCTGGCGATTTGCGACAGAGGCACGCTGCGCCCGTGCCCGCCCCGGATCATCACCGATCCCAGGTCTTCCAGCGCCTGCCGTTCCGGCGCCTCCGCCCGGATGACGATGGGGATCAGGTCGAGATGCTCGCGATACTGGCTGACCGTGACACCCTGCAGCAGTGTCTGCACGGTCTGCGCTACATCACGGGATGACAGGCCGAGCAGACGTGCCTTTTCCTGATCCACCGCAATCGTTACCGCCTTGCCCTGGTTTCCCCAGCTTTGATTGACGCCACGGATTTGCGGGGTATCGCGCATAACGGCGCCGATCTGGGCAGCGATACGCCGCAGTTCAGCTGGATCAGGACCGGTGACGCGAAACTGCACCGGATAGCCAATAGGCGGTCCAAGCTCCAGGCGCGAAACGCGCACGCGCGCATCGGCGAAGTCGCCGTGGTCAACGGCCGCTTTCAGCGTCGACACAAGGGCATCGCGTGCCGCGACATCGGCGGTGTTGATGACGAATTGGCCGAAATTGGCGACCTGCAGTACTGGCGCAAAGGCGAGGAAGAAGCGTGGCGCGCCGACGCCGGTATAGGCGACCCAGGACCTGATGCCGGGCTGCTGCTTCAGGATGTCCTCGACACGAGCGACCTCGGCGGCGGTGGCGGTGAAGCTGCCGCCTTCCGGCATGCGCAGGTCGACGATTACCTCCAGCCGGTCGGAAGATGGAAAGAACTGGCGCGGCACCAGGGTGAAGCCAGCCGCCGCCAGCACGAACGTCGCGGCCGTACCGCCGATGACCCACCAGCGCGCCCGGACGCACCAGGACACCACCCGGCGCATCCAGTTGTAGAATCGCGTGTCATACACATCATGTTCGGCCACATCCGGTGCGGCCGCCGGGTGCACCTTCAGCAGTGCCGCGCCGATCAGCGGCACAAACAGCACGGCGACGAACCACGACAGGATCAGCGACAGACCGACGACGCGGAAGATGTCACGCGTGTATTCGCCGGTGGTGGACTGCGCCAGCCCGACTGGCAGGTAGCCGGCAGCGGTGACCAGCGTGCCGGTCAGCATCGGGAACGCCGTGGAGGTATAGGCGAAACTGCCGGCGCGCAGCTTGTCCCAACCCTGTTCCAGCTTCACCACCATGGTTTCGACGGCAATGATCGCATCGTCCACCAGCAGGCCGAGCGCAATGATCATGGCGCCGAGGGAGATTCGTTGCAGGTCGATTCCCAAAAGCTTCATGCCGATCATCACGCCTGCCAACACCAGCGGCACGCTGATGGCGACGACGAGGCCGGTTCGCCAGCCGAGCGAAACGAAACTGACCAGTAGTACGATCGCCAGGGCCTCGACGAAGCTTTCCTGGAACTCGACGACATCCTTCGCCACGACCTGCGACTGATCATTGACCCGCAGCATCGACACGCCCAGTGGCAATGTGGGAGCGATCGCTTCCATCTTCGCGGCGATGGCCTTGCCCAGGTCAAGTATATTGCCGCCCGGCGCCATGGAAATCGCGAGGCCCAGGCCTGGCTTGCCATTCACACTCATGGTCTGCAGCGGCGGATCGACCGTGCCGCGGGTGACTGTCGCGATGTCGCCCAGTTTCAGGCGGCGGTTGCCGGCACTGATCGGCAGGTCGCGCAGCGCCGCCTCGCCCGGCAGGCCGTCAGCCGTGCGGACGTAGATGCGGTCGCGTGGCGTCTCGGCGAAGCCACCGGCTTCCACGGCGTTTTCACGCGCAACCAGGTTGATCACCTCCGGGACCGTCAAGCCAAGCTCGGCCAGCTTGCGGTGGGAGAACTCAATGTAGATACGTTCTTCCTGTGCGCCGATGATGGTGATCTTGCCGACACCGCGCACCGACAGCAGGGACTCCCGCACGTCGTCCACCACGTGGCGCAGTTGCGGCAAGGTGAAGCCGTCGCCGGTGAAGGCGTAAACGATGCCATACACATCGCCGAACTCGTCGTTGAAGAACGGGCCGATGACCCCGGCCGGCAGCGTCGGCGCGATGTCGCCGACCTTCTTGCGCACTTCGTACCACAGATCTGGCACCTGCGCCGGCGGCGTATCATCACGCAAATTGACGGTGATGTAAGCGAGTCCAGGTTGGATCGTCGCATCCAGCCGATCGAGCATCGGCAGTTCCTGCAGCTTGCGCTCAAGCCGGTCCACGATCAGACGCGACATCTGGTCGGCGGAGGCGCCGGGCCACTGCGTCTGGATCACCATCTGCTTGATGGTGAAGGGCGGGTCCTCGCCGCGGCCGAGCTTGAAGTAGGACCAGGTGCCGGCGGCGGCGATCGCCAGCATCATGAACACCGTGAGTGCGCGGTGACGCAGCGCCCAGGCAGAAAGGTTCAGGCTGCTCATCGTAACGTGCCGGCCCAGGCAGTGACCGGCGTCGTCTCATTCAGCAGCGCCGCGCCCGCGGTCACAACTTCGGCGCCCTGTGGAATCCCACCGGCGATCGCGACCTGTCCGTCGCCGCGCCAAGCGGCCACCTGCACCGGATGCGGTGTAGCGCGGTGGGCGGCGCGATCCAGCACCCAGACGGACGGGCCGCCCCCGCTGCCTGTCGGCGCCTGCACGATGGCCGCGGCGGGCAGCAGCGCGATGGGCGGTCCCGCGACATGGGCGAAAGTGACGGTGGCGGTCATGCCGAGGCCAAGAGTGCCCTGAGGCGGCGGGTCCAGCAGGGTGACCTTGACGGCGAAGGTGCGGCTGGCGGCGTCGGCCAGTGCGCCGATCTCGCGCGTACGGCCCTGGAACGACTGGCCAGGCAACGACCACACGGCAAGCTGGATCGTCTCCGCGGCGCGGATATCCGGCAGGCGGTTCTCCGGCACGTCCACGACGATTTCGGTTTCAGCCATATGCGCAAGGCTGGCCACGGTCTGGCCGGCGGCCACGACCTGTCCGACCTCCATGCGTAGATCCGTGACCACGCTGTCGGCATCGGCGGTCAGCGTCGTATAGGACAATTGGTCGACGGCCAGGGCGAGTTGCTGGCGGAGTTGCGCGAGGCGCGCCTCGGCGCCGTCTAGCGCAGCCTTGCGGCGGTCATAGTCGGATGGCAGCCAAGCCGGCGAGGCTTTACCCAACTGCTGATAGCGGTCGAAATCGGCGCGCGCCCGCACCGCCTCGGCTTCCGCGGCCTTCACCGCCTGTGCGGCGGCGGCGGCGGCGAAGCGCAAATCCGTCGGGTCCAGCACGCCCAGCACCTGCCCCGCCGTGACATGATCGCCGATGTTGACCTTGCGGGCGATCACCTTGCCCGAGACACGGAAGCCGAGATTGGCCTGCACGCGCGGCTGAACGGTGCCGGCGTAGGTCGCCCGCACCAGTTGTGGCACGAACTGCACGGTCTGCACGCGCACGGGACGTGGCGTGTCAGCGTGCGCAACGCCTGTCAGCAGGCTGGCGATCAAGGGGAGGAGAAGCAGCGAGCGGAGGGGAGCGTGCGGCATCAGGCACCGTCCGAAGGAATGTGCCGCTCTATATATGATCAATGTTCACCGATCAATGGCGGCCGAGTGTGACGGCGTCATTTTTCGGGTGCCCTCAAGCCATGAGGCCCCTGATGGCAAGCTCAATGACGCCGGCGATCAGGGCGTCATGGCTGGACTCGATGTGCTCCACCTGGTCCAGGAGCAGGGCGGTCACGCCGTGCAGGCTGGCCCACACCGCTTCGGCTGCCAGCATGGCGTCGCCGGCACGGAACACACCGGCCTGCATCAGCGCCGCAATGCTGTCATGCAGGATGGCGAAGGAGCGGTCCGCTGCCGGCACATCCTGGTCCCGGCATGGCCGGCCCGGTCCGCTCGGCGCAATCATCTTGGCGAGGAAGGTCAGCCGGTACTCATCCGGATGCGCGAGGCCGAAGGCAACATAGGTGTGCAGGCCCGCACGCAGGCGGTCCAGCGGCGCCACGTCCGGTTGCTGCGACGCTTCCAGTTCGGCCAGGAGCGAGTCAAAGGTCGACTCCGCAATCGCGTGTAGAATCGCGTCCTTGTCGGGAAAGTACAGATAAAGCGCGGCGGAAGAGACGCCTACGGCGGCCGCGATCTTGCGGATCGTCGCGTGTTCGTAGCCGTCGGTGAGGAACAGGCGCTTGGCGGCGTCAAGAATTTCGCCGCGCCGTGAGGGCCCCTGGCCGCGGGGCTTCCGTTCTGACCGTTGGGCCGGCTTAGTCTGCATCACGCGATATAGGAACGTCTGTGGCGTGACGTCCAGCCGCACGCCGGCGTGTTCAGCTTGTTGGCGAAGCGCTCCCGTAATGGATGCAGCCGCCTTAACGAATTCTTCACTCCTGCGGCGTTATCAATGATGGACGCCCAACCAGGGATATTCTTGATGTCCGCCATGACAGCACTCGCAAACCTGTCGATCCGCAGCAAGATCATCAGCGGCATTGCGCCGCTCATTCTACTGTTGGGAATCCTCGGGGCAACCTCGGTCAAGAATTTCGCCGACCTGAATGCCAGCGTCACACA
Organism: Pseudomonadota bacterium; assembly: GCA_018240405.1. Lineage (GTDB taxonomy): Bacteria > Pseudomonadota > Alphaproteobacteria > Acetobacterales > Acetobacteraceae > Rhodopila. The sequence goes on from JAFEFW010000023.1 coordinate 8,897, forward strand.
GGTGACGCAGAACTACATGCTGGCAATCCACTACGTTAACGAAATTCGTGATGCCATTCTGCATTATCGGCTCGTTATCACTAAGGCCGTTTTGATGCGGAAGACGGGCGATGAGCTTGCCCCCCTGCAGGCGGCGCTGGATGAATGGGTTAGAATGGTTGACGAGCAGGAAAAGCCTTATGTTGCGACGATAGACACTGCAGACGAGAAGAAGCTCTACGACAATTACAAGACGACGTGGTCTTCCTACAGGGCAGTAACAATCGAAGCCACTAACCTCCTGAAGGCTGGCAAGAGCGACCAGGCTGTCGGCATGCTGGACCGGCTGGCAACGATGGGCGAAGACGTTGACCAGACGCTGGCCAAGGACGTGGAATTTAACGTAAATGCGGCAAAATACTGGGCGGATCGCGCGGCCGACAATTACACCAATGGTCGGTTTACCGTCCTGTCCGTGCTGGTCGCAGGTATCGCCATTGCCGGCATCGTCGGCTTCCTGACCATCAAGGGTATCGCCGGTCCGGTGCAAGCGATGACAGCCGCCATGCGCCGCCTGGCTGAGCGCGACATGAACGTCGAAATCCCCGCGCGTGGCCGGACCGATGAGATTGGCCGGATGGCTGCCGCAGTGGATGTGTTCCGGGCGAACATGATCAAGGCGGATGAATTGGCCAGAGCCGAGGCGGGTCAGCAGGCGCTGCGCGCACGACGGCAGGCGGTGATGGAGCAGTATACACAGGACTTCGGCACCTCGGTGTCCGGTGTCATGGCCTCGTTGGCCGGGGCGGCGGACGCCATGCGTGCCGCGTCGCAGACCATGGATGCCGCCACCGGTTCCGTTCATACCGAGGCGCAGAGCACGGCGGACAGCGCCAACCGCTCGTCGCAGGATTTGGTCGCGCTGTCTGCGGCCATTGAAGAAATGAGCGCCAGCGTCACAGAGATTTCGCGCCAGGTCTCGACGGCTGCCGATGTCGCCCGGCAGGCGGTGGAGCGGGCTGAGAGCAGCAACGTCACGATGCAGGGCCTAACGACGGCAACCACGAAAATCGGCGACGTGGTCCGGCTGATCAGCCAGATCGCCGGTCAGACCAATCTGCTTGCGCTCAACGCGACAATCGAGGCCGCACGGGCGGGTGACGCCGGCAAGGGGTTCGCGGTCGTCGCCGGTGAGGTCAAGGCGCTTGCCAGCCAGACAGCCAAGGCTACGTCAGAGATCAGCGACCAGATTGGCATGGTGAGTCAGGCGACGGCCGACGCCGTGACTGCGATGAACGAGATCCGCGACATCATCGGCAAGCTGGATCAGGTGTCGGCGGCCATTTCGGCCGCGGTGGAGGAGCAAAGCGCCACCACGCGCGAGATCGCCGGCAGCGTTCAGGCAGTGTCCGGTACTACCTCCAACACCGCCTCGGCCATGACCCAGGTGGTCTCCGCCGCGCAGCAGGCTTCGAACGTCAGCCGGGAGATCGAGGCCAGTTCGCACAACATTGCGGTGCAGGCCGAGACGCTGCGGTCCGAGGTGGACAACTTCCTGACCGCGGTGACCACCGAGACAGGGGAACGGCGCAAATTTGAGCGTATCAGCGGCAACGGCGCGGCTGCTGGCTTGCGGGCGGCTGGGCGCTCCGGACGCGGCATGCTGCTGGATATCTCGCGCGGCGGCGCGCTCGTCCAATGCGACTGGGACTTGAAGGCCGGAACACCCATCGAGATCGAGCTGCCGTCGGGTGCTGGGACGGTCACCGGACGGATCGTGCGGCGCGCAGGAAACGGGCTTGGCGTGGTGTTCGCCTCGGATGCCGCATCGATGGCCCGCATCGATCGCGCCATGGACGCGATCAGCGGGGTGCGTAGCGCGGCTTAGGCACGCACGGGTTTCTCCACCCCGCTGCCGTTGTGCCGGTCGACCCGGCCGCGCGGCAGTGGGGCGCATCGCCGTACTTCACTGGTTCTGCGAGCCGCCGGCATAATGCCCGCACGCAGGTGCTGCGGCAGCGATCGCGGCTCAGGTGCGTCGTGTACTGCGGCCGTGAGGCCAGCGCCCTCGGGCGCCGCTTGGCGTAGAGGGCCGCTGTGCCCCTCGCCACCCTCGTCAGAGCTTGGCTCAGAACAGCAATACCGACCCACAATGACAATTGCTTCGTGTTGAAGCAGCAGGCCGCCCGCGGACAGCCGACCTGTCCGCGGCTGCTGTTCGGCGGGGCGGCCAACCGCCTGCGCTGGCGGATATGAGTGAGGCGGTGCGGGCGCACGGCACCGGCTCCGCTACGGCGGCCAGGGCATCGCGGCGACGCTCACGCCGCCCGCCGGAGCGCACAGCCGACCCGCATCTGCTACCCGAACGCGCCGACTTCGTGCGAGACCGCCGTCGCGATTTCCCGCACCATGCCGAAGTAGCGGCGGATGGGGGCAAACAACTCGTCATGCTCTCGCGCATAGGCGGTGGTGCGGCGTTTCGGCGCCGGTTCGGCGTAGTCGCAGTCAGCGGCGGGATCGCCGGCAACCGGGAAAATTTCGCCTAGCATCTGCAACGAGGCCTCGATATCCAGGCGCAGGATTGCCGCTTCAAGCCCCTGCCGCGTGATCGCGTGTCGTGGCGAGAAGTCGGGTATGTCGGTCGCGAGCAGCCAGATGCGATGGATCAGTGCCAGGCGTAGCGCATGCAGCAGCACCTCGCGCGTCTGCATCTTCGGCACGTCCTGCCAGGCGACCCGCAGGGCCAGATGATCAGCGCTGATGCGACGGAACATGGACTGCGCCGCAGCCCAGATATCCAACCGCTCCAACGCACGGGCCACCGATACCAGCGCCTCCCGCCGGCCCGGCCGCTGCGTATGAGCGGCCCGGTCCAGCCAGGTACCAGGGTCCAGCGTGGCGATGACCGCGCGCAGCACGTCAATGTCCGAATGGGCCAGCGCATGCTCTGCGAAATCCATCGCGCGATGAAAACGGCGGCTCTTCTCCCGCATCTCGGCAAAGGTTTCCGGATGCCGCGAGGCGGCGGCGCCGATGCCTTGCAGTGTGTTCGCGCACCAGCCGAGTTGTTGCAGGATCGCGTTATTGGGAATGGCGCGTAACTCGCGCGGATGGCGGATGCGAGCGTTGCCGATCATGCCGTCCGACTGGCGCGCAGCGGGGCGCGACCCAGTTTTGTCCAGCAACGACGGGCCAAAAGCACCGAGCAGCGCGGCATAGCCGGCGTCTTCGACCAAGCCCTCCATGCCGTTGCGGATGGTGGCGAAGAAGTCGGCGGCGAAGTCGGGATCGGCGTAAACCGGATCCTCGATCGGCCCGAAGCCGGAGGCGGGGTGGTAGGTTTGTTCCGCAATCCGGGTGATTGTGGCCAGCGCCAGTTCCGGCGTGCCGAACAGCATGAACCCGTCGCCGCCCTGAAACGCTGATTCCTCGCGTACCTGCAGGCCGGCAGCGTGCATCGACTGACGCGACGCGGTCGGCGACAGGTATTTCAAACGGTCGGCCAGTGAGCCGGGATGTGCGCCGCGTCCGATGCTCTCGCCATGGGTGTCGAACAGGATCACTTCGACGCCGGAGACTCCGTTCTTCTCCAGCACCTGGGCGATCTTGAAGCGTAGACGCTCGATCAGATAGCTGGCGGCCAACTGGCCGATGTAGCGGCCGGAGTCGGAGTAACCGAACTGCAGCGCCAGCTTACCGGTCGATTTCAGGTAGGCCCGGTAGTGCGGGTTGCGCAGCGCCTCTTCCAGCACCGTCGCACCTTGGTCGAGCGCATGCGCGGTTTCGAACAGCGGCGAGATCTCGACATGGTTTTCGATCCCGCAAAGCCGCGCGAGCCACAGCGCGGCCAGCAGCGTGTATCCGGTTTCCGTCTCGGCTATCAGGAAGCGAACCGGCTTTGATCCGTCGACGTGCTTGACGATCTGCGCCACCACCATCATCAACCGGGCGGCGGAGGTCTGTTCCGAGATCAACGCGCCGAAATCGATCGGTTCCGGTTGCACGGTGTCCAGCGCGTGGTTGATCGCGGCGAACAGCGCGCGGCGGCGGGATGGATCCTCCGGCGGGTCGGAGATGCCCAGGCGCTGGCGGACGACGTTGTGAATCTGTTGCGAGTTCAGGCGGACATGCATATGCGCCATGGCCATGCCATGCGACAGCAGTCCGGCGCGGGCGACGGTCAGCGCCAGCTTGTCGTGGTCGCCGGCTTTGACGATGGCTTCATCGAACAGCGGCAGTAGCGGCGCCGGCGTAACCAGTGCGGCATCCTTCTCGTGGATCAGTGTTTGCGCGAAGGCCGATACCTTGGCCGGGACCGGCGCGTCGGGGCTGAGTGCCAGTTGCCGGTCAACGGCGTCGCGCGCCGCGGCAACGCGGTCGGCGAGTGCCCCGCCGGCCTCCAGCGATGATACCTGCGCATGCAGGCGGTTCAGTTGCAGCCGCTTGCTCTCCAGCCGAAGCCGCAGCGTGTCCCACCAGCCGATGTCGGTGCGACCGTCAGTATCGTAGCCGACCCAGGTGGAAAGGATTACCGGCGCCGGATTCAACTGCGTCCAGCGGTCCGGCCAGGCACTGCGAGCGACCGAGATCAGTGCGGCGTTAAACCGGTCGATCGCGTCGCGACCATTGGTAATGGCGTGCACGGAGCGATCGAACTCGTCGCGCAGGGTGATCGGCAGCGGTCGGTGCGAGTCGAATTGCGGCACGCTGCGGCCGCTCGCGGCCTCAGCCAGTGCCTGGTTCACATCCGGCGCCAGCGCGAAGGTGGGGTGCGCGGTGAACACGGCGGCGAAACGGGTTCGCTCCGTCAGCGCCTGATACTCGGCCCAGCGTACAGGGCTGTCATTCGGGTCGGGCCGCAGCAGGTGCTGCGCCAATCCGGCAAGACTGGCATCGTTGCCCGCGGTGTCAATGCCACCGACATAGGCCGCGACGCGTTGGGCCCGGTCGGCGAAGGCGGCATCGCGCAGGAACCGGATCAGGCCAGCGATGTCGTCTTCCGCCAGGGCGCCGGTATCCAGCCGCCGGGTGATCGCCAGCGACACCAGCAGCACGGGATTGCCAAAAGGGTCCTCATCCGCGCGGGCGCCGAGGCGCGCGGTCAGGTCGATCAGTTCCTGAGCGAGGGCGGAGATGCGTGGCGCAACATGACCGTCAGGCATTCCGCCACTGTGACGAGATTTGTGCGGCGCAGCAAGAGCGCAACGCGGGCGGCTGAGCGGATTTTGCCTATCTGCTGGGCGGCCGTGAAAGCTGGTGAAAAAATAGGCACCGCGGATCGCAAAGGCGTCGAGGACCGGTCCGCGTTACCTGCGCATCATTTTTTCCTCCGGATGGGTATTGGTCCACTCCGCGCCACGGCGATTGCGCCACGGATCGGTGCAGAGACCGCGGTGCTGCTGGAATTTCCGTTTAGGCGACCCAGCAGAATTTCGCTTGCCGGGGCTGCGTGCGCCGGATCGGGCTGTTCAAGGCGCCGGCCGCCCGGACGGTCATGAGCTCGGCAGCCTCTATCCTGTTGCACATCGCTGAGGCGGCGTTGGCGGCCGGGCTCCCGCTTGGCCCGCATTTACGCGGCCAACTGACCACTTCAGGCCCCGCCGAGCTTGCTGGTCAGGCAGCGTTCGCGCGGATGGCCCTCGCCAGCGGGGCCTATCCGAAATCCTGGCAGAACCTAGCCGTCGCTGCCGCGTCAGGCGCCGTTGGTCATGCCGGTGAGCAACTCGACCAGTTGCGCATTGCGGAACGGCTTCTTCAGGATTGGAAACCGGTCAGAGCCGTGGAACGCACCAAGACCCTCTGCGAGGTTGAGGTAACCGTCGCCATAACCAGATACCAGGACGATCTTCGTTGGTACCCCGGTCGCAAGGATTTCGTTCAGCACGTCGATGCCGTCCTTGCCCGGCATGATCATGTCCAGAAAGACAATATCCGGATTGTATTCCAGAAATTGATCGACCGCGTGCTCTGGCGTTGTAACGGACCGAAAGTCGAGACCGAGCCGTTCCGCGGTAAGACCAACGACTTTGGCAATGCCAGCTTCATCGTCAATCATCATAACTTTTTGGGGCATTGTCCTGTCCTCGGTGCGCCGTGTGGCGGCCATAACACTTTATTATAGTTTCTGATTTGATTTGGAACAAGACTGTTGCCGTAAGCGGCGCCGCGACGACGTCGAACGCTGTTACGAGGCCAGTGCTGCACGAATCCGGCTGGCCAATTCTTCCCGCCGGTATGGCTTTCGCAAAATGCCGCTCGCAATGTGCAGGCCCTGCAAACGACTCTCCGTGGGCCGCCCCGCGAAACCGGATGTCAGCAGGATGTGCATCCTGGGCCAACGTCGCTTCACTTCCCGCGCCAGATCGAAGCCGTCCATGCCTCCCGGCATGACGATGTCGGTGAAGAGCAGGTCGGCATGCTCGGTCTCCAGGATCGAAAGCGCCGCGGCGGCTTCGGCGGCCTCCAACGTCCGGTAGCCCAGACTTGCGACTTCGCGTGCAACAACCCGGCGAAGCAAGGCGTTGTCCTCCACCACCAGGACGATCTCCTGACCGCCTGGCGCGCCGCTGGCAGCACGATCAGGCTCCGGGGCTGCCGCCGCACCGGCCCCGGAGCGGGCACGCGGCAAGAACAGGCTGATGCAGGTGCCGGCGCCAGGTTGGCTCTCCACCGCGATGTGCCCGTTCGACTGGTTGATAAATCCGAACACCATGCTCAACCCAAGGCCGGTGCCACCCTCCCGCCCCTTGGTGGTAAAGAATGGCTCGAAGATGTGCGAGACCACCTCCTGGCTCATGCCCGAACCGGTGTCAGCAACCGTTACCATCACATACTCGCCAGGCTTCGCCGTTGCCGCCTGCGTCCCGTCGAGCCATCTGTTCGCCGTGCTGATATGCAGGTTGCCTCCACGCGGCATGGCGTCGCGGGCGTTCATCGCCAGGTTAGTGATGCTGGCCTCGATCTGCGCGCGGTCCGAAACGATCGGCCAAACGTCGGATGCGAGGTCGATCGACATCAGGATATCCTCGCCCAGCACACGGGATAGTAGCCGCTGCAGATTGCTGACAACCTCGTTCAGATCCAGCGGCTCGTAAGTCAGCGCTTGACGGCGCGCGAAGGCCAACAGGCGCTGCGTCAGGTCAGCGCCACGCAGTGCTGCCTCCAGCGCATCCTTTATCCACTCCCGGGGTGGACTCTCGGGATCGAGCGATAGCTCCGCGAGTTCAAGGTTATTGATAACGATCGACAATACGTTGTTGAAGTCGTGCGCCATTCCGCCGGTCAGGTTACCGATCGCCTCCATCTTCTGCGCCTGAACCAGTTGCTGCTCGATCTGCTGGCGATCGGTGATGTCCTGGCAGGTGCCGACGATGCGGCTGACATTCCTAGTACCATCCGTTACAGCCCGTCCGTGCAGCCGAAGCAGGCGCTGGGCGCCGTCGGGCCGGGTAATCCGTTCCTCCAGCGGTTCGCATTCTATGCCGGCGCATAACGCCTTCAGCCAGGCCTGCGCTTTGTCGAGGTCACCGGGATGCACGGCAGCGATCCCCGCTGAGGTGGCGGGTTCGGAACAAGCCGGGTCAAGGCCGTGTACCCGGTACATCTCCTTCGACCAGAACCATCTGTGGGTCGCCAGGTTGTACTCCCAGGTGCCAATTCCGGCGGCGGCCTGTGCCAGGTCCAGCCGCTCCTCGCTATGGCGCAGGGCGATTTCGGTTTCCTTCATTCTGCTGATGTCGACATGCAGCGTCACGGTGCCGCCATTGCGCATCCTTCGTTCCGTAATCCAGACCCAGGTGCCGTCTGGCAGCAGCCGCTCGAACTCTCCGGCCGCTGTACGATGCCGGTTCATGCGCTCTGCCAGCCATGCTTCCCGACCGGCGCGGTCCGTTCCTTCGCCCGCAGCCATGGAGTCGCGCATGACCTGCTCGAATGTCCGCCCGTTTGGAGTCGCGGAGTCATCGGCGGGGTAACGAAGGCGGTAGGCTTCGTTCACCATGATAACGCGGTCGTGCTCATCGCAAATCACGACACTTTCTGACAGGCTGTCCAGCGCGTCGCGCAGCATCGCTTCGGCGCGTTCCGCCCGCTGGCGCGCCCGGGCACGCTCCTGCTCCATTTCGATCTGCGCAGTGATGTGGCGGCCGATGCCGCGATAGCCGACGAAACGCCCGGAATCGTCAAAGCGCGGGCGTCCACTGATTGCAAAGTAACGAAAACTGCCGTCGGGCGTGCGCTGGCGGTAGCGGAAATCGGTGAACGCGCGCCTTGCATAGAGATCCTGCCGATGCGCATCCCATTTCTGCGGCTCCTCGCCGGTGTCGATATAGTCCCACTGCAGCATGCCGGTTCGACCCGCTTCATGCAGTCCAAGCCCGGGCGAGTTGACGCTGACCCAGCTCAGGCGCAAATCGGCATCCTGTTCCCAGAACCAGTCCGATGCCATTTCGGCGAAGTCTCGCAGCCTGGTCTCGCTCTGCCGCAGGGCAATATCCGATTCCAACAAGGCGCTGTGCTGTGCGTCGCGCACAGCGACATGGCGCGCAATGGTCCAGGACAACAGCAGGATCAACGCGGCAAATGCGGCGACGGTCAGCGACACTGCGGCGTTTTCCCAGACGAACGGCGCCAGAATTGCGCGCTCGTCCATGCTGACCTGCAGGACCAGATTGTAACGCCGCAGCACATCGACCGCGATCAGCGCCCGTTCGCCTGACAGGGGGTCGGTCGCGCGGAAAGTGCCCCCACCGGCACTGACGATTTTGTGCCAATGGGAGTCGGTTGTGCCAGTAACCTGCCCGCCTGGGTTAGAGGGGTAGCGGAACAGGACCGAGCCGTCCGGACGAAGCCAGGAAACCCGGACAGGCTTGCGCCGCTCCAACGCTGCGTAGAAGTCCAGGAGGTGCTGGACGTCCATGGCGACCAATACCACGCCCAGGAACAATCCATGAGCGCTGGTCAGCCGACGCGCGCTGATGATGGACGGCTGTCCGGAATGGTAAGCGCGTTCCACAAACTCAAGGATGCTTCCGTCGTCCGGCTTATCCCGCAGCGTGATGAAATAGCGTCGGTCGGCAATGGAGAATGGTTCACGCTGGCCGCATACCAGGCATTGGCCACTGGCGGCGAACAACGCCATGGCGTGATGCGGCGGCAGGTTCGACATCAGACCATTGATAAAGCTCTGCGTCGATGTCCCGTCCACGCGCTGGGCAAACTCCTCCGCCGTATCGGCCGATTGCGCGGTCAGCTCGGCCTGAGCCCGCTGCGTCAGCAGATCGATGACCTGGAGATGCTGCTCAGCCGCCGCACCGAGCGCCTGCGCGAAGTTGGCCAGCTCGCCGGAGGCCACCTCCAGCGTGCGATGGTTGCCGTTCCAGATGTATAGCGGCGCCAGCGCGAGCGTCAGGCACGCCAACACGAGGCCCGCCAGCCGAAGCTGATGGGGTGTATTGCGGATCGACGCCTGTCGCCGCGCCAAGGCGTGAAGTCTGCCAGGCAGATCGGAGGTAGCGGCAATCATAGATATATCCCGTCTGGCGCGTAATCATTGTCACACACCGACATCAATGCAAGCCGTTGATTGACAATATTTCTATTTTCGCCCGTCGTGGTTGTGCTAACACACACTAACTGGTACGCGGTGGCCGCGGTAAGCGCCTCCGGATCAATGGAATCGGCCAGCATCGAGAGAGCCCGGTCAGCAAGTCCTGAACCTCCCTCCCTTGCCGAAGCCATCCTCGCACGGCATCTACCCAACATGAGCCAGAGCGCCTCCGACCCGACGCCGCGGATTCGCATCCGCGGCCTGTGCAAGAGCTTTGGCGAGAAGGTCGTCCTGGACGGCGTAGACCTCGACGTCATGCCGGCGACCTCCATGGTGGTGATCGGCGGCTCCGGCTCCGGCAAGTCAGTTCTGCTGAAATGCATCCTCGGCCTGATCGAGCCGGATGCGGGGACGATCGAGATTGACGGGGTCAACATATTGCGGCTGCCGCGTACCCAGCGCGAGCAGGTGAGGGCCCGCATCGGCATGCTGTTCCAGGCCGGCGCCCTGTTCGACAGCCTGCCTGTCTGGGAGAACGTGGCGTTTGGCCTGCTCGCCCGCCATAAGGCTGGCCGGAGTGAGGCCAGGGAGCGGGCTAACGCCTTTCTGCAACAGGTTGGCCTGGCGCCGACCGTTGGCGACCTCTCGCCGGCAGAACTCTCCGGCGGCATGCAGAAGCGGGTGGCACTCGCTCGCGCAATCGCGTCGCAGCCCGACATCATGTTCTTTGATGAGCCGACGACCGGCCTGGATCCGATCATGGGGGCGGTGATCGACGGATTGATTGTCGATTGTGTACGCCGCTTGGGCAGCACCGCTGTGGCAATTACGCACGATATGGCGAGTGCGCAGCGGATCGGCGATCAGGCTGCAATGCTGTTACACGGACGGATCGTCTGGCGTGGCCCGGCAACGGCGCTCATGGAAAGCGGGAATGAGGCGGTGGACCAGTTCACGCACGGCCGGCGGGAGGGGCCGATCCAGATGGAGTTGCGCCGCTGACCCGCCGCCGCTGGCCGCTGGTGCTGGCTGCGCTGTTGCTGGCTGGTCCGGCGCGTGCCGATCAGGCCACGGCGTTGGTCGGTCTGTTTGTTCAAAGCTGCCTGAACTATGCCGGCGATCCGCCCGGGTTACGCGCATGGGCCGCGCAAAAGGGGTTGCCGCCGGTGCCGGAACAGGCGCGCAAGGCGTTTCTGCGCGGCGCGCCAGGGCAAGTCTTCGACGCCTCAGATAACGAGGGCAAGTTCGTTCTCATCTCCTCGGATGACGGCATCTGCGCCGCGGTCACCGATCGGGTAACGCAGGTCGCGACGGTCGCAGCGCTTGAGGCAGGCTTGCGCGCCGCGGGTATCACTTTCCGGCTGGCCATCGAGCGGGACGATAAATCCATCGCCGACATCCATGATCGTGAATACCTGGCGACCAAGAGCGGGCGGAACTGGCGCATCCTGCTGGCCACGGTCAAGGATTCGGCAGGCGGTCAGGCGATGATCACGGGCGCGCCATCGTTTTGACCGGCGCACGGTCCAGCTGAACCGCCGCCAAACATTTGCTCCTTGAACTGACCGGCGTGAGCGCGTCTGTGAGACCGGCATGCGGATTTATGTCCATACCCGCTGTGCAACGCCGGGCGATGCTCCTGCAAGCCGTGACCGTAAAGGACGGATTACATTTGCGGCTGCGTGGCCTGAATAAAAGTCGTTGCTCGCAACGTACCGGCGGAACATGCTGGCGACGTTATGAGTGTCCTCACCCGCGTTCCCAGAGCCGCCTACGACCGCAACCGCCAGGTATTTGGTGCGTTCGTGCCGGACGCCGACTACCGGATTGGCACGGCCCGCGGCATGGCATGGCTTGCACAGTTGGCCTACGAAACCGAGGACGCCGGCAAGATTGCGGAGATCCTTCAGCAATGGGGCCTTGCGCTTATCGGCGAGGTGCTGGTGTGCAGTAACCGCAAGGACCTTCCAACGGCAATGACCCAAGGCTTCGTTGCCCAGGGGCGCGGCGCGACCATCGTCGCCTTTTCCGGAACAGACCCGGTGCTGCTGGCGAACTGGGCGACCAATTTCGACATCGCCCTGGCCGCCGATGGTTGCGCGCGCGGCTTTCATGATGCCGCGGTTATTGCGCGGACCGATGTGCTCGATCGGCTGACTCTGACGGACGCATCCAACCGGTTGTTCGTGACCGGACACAGCCTGGGCGGTGCGCTGGCAGTGGTGACGGCGCTGTCTCTCGCTGCTCAGGGACGGGCGGTGCACGCGGTCTATACGTTTGGCATGCCACGCCCAGGTAATGCGGCGTTTGCCACGACATATAATCAGGCACTGGGATCCTGCACCTATCGTCTGGTCTATGGCGACGATCTGGTACCGACCGTCGCGCCTAGCGCTTTGGGCTTCCGGCATGTGGGTCGCCACCTGCATAGCGAGCGCTTTGGCAGTTTTCGGCACGTCGTGCCGGACCCGCAGTTCGGCTCCGATGCGCCGCTGTTCACCGACGGCGTCCGCAAGGATTGGAATCACGCGCTATTTGGTCTTGCCCATCCGGTGACGGCGCTGACGCAGCAGATTGCGCCGGCCATTCGCATCCTGTTTGGCGACGCGGCCGAAAGCGGCCGGACTGATACTGTCGCAGCGCTGATCGAGTTGCTGCCACCTCGCCTGCGGGACCATATTCCAGATCGTTACTGTTTTGCACTGGCCTGATCCGGTCGCAACCAAGGGGCACCGCGTGGCACTTGGTTTCCCGCCGCCATGGCAAACCGGTGGCCGCCCCGTCAGCAGGCCGGCTGCAGGCCGGGCCGGTAGGGCGCCTGCGATGTGCGGCAGGCCGCCATGGATCTGGGCCGGAAATCCGCCAGCAGGCCAAGCAGGGTCGCGTTCGTCTGCACCAGCCTCTGGCCTTCGGCAACCAAGGCATCGACGTCGGCGTCCGGAATGGTGAGGCTCGTCGGGATCGCCTGCAGCCGCCGCCGCAACGGCTCGTCCGGAACGTCGGCGAGCGTGATGGGGATCAGCGCGCCCTGCACGTCGTCGCAGTTATGGCCATCGATTATTTTGCCCTGCGCGCAGCGGATGCGGCGGATGGTCTGGGTCAATTGCGCGATCTGCTGATCCGCAAACAGCAGCGTTTCAAAGCTGTAGGCGTTGATTTGCGAGCCCGAGACGGCGGAAATGATCTGGCGAAGCCCGCTGACGACGCGGCGCTGGCCGAGTGTCGGATCCTGCGCCGCCTGCCCATCGACGTTGATGACGATCACGCGCCGCGTCTTCGGCGCCAGTCGCTGGAGCAATTCGCTCGACTCGTCGAGCAGCATCAGGTCGTTCGACAACGACCGCAGTGCCAGGTTGTCGGCAATGCCGCCATCCATCAGGTGCAGGAACTGGGTCTGCGCTGGGTCCATCTGCCGCTGTTCATTGCGCGCCATCATCGCGGTCCGTGATAAGGCGCTGCCGCTTGTGTCGCTGGCGCGCGTTGCTAATGGGCCAGGCGGTGGATGCCCAACGCAATCGCTGCGGTAACTGACCAGCGTGATCGGGGTGAACAGGATTGGAAAGGCCGCCGAGGCCGCCACCGCACGCGAGACCGGGAAGCTGGACAGGTCGGAGCAAAGCCGGTCGAAGCTTGTTTGATTGAACGGAAACACCACGCCGCCGGCCAGATCAGTGGCATCAACGGAAATCATCGGCAGTCCGCGGCGCTGAAGATCGGCGTAGGTGGCGCCGTTGAACATCAGCCGATCATACACCAGCGCCATCGCATCATTGGTGCCGAACAGGGGGTTGACCAGCCACTCCCAATTCCACGGCAACAGGTAGATCTGGTAGACAAACCGGTTGACGTCGCGCTTGAGAAACGCAGCCTCAAACGTCCGGAAGCTTTCTTCCCTGTACAGGCCGTAATGGACTGCCGGAAAACTGCCGCCGGACACTGCGGCGATGTAGTCAACCTCGTCCAGCAGCGGCTTTGGCCGGCCATTGTCTATGACCTGCATTGATCGCAGCGCGAGCAGCGCGCCGTAGGCAAAAGCCGCCGACCGCTTGCCGCCGCCCGAGAAGGCAAGTGCAACGAACAGTTCACCGCGCGGCGCGTGCAGCATGTCCAACAATGTGTAGCCAGGCGTATACGCGGGCGCACCCTCGCGGCTGACCGGCAGTGGCTGGTTCATCGTGACATTCGTGGCTTGGCAGGCCGCCAACCCGAGGAATGAGGCAATTACCAGGACGATAAGACGCACCACCACCCAGCCTCGCCCAACATTTCCGCCACATCATGGTTCGGCTTTCCCGAACCGGCGCTCACGTGAGGACGGGACGTAGCCTCTCCTCGCCACACTCCCGCTTGTTTGAGCCGCTGGAGGCGGCACGTCGCTCCCACTCGTGGCCATAGGGTCGGACCAAATCCGATCGCTTGCCTCGGCGGGCCGCGACGGGAACCAGACATTGGTGCACCGTCCTCATGGAATGGCCTATGCAGCTTATCCGCCCTATTGAAATGGACACATCAGTTCCAATCGCCGACACGTCCGCGCGCCAGGACGGATTTCCATGACCGCTGCCCGTCAGGGTGGCGTATACCGGCCGGTCCGCGCTGGCAGCAAGCAAAAGGTCGATGTCAGGCTGCGACCACAACCCGTTCCGCCTGGCGCAGCTTCAGCCGCCCGTTGGTGCCAATCGCCAGCGTATGAACGTAAAACGACGGCTCCTGCATGACCATCACGGGCGACGGCGCTGAAACAATCAGCAGCCGTCCGCACTGCCCGATCCAGTCGATATGCCGATGCCCGTGCATCACCGCCGCCCGGCCGCCCAGGCGCTGCAACTGCCGGATCACCCAACTGCCGTTGATCAATGCGGTGCCGATCCGCATCGACAGCGCCTTTGATTTCTGTGGATACTCAATGACGTGGTGATGCAGCGCGACAATCCAGCAGGCCTGTGGATACTGCCCGGTCGCAACCCGCAACCGTTTCGCCTGGTCCGCCGAGATCAGCCCAAGGGCATTGGTGAAGGAGAAATGGGTTTCGGCGTTGGAGTTCAGCGCGATGATGCCGAGGCCATCCGGCGTCGATGGTGGCAGGACCATCGGGAAGGCCGCATCCCACAGTTCCGACAGTTCCCGCGATAGCCGCCGCGGCGAGCCGGTGTCGGCAAAGGTGGTTATGCCGGCGCTGTGTGGCCGCAGCCGCTCCGCCAGCGTCAGGTTCACGCCGCCGGCGTCGACGACGCGCAGGCGGTCGCCTTGCAGCCGTTCCAGTGCCGACAGCGTCCGCAACTGGCGCAGTCGTTTGGTCGGGCTCATCGGCAGGTCCATTCGGGCCGGGCTGGACCGGTCGACGACGTTGACGTCGTGGTTGCCGGGGATCGCGACGATGCGCTCCGCCAGAGCCGGATACTCGCCCAGGGCGATAAAAAACTCGGCCCATTCGGCGGAGCGGCCGGCATCGGTCAGGTCACCGGTGATCAGCACGACGTCCAGCGGCTCCCGCGCATGGATCGCGTTCAACTGTGCCAGCGCCTGTTGCAGGCGCTCATTGCCGCGCGGGCCGGCACGTCCGCTTTCGATACGAAAGCCGTAGCGCTCGCCCACGGTGTGGATGTCGGAAAGATGCGCGACCCGCCAGGTGCGATCGCCGGGCGCGGACGGGGCGAAGCCGGGCAGGTCGCGCGGCTGCGCCATCACTGCATCGCCGATGCCCCAGGCCAGGCCGGCGACGGCGCAGTAGGCGGCGATCAGCGTCAGGCTGTTGGCCAGGAGCGTCGGGATCACGACATGCGGGGTCGCCAAGCCGGCGATGGTGCCGATCCAGCGCGTCGCCGGCCATAGCAGGGCTGCGACGCCGAAGCCCAGCAGGCAGATGGCGATACCCGAGACCGCAGAACTCAGCGACCGGACGGCGGCGCGCCAGGATGGCCGGAGCCCGGATGGCAGAAGCGCCTCTGCCAAATGCCGCAGGCCTTCACGAAAGATGACATAGATTGGCTGCACCGCGAGGGCGTTGAGGGACCAGAAGCTGCTCTCTGCCGCGCGCAGCAGGCGCCGTCCGCCGAACCAGCCGATCAAGGCCAGGGGTGGCAGCAACAGGGCGGGCCAGATCTCGGTGAGCAGATCGGCGGTCTTGTTCCATACGGCGATCGCCCAGGCGGTTGCCAGCAATGGGGCAGCACCGAGCAGCAGGGCGGGTATCAGCAGCAGGACGACCCAGACGGCGATCAGCTTGGGCAGGCTGATCTCGGCGAACAGGCTGCCGGCGAGCGACAGCAGCGAGCGCTGATGCGTGCTGGAGGCGTCGTCCTCGATGTCGCCGTTGCGCGGGTCCAGGATGGGCGTCATCCGTCAGTCCCGCTCATCCGGCGCGGCGCCAAAGACCTCGACCACCCAGCGGCTGGCTGGGTGCTGGTCGCACAGGGTCAGGATCGCGATCACGATCGGCACGCCGATGAATGCACCGGCCAGGCCCCACAGCCAGGTCCAGAAGAACACGGCGAACAGCACCAGGAAGGGCGACATCGCCAGCACGTTGCCGGCCACCCTCGGCTCCAGGTAGCTGCCGACCAGGAACTGGATCAGGTTCAGCGCGCCAAACACCAGCACCGCACTCTGCCATGTGTCGAACTGTGCCACCGCGAACAGCGTCGGCAGCACGGTAGCCAGGAGCGGCCCGATCACCGGGATATAGTTGAAGGCAAACGCGATGATGCCCCACTCACGTGCCAACGGCAGGCCGCACAGCAGGATGAAGCCGTACACCAACAGGCCGGTGACCGCGCTCATCAGCGAGCGTACCAGCATGTAGCGCCGATACTTCGCGGCCACCTTGGCGCCGCCAACCAGCAGCACCTGTGCCGCCGCCTGGTTGGTCATGCGGCGCAGCCGCCGCACAACCGGCTCGACCTCCAGCAGGCCGAGAATGATATAGATCAGCACCACCAGCGAGAAGCTCAGCATGCCGTTCACCATGGTGGTGACTCGCTGCGCCGCACTCAGCAGCCAGCCGACGTTGAAATGCTCTGCCCACAGGTCCGACACCTCGATCCCATGGCCGGCAAGCCAGTCGGTCATCTGCGTGTAGAGCACCTGGAACTGCCCGGCCTCGGCGACGGCATAGCGGCCGACATGGCTGAACGCCCAGGTCGTCAGGTATGCGAACGCGCCAAATGTAACGATGGCGGTAATCATGCTGATCAGCAGCGCCACGAGTTTGGGCAGCCGCGCCTGCAACTTGCCCTGCACCGGCCACACGATGGCAATGATGAACAAGGCGAACATCAGCGGCGCGAACACAGGCTGCCCGATGCCAAGGGCAGCCGCGACCAGAATGGCCGTGCCGATGCCAACCATCGCGCGCAGGCCAGGATCGTTGGGTCGACGAACTGCCTGCAGCGGATTGCGCATCTGAAAGGACCCTCGCACCCCGCTTATCCGATTAGTCCCAGCGAAACAACGGGATGTTCAGTCGAACTTTGTCATCGGATAGAAACACAGTCGATGGAACGGGAGCATGACCGTCGGGCCGCAGCAAGATTGAGACACGCTGTATGGCAACGAGACGCTGTGCCTGCCTGCTTTTACCGCAGGCTGGTAAATTATGCCTTGATTTCATGATCGACGTGTTTAATGCCACAGCAACGGCGCTCTATCCCGACCGCATCCGCGACCGCACTGGCCGAATGATGATCCATGACAGGTGTAATACGATGCTGCGTGGCAACGACGCGCAGGCCGCCAACGTGAGCACGTTGCGGCCGTCTGTCTTGCTCCGGCAAGTCGCACGCTATGGTGTGCTGACTGCTCTCGTGCTGCCGCTGATCGCCGCGGCCTGTAAGAGGGACGAGAAGGTCCAGGCGCCGGTGCCGCGACCGGTCCGCACCATCACGGTCAAACCCTCGGCTGTCGGCGAAACGGTCACTCTGACCGGCCACATCGACGCCCAGGATTCCTCCGCCATGGCCTTCCGCATCGGCGGGCGAATGATCCAGCGCTTCGTCAATGTCGGCGACGCGGTGAAGCCGGGGCAGGAACTCGCGCGGCTCGATGCCGCCAATGAACTGAACGCTTTGCGCTCCGCCCAGGCACAGCAATCCGCGGCGCAGGCGCAACTGACCCAGGCGCGGGCGGCGTTCGAGCGCCAGCGGACCCTGCTCGCCCAAGGCCATACGCCGCGGGCACAGTTCGAGATTGCCGAGAAGGCGCTGAACACCGCGATTGCCAATGCCGATGCCGCCGAGGTGAATATCCGCGTCGCCGCCGACCGCGTCAGCTACACCGTGTTGCAGGCCGATGCCGCCGGCACGGTGACCGCGCGTGGCGCTGAACCCGGCGAGGTCGTGCAGGCCGGGCAGATGGTGGTCACCATCGCCAAGCAGAACGGCCGCGACGCCGTGTTCGACGTGCC
>JAFEFW010000240.1 GCA_018240405.1 Pseudomonadota bacterium
CACGCCTGAATGGCCAGGCGCATCTGGAATTCGGCTCCGGCCAGATCGGCACGGTGGCGTCTGGCGCGGAGCTACGGCTTTGGGGGCTCGCGCGGCTGGCGGATGCGTCCGATCCGAAACGCAACAGCGCGCTGGACGGCTTGTCGCTGATCGCCGGCGACTTCAACCTGGCCTATGGCGAGACGCTGGCGATCGGCAACGACGTCAGCATAACCAGCACCGGGCGCTGGTTCATCGACGGCGACGGGTTCAGTGGCCAAGGGAGCAGCGAGGTCACCGTCAGTGGTACGCTGGTCAATGCCGGGGCGTTGACCATCGGGCCGACGACAGCGGATGGCACGGGGCCCACCCGCGTCACCGCTGCTGCGCTGGTCAATACCGGCGCGGTCACCCTCACTGGCAATGCGGCCAACGGCTCCCCCAACACCGCTGATCTGATCATCGGCGGTTCGGCTGGTTTCGGAACCACCGGGGTGCTGACCGGCGACGTCTTGTTGAACGGCCACAGCCATCTGCAATTCGGCTCAGGCGGACTCGGTACGATCGCATCGGGCGCACAGCTTCGCCTGTGGCGGCAGGCGCTGCTCAGCACCGCTGCCGATCCAGATCACAACAGCGCGTTGGCGCCGCTGTCGCGGATCGACGGTCAGTTCGACCTCGCCTATGGCCAGACCCTGGCGATCGGCAACGATGTCAGCATCGGCAGTGCGGGCGCCTGGAGCATCGACGGCGACGGCTTTACTGGCCAGGGCGGCAGTGACGTTACGATTGCCGGAACGGTGACGAATGCCGGCAACCTGACCATCGGCGAATCCACGGGAAGCGGCTCCGCGCCAACCCATGTCGGCGCCGCGGCCTTTGCCAACACCGGTTCCTTCAGGCTGACCGGCAGTACTTCGGCGCCCGGGGTTTTGCAGATCGGCGGCAGCGCCGCAAACAGCAGCAACGCGGTCATCGGCACCGGCGGTACGCTGATCGCCGCCAACTTCACGCAGCAGGCCGGTGAACTGACGATCGGCGGCCGGCTGGTCGCCAACAGCGCCACGCTTGCGGGCGGCACCGTGCACGGCGTCGGCACGATCGACAGCGACGTGCTGGGCAGCGGCGCGGCCCTGTATGGCGGCGACGATTTCACCCCGACCGGAACGCTGAGCATGACCGGTGGGCTGACACTGACCGGCGGCCACGTGATCGAACGCCTATCCGGTACCGGCGCGGCGCAGGACAGCGAAATCCACGTGCAAGGGCCGATCAGCCTGAACGGCGGCACGCTCGACCTGGTGCTGCTGAATGGCTTCACCCTGGCCGCGAACGAGACGTTCAGCGTGCTGTCCGCAACGCCCGGTCAACTGACGGGCGCGTTCAGCAGTATCCTGGTCAATGGCACTGTTGACTCCGGTACCGGAAGCAGCCCGATCGGTAACGGCCTGTTCCTGACGCCGGTTTACGATGTGCTGGCCGGCAGCATGACGCTGCGAGTCTCCAGCACGCCGTTCCAGCCGCCAGTGATTGCGGCACCCTCCGGTGAGTTGTTGAATGTCGGCTTCGCCGGCGCGGTCGGGCCGCTGAGCATCAGTTCCAGCCAGCCCGGCACCCTGACCGTCACGCTGTCCGACAGCTTTGGCCTGCTCTCCGCCACCAGCTTCGGCGCCGGTACGGTACAGGGCAACAACTCAACGCACCTGACTCTGACCGGCGACCTGTTCGAGATCAACCAGGCGCTGGCCAGCCTGACCGATACGCCGCAGGGCACGCCGCTGAACGACACCCTGGCCATCGTCGTCACCGATTCGGCGCTGCAGACCACCAACACCGTCGTTGCAGTAACGATCAACCAGCCGCCGGTGCTGGCCCTGCCTCCGTCCGCGTTTGAGGGACCGAATGCGCCGGAGCCGCTGACCGGCATCAGCGTCAGCGACCTGAGCGCTATCGCCGACGACGAAACGCTGCAGGCGGTGCTGAGCGCCACCGCCGGTCTGCTATCGGCCACTCAACACGGCAGCGGCACGGTGTCCGGCGCCAATACGAGCCATCTGACGCTGACCGGAAAGCTGGGGGACCTGAATGCGCAGCTTGCCAGCCTGACATTCAATGGCTCCGCCAGCGATACGCTGCATATCAGCGTCACCGACGGGAACGGGTTGATTGCGAGCGGCACGTTGGCGGTCGGTGTCAGCGACCCGCTGTCGTTCACCCTCCCGTCCGGCAGCCTGACCTTCGCCAATGGCGTGCAGCAGGCGCTTGCCGGTGTCGGCCTGGTGGCGCCGCCCGCGACCTCGCCTGACCTGGTGACAACGCTGACCGTCAGCAGCGCTGGCGGTGCCATTTTCGTGTCGGCGCCCGCGGGTGTCATCGCCGGCGGCAATGGCACCGGGACACTGACGCTGACCGGCAGCATCGCCGCTTTGAACACCGCGCTGGGTACGCTGACCTACGCCGGCCCAGCCGCCGGATCGGCCGACACGGTCACCTTCTCCACCCCGTCCGGCACCGGTGGCAGCACCATAGTGAGCGTGCCGGTGACGCTGGTGCCGCCCGGGCCGCCCTTGATCACGATCCCAGTTGCCGCCGCTAATACAGGTGTATTGACACCAATCGATGGGCTAAGCGTCGCCAACGCCGTAGGCCTGCCCATCACCACGCAGATGACGGTCACGCTCAGCAATGCGGCGGCGTTGCTGGGCCTGCAGCGCGTGGTGCCAGGAGCAACGGTGACGGGTCTCGGCACCACCAGCCTGACATTGACCGGAACGGCCGCCCAGATCGACGCCGACCTCGCCCAGCTAACCTTCCTGGACGCTGCCGGCGGCGTACCTGGAACAGTGTTGGAAACAATTAGTATTACGGCCTCCGCCCTCGGCGCCACCGCAAACGGTAGTCTGTCCGTGAACATTCCGCCGGCCTTCGGCAGCACTGCCGGAGAGGAGACGGCGCCGGGCATTCTGCAGTACCTCGGGATTCTGCCTTTCAACGCCGCCTCGAACGTTGGCGCGACGATGGCGTCCAACGGCAATCTGCAGACCTTCTACCTGAGCCTGCCGGCATCCGGCCCGGGCCAATATGCGATCGGCGCGCTCAATAACGATCCGCTTCCGATCAACGTTTCCTTCGAGGTTCAATCAGCGCCCGTCGGTTTCACCACCGCGGTTGCGCCCGGTGGCGCACCCGTCAACGGGCTGGTGCCGCTCGATTTTGGCTATCTGCTGACGGCGGTCGACCAGCTTCCGCACATCGGCGACACCATCACCTACATCATCAAGTCAACCGACTCGCATGGCGCAGTGCTGCCGGACAGGCGCATCACGCTGACCTTCGGCCCGGCGCCAGGTCAGGGGGGAGGCTTCGGCGTGCCGGCCACCAACGGGCCCGGCACGACGGTCATAACCTCACAGACATCGGGCGATTCCGGCGAGGATGAGGGCGACGTCCACATCACGACGTTCGACCATCTGCTGTACGACTTTCAGGCCGTCGGCGAATTTGTCCTGGCCCGCGCCAAGGCGCCGGGTGACACGTTCGAGGTGCAGGTCCGCACGGCCAATTGGCAGAACAGCGCCACCGCCTCGATGACGACGGCGGCAGCGGCTCGGTTGGGTACGCATCGAATCACCTTTGATATCGCTCGTGGCGATACTGTGTGGGTTGATGGCCACGCCGTCCCGCTAAGCGCGGGCGGTGCGCCCGTCGACCTTGGCGAAGGCACCGTGCGGCAGTTGACGGCAAACAGTTGGACGGTGCGCTGGGACAGCGGCGAGACCATGACGGTGGCCAGGGAATCGTCGTGGCTGAACGTTCGTGTGTCGCTGACGCCAAGGGCGACGCCGGGCAGTGTCGAGGGACTCCTCGGCCGGCACACCGGCGACCAGGCTCAGACCTTCGCGTTGCCGAATGGCACCGTGTTGCCACAGCCACTGTCCTACCACGACCTTTACGTCACCTGGGCCAATGCATGGCGCGTGACGGACGCGACATCGCTGCTCGACTACGGCGCCGGCCAGACCACCGCGGATTTCACCGACCCGAATTTCCCCAGTGACGCTCAGCCGCTCAACCTGTTCCCGGCCGACCTGATCGCGCAGGCGCAGTCGCTGGCGGCAGCGGCCGGCATCACCAACCCGGCGCTGCAACGCGCGGCGATCGTAGACTACCTGCTGACCGGCGACCCCGGCTTCATCGCCGCCGCGGCACAAGGCCTGCAGCCCAGCGCCTATGCGCCGGAACCGACTTCGCCCGGTTCCGCCGGTGGCGTCGGCGTCTACGCGGCGGCGCCAACCGTCACGCAGTCGCCCTCCGGCGATACGCATGTCAGCTTCAACGTGTATCGCATCGGCGACAGCATTGCGGCGCAGGTGGTTGACTGGCAGGTCCGGACCGGAATGGCCGGCCAGTTCGGCGCCTCGGACTTTGCCGGTGGTGTGTTGCCCTCGGGGCAGGTGACGATCGTGGCCGGCGGCACGCTGGCAACGTTTACCGTGGATATCGCCAGCCACCTCGGCACGCTCGCCGCTGAAACGCTGGCTGTCGGCATCGACACCGGGGCATCCGGCACCGCCCTGCTAGCGCCCGTCGCCAGCACGCAGGTGATTAACAACACGCCGCAGGCAGGCATTGATGCGGTCCCAATCTTCGTGAACCAGGGCTTAGCCGGCACGCTCAGCCACGTCGGCAATGCCTATACGCTCGATCTTGGGACGTTCGACCGCGATTCGGTGCCATCGAGAATCGAGGCTCTGCTGGTGAATGCCGGTGCCGTCGCCGCGGACCTGTTGAGCGGCACGTTCTCGGCCAGCCAGCCGACTGGCATCGGGCTGGCGTCCGGGCTGCAGCCGGCCACCAATCTGCGCGGCGGAGACTCCATCCCGCTGACGTTCCAACTGAACACGGCGACCGATGGCGCGGTGCAGCAGACCGTCACCTTCGTTGCCCGCGAAAGCAATGCCAGCGGTTTCCAGGCCAATCTTGGCACACTGACGCTGACGGTGCTGGCCAACGTCGTCGCGCCGCCCAGTGGCGTCATCGTGCCGACATCGATTGACTTCGGCGCCGTGCACCAGGGCGACACGGTCGCGCAGGCCGTCACGATCACCAATGTCTCAGACCAGACACTCGTTGCGCACGGGACCATCAGTGGCGACCTGACGACCATTGCGGCCGCGGTCACCGTCGCGCCGCATGCGACGGACAGCACCGACCTGCAGATCGGCCTGAGCACGGGATCGCAGGGTATCAAGACCGGAACCATCATCGTTCCGTTGGCATCACCGAACAACGGCGGCGTCGTCACCGGCGTATTGCTCCAGGTGGGCTCCGTCGCAGCGACCGGCAGCTTCAGCCATGCCGCGAGCCTGCTGCTGGATGGCGTCGTCCCCGCCGCGGGCACGTCGGATGACAGCGCGCAGGCCGTCTCGTGGACGGATACTTCGACGGCATTCACCTACGACTTCGGCTTCGTGAGGCATGTCAACGGCGCCCTGCTGTCGGTGGATCGGACCGGCACCTATGTCGTTTCGGGTTCAACCGATGACGTTACGTTTGCACCGCTATTCACCATTACGCCGCTGACCGGCGCCACGCCCGGTCTTGGCACGCGTAGCAGCCTGCCCAATAGCCTGTTCCACGACGCGAGCATGGCCTTCGCGCCGACCTACGCACGTTATGTGCGGCTGCAGGCGATCGGCGGCGCCGGCACCTATGCGGCGAGCGAACTCGACCTGTTCGGGCCGACGCCCACGCTGTCCATCACCGGCACGGTGTTTGCACT
>JAFEFW010000241.1 GCA_018240405.1 Pseudomonadota bacterium
CGAAACATCGTTTCGTCGAACACCATGAACATCGGGCATGGCGTGAACAGCGGCAGCCAGCGCCCGTTCTGCGGCACTTTCCCATGCCGCGTCTTGAACTTCTCGTCGCAGAACCGCCGCCCATCCGGTCCCACCACAATCATGCCGCCCGGAACGATCTTGCTGAAATGCAGCGCCTGCATCGAGAAGGTGGTCGGCACCTCCGGCACCTTCAGCGCCATCGACGGCCCGGCGTAGTTGTTCATGTGCCAGAGATCGGCACCAACAGTCAGCGCCATCGTAATGCCGTCGCCCTCGTTGAACGGCGAACCGGATGTGTAACAATACGGCACGTTCGGCAGGTAGTCGCGGATCATCTGCTGGTTGTTCTCGAAACCGCCGCAGGTCAGAACGACACCCTTGCGCGCCTTGACGAAATACGGCCGGCCCTCGCGCTCTGCCCTGACACCCAGGATCTCCTTTGTCGTGTCGTGCTGGATCAGCGCCCGGCCCGGCGTCTCGTACAGAATCCGGATCGACCGCTCCTTCACCAGGCGCTCGAACAGCTTCCAGGTCAGCGAGTAGCCATAGGTCGGGCCGTCATGGAACTTGTGCACGCAGTCGCTGCCGGGCAGGTCGGGAAATTCGATACCGACAGGCTGATGCTGGTGTTCCTGCGGATCGCCGCCCAGGCTCGCCAGCCAGTCGTTATTCCCGCACATCTCCTCGGCCCAGACCCGCACCATCGGTTCCGGCACCGCGTAGGGACCGCACAACGCGCGTAGATACGCCGCGGCGCTCTCCGCCGAGGAGGTGTTCAGGTAGCCCTGGCCGGCAACGCGCGTATTGCCGCCTTCCTTACCCTCTGGCGCCTTCTCCAGCAGCACCACCTTGGCGCCAAGATCATGCGCCGTCACCGATGCCGCCATGCCGGCGGCGCCAAAGCCGACAACGACGACGTCGGCTTCCTCATCCCATTGGTCCGGTATCACCCTCGGCACTCCATTCCGTTTGTCGCCCGCTACCACGCGCCTGGACCGGGGCGCAAACCGCCGGCCCTTGGCGTTCGCCGCCGCACAGGTCAGAATCGGCCCAACAATGCAGAGGGGAACGAACCACATGCACGCGACGCACCTGGTGATCGGCGGCGGCTCTGCTGGCTGCGTGATGGCCGCACGCCTGTCGGAGGTCCCGTCCAACAAGGTCATCCTGCTGGAGGCCGGCCGCGACTACGGTCCCGATCAGACGCCCGAGGACATCCGCGACACCTATTCCGGCAGCGCGCTGATGAACCCGAGCTACTTCTGGAAGAATTTGAAGGTCCGCCGCAGGGCCGACGCCGATCCGGTCTACTATGAGCAGGGGCGTGTCATGGGCGGCGGGTCATCGGTCAATGGTCAGGTCGCACTGCGGGGTGCGCCGGAAGACTATGACCACTGGGCATCGATCGGCGCCAAGGGATGGGACTGGAACTCGGTGCTGCCGTATTTCCGCCGGCTGGAGACCGACCTCGATTACACCGACCAGATGCACGGTGCTCAGGGCCCGATCACCATCCGCCGCATGCCGATGGAGCAATGGGATGACTTTACGCTCGCCGTAACGAAAGTGTGGGACGACCTGGGCCATCCGCTACGCCCCGACATGAACGGCGAGTTCGGCGAGGGCTATTCGCCGCTGCCGCTGTCAAACGATGGCGGCGCCCGCCGGTCCACCGCGGTAGGCTACCTCGACGCCACGACGCGCGCCCGGCCTAACCTGCAGATTATGGGCGAGTGCCAGGTCCGCCGCATTCTGTTCGCCAAGGGCCGGGCCACGGGCGCCGAGTTCCGCCGGCGTGGACAGATCGAAACGATTACCGCCGATAATGTGGTGGTCAGCGCCGGCGCACTGCACACGCCCTGGCTGCTGATGCTGTCCGGTATCGGCCCAGGAGTGCATCTGCGCCATCACGGTATCGACGTGCATCTCGACCGGCCCGGCGTCGGCAGCAACCTGATGGACCACCCGGCCATCCACATCTCCGGCTATCTGCCGCCGGTCGCTCGGCATAAAATGGTTCTTCGCCGTAACTACACCTATCTGCGCTGGTCCTCCGGGATTCCCGACGTGCCGAAGGCGGACATGGTGATGATGGCGGTCTGCCGCTCCGCCTGGCATGCGATCGGCGTGCGGATCGGCACGCTGTCCTCCTACATTGGCCGCTCCTATTCGACTGGCGAGGTACGCCTGACCTCGCCCGACCCCAATGCCGAGCCCTATGTCGATTTCAACTGGCTGAGCGACCCGCGCGACATGACGCGCATGGTGCAGGCGTTCCGCCGCATGGCGCGCATCCTGGGTTCCGATCCGGTTCCGCAATACATGTCGAACCTGTTCGCCTCAAAATTCTCGGCCAGGGTGCGGGCCATCGGGCAGAAGAACCTGAAGAACACTGTCCTGACCAATGTCGCCGCATTCATGATGGACAACTCGACGGCACTGCGGAATTATCTGTTCGACAAGGTCATCAGCGACTGCCCGCCGTTGGACGAGTTGCTATCCGATGAAGCGATGCTGGAACGTCATGTGCGCGACAATGTGCAGTCCGCCTGGCATCCGTCCTGCACATGCCGCATGGGTGATCCGTCTGATCCAAAGGCCGTGGTCGATCCCGAGGGCCGGGTGATCGGCGCCGAGAACCTCTATATTGCCGACGCGTCCGTCATGCCGGAAGTGTCCCGCACCAACACCAACATTCCCACCATCATGATTGCAGAACGGATTGCCGAGCGGCTGCGTCAGCCGGAATTGCTGTGATGGCGGGGGCAGCCACGAACCATCGCATCCTGCTGCGCGGGCGGCCGGCTGGTATTCCTACGCCGGACCTGTTCGAGGCCGATACGGTGCCGGTGCAGGCGCCTGGTCCGGATGAAGTGCTGCTGGAAACGCTGTATCTGTCGATCGACCCGGCCATGCGGGGCTGGATGAGCGAAGGCGGCTCCAGCTATCACAGGCCGGTGCCGCTGGGTGAGGTGATGCGCGGCGGCGGCATTGCCCGCGTTTTGGAAAGCCGCGCGCCTGAACACAATCCGGGCGACCTCGTGCAGGCGCGGCTGGGCTGGCAGTCCCATCCCACCATTCCCGCTCGATTTCTGCAGAAGGTTGATACAACGCGGGGCGATGCGCTGGCCTGGATCGGGCCTCTTGGGCTGTCCGCCGTCACGGCCTATTTCGGCATGCGTGATATCGGCTCGGTGCGGCCGGGTGAGCGCGTGCTGGTCTCGGCCGCGGCCGGCGGCGTCGGCCAGATCGCTGCACAGATCGGCCGGATCGAAGCTTGCCGGGTCGCCGGGATCGCGGGCGGTCCGGAGAAGTGCAGTTTCCTGCGCAACGACCTGCGGCTGGACGCGGTGCTCGACTACAAGGCTGAGAATGACCTGGCCGCGGCCATCGGGCGTGCCTGCCCGGACGGCATCGACCTGTATTTCGACAATGTCGGCGGTGAAACACTGGATGCAGCCCTGCTGCATCTGCGCCCCGGCGCTCGGGTGGTGCTGTGCGGCCGCATCTCGCAGGTGAATGTGCAAAAGCCGTACGGCCTGCGCAACGTCGGCCAGTTGGGCGCGAAGCAGGCGCGGATGCAGGGGTTCCAGGTGTTCGCCTATAACCCCCGCTACGAGGAGGCTCGGGCGTGGCTCGCGGCCCGCCATGCGGACGGCCAGTTGCGGCAGCGGCTGCATATTCTGGAGGGCCTGCATCATGCGCCCGCTGCGCTGGGGATGTTGTTCCGGGGTGAAAACACCGGGAAGCTGGTGGTGCGGGTCGGCGGATAAGACACTTTGACCCGTCCGGTGGCGGGCCGAGCGGCTTGCCAACTGCACCGGCCGGCGTGACACTCCGGCCAAACAACAGGAGGCACGACCATGATCACCAAGTTCGACAGCCTGTTCGCCGGCCATACCGACGTCGAAAACATCGGCTACGGCGGCACGCCGATCAATGACCGCCTGTATGATAATGAACACCTGTCCAGCGCGCTGTGGAAGGCGCAGGCGATCGCACAGAAGATGGACGGCCTGGGCTACAACACGTTCTGGATGGCGGAGCATCATTTCCAGCGCGAAGGCACCGAATGCATCCCCAACGTGCTGATGATGGCGTTGCACCTGACGCACGTGACGAAGAACATCAATATTGGCTGCGGCTTTAACATTACGCCGATGTGGCACCCGCTGCGCCTCGCCGAGGACTACGCGATGGCGGATATCCTGTCTAACGGCCGCGTGGTTTTCGGCGTTGGCCGTGGTTACCATACGCGTGAAGTCGAAACGTTCGGCTCGCCGCTCATCGACCAGGAGGCTAACCGCGAACTGTTCGAGGAGCAGGTCGACATCATCTTCAAGGCCTTCAACAACGAACGCTTCAGCCACAAGGGTAAACACTACACCCTGCCGCCCGCGGTGCCCTATCGTGGCTATACGTTGGAGGATCTGACGCTGGTACCGCGGCCGAAGCGCTTGCCGGTGGAATGCTGGCAACCGGTGCAGGGCGGGTCGGAGCGGGCGCTCGCCTTCATGGCGAAGCACGGCATCCAGGGCATGGTCGGCGGCGGCTCTGCCGAAGGCGGGGCGATGCACAACGTCGTGCTGAAATGGCAGGCGGAGCACGCCAAGATCGGCAAGCACATCGAACTCGGTGAGCGCCTGTGCTTCGGCTTCCACTTCTACATGGGCAAGGACAAGCAGACCTGCATCAAGGAAGCTGCCGGCTATTACGAAGAAAACATGAAGATGTTTGGCGAGCTGCGGCTGAACAAGGCGCTGACGGATGAGCAGATCGATATCATGCGCGATCCGAAACGGGCGCCGACGGCAAAGCTGCCGCGGATCGAAGATGCAGTGGCGTCAGGTGGGTTCCTGACCGGGTCTGCCGACGAAATCATCGAGCACCTGATGCGGCTGGAGAAGGCCTATCCGGGGCTGGAGCGTGTTTCCATCAGTCCGTCGCTGGGCGTGCCGAAGGCGGTGATCCTGGAGCAGGTGGAACGCTTCGCCAAGGAAGTGATGCCGGCGTTCAAGGGCCGTGTGAGCGTGAAGGAGCCGGAACTGGCGAAGTAGCAGTTGGGAGCGTGTGCAAGCCCGTACGCGAGGCAGCAGCGGCAGCTGGATGCGACAGCAGGCTAATGTCTTTCCGTCATAGCGGGCGAAGGCCCGCCATCCACGGCTTTGCCGCAAAGGCGCTGTTTCTGGGCGGGATTCTCACCCGAGAGGCGTGGATGGCGGGCCTTCGCCCGCCATGACGGGAGAGCAACGCCCGCCTCCGACGGGTCTGTTTTTGCGCTCATGGGCCTTCGCGCGCCATGACGGTGGGGCAACACCCGCCCGCTACTCATCGCCACCCCCGGCCGACGACCATTCCGCCACCCGAGCCAGTTGCGCGTAGTCGGTGAAGCGTGGCGCAACGCCGGGGTTCGGGCAGGACAGGTACGCTCGCTCCGCCACGTCGAATTCGTCGATCAGCCGCTCCAGGCTCTCCAGCGCTGCGGCAATCGCGCCCGGCAGGGCATCCGCCTTGCGGTTGAACAGCCGGTGCTCGCGGCCAGGCTGGTGGCCGCCGGACAGATGCCAATACAGCAGCTCGGCCACGGAACCGGCCAACGCCTGGGTGAAGCCGCCGCGCTCCGCCATCGCGGCTTCCAGCAGCAATTGCGGCGCCAGTCCCGCATCGACATCCGTCTGGGTCGGTGGCGTGCCGGTCTTGTAGTCCAGGATCACCAGCGAGCC
>JAFEFW010000242.1 GCA_018240405.1 Pseudomonadota bacterium
AGAGACAGCGCATTTTGGTCTGCAAATAATCAACGATAACGAACTTAAATTTGATCTGACTGGTAGGATCCCAGCATTAGAGGATCAACTGATAATCAACTTTACTGCGAGCACTCTGCCTCCGTCGGCGATGCCGGAACCCATGGCTTTAGCGCTACTGTCATCCGCAGTCGGTATGCTCAGTATTGCTCATTTGAGGGGCCGCGACAGAAGAGTGCGCGAGTGGGGCGATACTCGCCTTTGTATGGCCGTAGCCGCAAGAGCTTGGATCAGGTCCCTGGATATCGCGGGCGTGAGGCGCGCTGATGCTGGATGGAACACAGCCACACGACATGGCGATTAATCGAACAGGCCAAGAACACGCCCGGCGTCACCCTAGACGAGAATGAACCGTTGTCGGGCTGCGCGGGACAAACGCGCCGACTTGCGCGCGGCCAGTCGGTGCACTCGCATCTGCTGCAGGTAATGTCGATCGCCGTCTGTTATGGGACAGCGGAAGCGGAATTTCGTGCTTATCGGCCGCGGCGCACGCGGCCGAGCTGACGCGCTGCACCAACGCCTGATGCGGCTACGACGTAATCTTGCCCAATATGTATCCGACGCCGAGCGCGATCAGAACCGACGTGATTGGCTTGTCGCGCACGAAGGTCGTGACCTCGTTGATTGCATCATCAGCCCGATTTACCTGGCGTTGCACGGCTGCACCGGCATCCGCGATCTTGCCGTCCGTATTGTCACTCATCGCAATCCCCTTCTCTGCGCCACGCCAGGCAAATGATACCAAGCAAGCGTCATTTCATACTTGGTGGACAGCGACGGCCTGCGCAGCCGACATTTGCGCGATGGCCCAACGCCTGGCGCCGGCGCGACGCGAGTTCACCCCGCCGCAGACAATGATTTATGTCGGGTGCGAAGTCCGTGAGGTGGACAGCGCTTTCCAACTTTCCGGTCTTGGCGGCAGTGCCGGTGGTAAACCTCTGCGGTTGGTTGTCGCAAACTTTGCGACTTCCAGAATGCTGGTTCCCCTAAACGCCTCATGCCGCGTCTTCGGGTGCAACGCCTCGTATGTGTCCTACGCTTCCAAGTAAACAGCGTCCGCGCCGATTGTGTCAGGTGCGACCCGCACCGCGGTGTGCATCGCCACGCGTCGTCACCACTTGAAAAAACCTGGCGTCCCGCACGGGATTCGAACCCGTGTTGCCGCCGTGAAAGGGCGGTGTCCTAGGCCTCTAGACGAGCGGGACAGGCCTGACGCGGCCATACCGGCCGGTGGCGGCGTGCGTAGCGGACGCACCCCGGCGGGTCAAGCACCGTCTGAACAACTCAGCCTACGCCATCGCCGCGTCGGTGACGATGAAGCACGGGCTGACGCTGCCGTTCCACTCTTCGGCCCGCAGGTGGCCGGCCAGGTGAAGCGGCAATCCCTCGCCCCGTGCCAGCAGCGCCTCCGCCAGGCGCCCTTCCCTGGCACGGAACAGCATCGCCTTCAGCCGCGGCCCGCCACCCTCACCCTCGACGAACATCCGCACCGACGCAGAGTCCTTGCCGACGCGGTCGGCCCGCAGCACACGCGCCCGGTGCAGCACCAGCACCGGCTCCTCATTACCGGCGCCAAACGGCGCCAGCCGTTCCACCGCCCGCGCCACATCAGTCGTCGCGCCGGGCACCGACAGCGTCGCCTCGACCGTCAATGCCACCGAATCCGGCAGGGCTGACGCCGCGGACAGACGCTCATTCAGGAATGCCTTGAACTCCGCTTCCCGCTCCGCCCGGAAGGAGAAACCGGCTGCCATGGCGTGGCCGCCGCCGGTCTCCAGAATGCCGGCCTGCCGCGCCGCGATGACCGCGGCGCCGAGGTCCAGGCCCGGGACGGATCGCCCGGAGCCTTTGGCAATTCCGTCGGCAATTCCCGCCACGCAGGCCGGGCGGTTCAGCCGCTCCTTGATACGTCCGGCGACAATGCCGACGACGCCAGGATGCCAGGCCTCTCCCGCCACCACGACCACGGCATTGCCCGCGGCAATCTGCGCCTCGGCCGACTGGAAGGCGGCGTCCAGGATGCCGGCTTCGACCTCCTGGCGCTGGCGGTTGATCGAATCCAGCCGCTCCGCCAGCGCCAGAGCCTCAACCCGGTCGGTGCTCAGCAGCAGGCGCACGCCCAGGTCCGCCTGGCTGATCCGGCCGCCGGCGTTGATCCGCGGGCCCAGCGCGTAGCCGCAGGTAAAGGCGTTCAGCTTGTCGCGCGCCTGGGTCACATCCAGCAACGCGGCAATACCGATCCGCGCGCGCCGGGACATGACCTTCAGGCCCTGGCACACCAGCGCCCGGTTCAGGCCGGTCAGCGGCATCACATCGCAAACCGTCGCCAGCGCAACAAGATCCAGCAGGCTGATCAGGTCGGGTTCACGCCGGTCGACAAAATAGCCGCGCCGCCGCAGCGTGCGCACAGTGGCCACCGCCGTCATGAATGCAACACCCGCGGCGCACAGCATGTTCAGTCCGGAGCCGCAGTCGAGCCGGTTGGGATTGACCGTTGCCAGGATCGACGGAGGCGGTCCCTCGGCCTTGTGGTGATCCAGCACAATGACGTCGGCCTGCCCGGCAACCGAGGACAGCGCCACCGCCGCCGCCGTGCCGCAGTCGACGCAGACAATCAGCTTTGCGCCGCGCGCCACCAGCCCGATCAGCGCCGGCTCATTCGGCCCGTAGCCTTCCAGCATGCGGTCTGGGACATGGAAGTGCACCTCGCAGCCCAGGTCACGCAGAAACGACACCATCAGCGCTGCACTGCACGCACCATCGACATCATAATCGCCGAAGACCGCGACCGTCTCACCCTGCGTCACCGCGTGCGCGAGGCGCTCCGCCGCGACATCCATATCAGCCAGGGTCGACGGATCAGGCAGCAACGCCCGCAGGGTCGGCTCAAGAAAATTGGCGGCTGCCTCGACCCCGACGCCGCGGCTGGCCAGCAGGCGGCCGACGATCTCGGGCACGTTCAGCTTCTGGCTGATGCCGAACGCGACCCGATCTTCTCCGGTTCGCCATTCCCACCGCCGCCCGGACAGGCTGCTGGTCACGCCCAGCACGGCGCCGGCGGCGACCGGGGCGTCGTTCAACGCGGCGGCCTCAGGTCGCCGTCCAGGTCTTCTGCGCCAGGTTGTGGTGGCCCTCGATAAACCGCACCGTGCCGGAGTGGCTGCGCATGACGATGGAGTGCGTGATCGCGCTGGTCCCGGTGCGGCGCACGCCGCGCAACATGGCGCCCGTAGTCACGCCCGTTGCAGCGAACATCACGTCGCCCTGGGCCATCTGCTCGCAGGTGAAGACGCGCTTCGGATCGGCATGGCCCATCTGGCGGACACGTTCGATCTGGTCCTCGCTCTCATACTGCAGGCGCCCCTGCATCTGGCCGCCGACGCAGCGCAGCGCGGCCGCGGCCAGCACACCCTCGGGCGCGCCGCCGGACCCCATGTAGATGTCGATCTCGGCGTCGGGCATGGCGGTGGCGATGACGCCGGCGACGTCACCGTCGCTGATCAGCACGACCCGCGCGCCGGCTTCGCGGCAATGCGCCAGCAATTGCTTGTGGCGGTCGCGGTCCAGCATGCACACCACCAGGTCGGAGCGGTCGCAACGCTTGGCGCGCGCCAGGTTGCGCAGGTTGTTGGCAACCGAATCGTCAAGATTCACCACACCGTCAGGCAGGCCGGCGCCGACGGCGATCTTATCCATGTAGATGTCCGGCGCGTGCAGGAACTTGCCTTCCTCGGCCAGGGCAAGCGTTGCCATCGCATTCGGGCCACCCTTCGCGGTCAGCGTCGTCCCCTCCAGCGGGTCAACGGCGATGTCCATCTTCGGGCCGCCGCAGCCGACCTTCTCGCCGATATACAGCATCGGCGCCTCGTCCATCTCACCCTCGCCGATCACCACGGTGCCTTCGATCGCGACGGCGTCAAAGGCGTGGCGCATCGCCTCGACGGCCGCGCCGTCGGCCGCGTTCTTGTCGCCCAGGCCAATCCATCGCGCCGCGGCCAGCGCGGCGGCCTCAGTCACCCGGACCAGTTCCAGCGCAAGGTTGCGGTCGGTCATCGCGCCGGGTAGCGGCCGGTTCTTGGGGGGAGCCATGGTTTCCTCCATCGGAAGTCGCATTTCGAGTCTGCGGTGCTGTAGCACGGTCTGCACCGAGGCGTATCGCAGGCCCTCTATGGGGCCAATGCCGAAAATGCACTAGGTTCGTCACGAACGGCTGCACAACGGCCGCACGGACCAGGAGACGCGACACCATGACCCTGCCACGCCGAACGTTGCTCGCCGCAGGTGCGAGCGTACTGGCCGCACCCGCCATCGTGCGCGCACAGGGCGACGTGCCGATCCGCATCGGCGAGATCAACTCCTACACCGCCATCCCATCCTTCACCCTGCCCTACCGCAACGGCTGGCAACTGGCGGTCGAGCAGGTCAACGCCACCGGCGGCGTGCTTGGCAGAAAGATCGAGGTGATCAGCCGCGACGACGCCGGCAAGCCGCCGGATGCCATCCGCCTCGCCGGCGAACTGCTGAACGAGCAGAAGGTGGACATGCTGGCCGGCGCCTATCTGTCGAATATCGGCCTCGCGCTGAGCGACTACGCGCTGCAGAACAAGAAGCTGTTCGTCGCCGGGGAACCGCTGACCGACGCCTTAGTGTGGGAAAAAGGCAACCGCTACACCTACCGCCTGCGCCCCTCGACCTACATGCAGGCGGCGATGCTGGTGGAGGACGCGGCCAGGCTGAAGGCGAAGCGCTGGGTCACCGTGGCGCCGAACTACGAGTACGGCCAGTCGGCGGTGAAGTGGTTCAAGGCGCTGCTGGCCCAGAAGCAGCCCGGCGTGGAGTTCGTCGCCGAACAATGGCCGGCGCTGGGGAAGATCGACGCCGGGGCAACCGTTGCGGCGCTGGCGCAGGAGAAGCCGGACGCCATCCTGAACGTCACCTTCGGTCCCGACCTGACCAACTTCGTCCGCCAGGGCAATACCCGCGGCCTGTTCGAGGGCCGCGGCGTCGTCTCGATCCTGACTGGCGAGCCTGAGTATCTGGAACCGCTCGGCGATGAGACACCGGATGGCTGGATCGTCACCGGCTATCCGGTCACCGCCGTCTCCGATCCAGCCAACAAGGCGTTCATCGAAGCCTATCGGGCAAAATTTAACGAATTGCCGAAGATGGGCTCTGTCGTCGGCGCCGGCCTGATCCACGCGATCGTCGCCGGGATCAAGAAGTCCGGGTCGGTGGATACCGAGAAGATGGCCGACGGCTTCGCCGGCGCCGGCTTCGACACCCCGTTCGGCCCGTGCTCCTGGCGCGCCATCGACCACCAGGGCACCCTGGGCACCTACGTGGGCAAGACGAAGCTGCAGAACGGCAAGGGCGTGATGGTGGACTGGCGCTACGTGGACGGCGCCTCGGTCATGCCCTCTGACGCTGAGGTGCGGAAACTGCGCCCCGCCTGAGCCTCTCCGCGTGGACACCTTTGTGGTGCAGGTGCTGACGGGGCTGGCCAGCGCCTCGTCGCTGTTCCTGCTTGCGTCCGGCCTGACAGTGATCTTTGGCGTCACCCGCGTGGTGAACTTCGCCCATGGCTCGCTGTTCATGCTGGGCGCCTATATCGGCTGGACCATCCTGGGCGCCCTGCCCCGCGATCCGGTATCATTTGCCGCCGGCGTCGTACTGGCCGGCACGGCGACGGCGCTGATCGGCT
>JAFEFW010000243.1 GCA_018240405.1 Pseudomonadota bacterium
GCGGCCCGAGCGGCCTCGGGCTGCACGGGATGGGGTGCACCGCGCAGGCGGCGGACGCTGGCATCGCTGTTCACGCCGACGATCAGCCGGTCGCAGCGGGCCCGCGCCTGCTCCAGCAGGTGGACATGCCCTTGGTGCAGCAGGTCGAAGAAGCCGTTGGTGAAGCCGACGCGCCAGCCGCGGTGGCGCCAGCGCTCCGCCTGCTCCACCGCTTCCTCACGGGTGACGATCTTGCGCAGCGCGCTGTTCTGCGGTGTCAGCGCCGATAGCAGATCCGCCTCGCGCACAACCGATGGGCCCACCTTCCCGACCGAGATACCGGCCGCGAGATTCGCCAGACGCACCGCCACCGACAGGTCCATCTTTGCCGCCACCGCGGCCCCCAGCGCCGCCAATGCCGTGTCGCCGGCACCGGAGGTGTCATACACATCCGCGGCCTCGGCGGGGAAATGCAGCACACGGCTGGCTTCGACCAGCGTCATGCCGTCATTGCCTCGTGTCACCACCATTGCGCCGAAGCCGTGTGCCACGCGCAGATGCTGGGCCGCGGCGACGATCGCCGCCTCACTGTCGACCGGCATGTGTGACGCCGCTGCCAATTCCTGCCGGTTCGGCATGACGATATCGGCCCCGGCATAACGGGCGAAGTCGCTGCCGCGCGGGTCAACGATCAGCTTGCGTCCGGCTTTGCGTGCGGCCTCCACCAGGCGCGGCGGCACGTCGGCCGACAGCACGCCCTTGCCGTAGTCGGACAGGATCGTAACGGTGGTCGCCGCCATCGCATCCAGCGCGATGCGAACCATACGGTCGGCAAGCTTCGGATGGATCGGGTCGGTCTGCTCGCGGTCGGCACGCAGCAGGTGCTGGCCGGAGGCGATCAGCCGCGTCTTCAGTGTGGTGGTGCGGCCGCCCTGGACCAGCAGCCAGGGCTCGACGTTCGGCTGGCCGCCGATCAGTCCGGTGAGGTCCGATCCGGCCTG
Organism: Pseudomonadota bacterium; assembly: GCA_018240405.1. GTDB lineage: Bacteria > Pseudomonadota > Alphaproteobacteria > Acetobacterales > Acetobacteraceae > Rhodopila. Next base: position 981 of record JAFEFW010000243.1, read on the forward strand.
GTCGTCGCCGACCACGGAAATGAAAGCTGTCGCGGCGCCGAGGGCGGTGAGATTGCGGACGACATTGCCGGCGCCGCCGGGGAGAGCGACCTCCCGCTCCACCGTCAGGACCGGGACCGGCGCTTCCTGACTAATGCGCGACACCTCGCCGTAGGTGTACCGATCGAGCATGACGTCGCCAATGACCAGCACGCTGGTGCGGGACAGGCGCCGAACCGCCGCCGCAAGGTCGGGCTGCGGCTCATCGGATCGAGGTGCTGCGCCCGGGGTTATCTGGTTCATTCAACCTGCCGTACTGGGGCCGTCGCAAATGCGCAACCCATCTTCGCGTGCGTTGCCGTGACGACGCAAGGACAGACCTTACAATAACGCAAAATAACGCTGCGTGACGGCCTGATATCGGTCAACAGGACTTGTACTGCCTGCGGCGCGCCGCGCCGAGACTATGTCTGCATGAAACCAAGCCGGTCCTCTTCCAGTACGACACAGGTCAGCGCCCCGCCCAGCACCGCGCCAGTGTCGATGGCAATGCGGTTACGCTGAATGATCGGCTCACGCCGCGGCGTGTGGCCATGCACGACCACGACCCCGTGATCCGCCTTGGACGACAGGAATGGCTCGCGGATCCATAGCAGGTCCTGCTGCGTCTGATCCTCCAGCTTCCGGCCAGGCTGGATGCCGGCATGCACGAACAGATAGGGTTCCGCGAGGTGCTTGAGCGTCAGCCCGCGCAGGAACGCGAGGTGATGCGCGGGCACGCGGGCGCTCCATTCGGCTGGCGGGACGGAGCGCGAAATGCCCCAGCTCATGAGCGAGTCAGCGCCGCCGTTGGCGAGCCAATGCGAAGCGACCTCGTTGCTGGTGCCGGCCAGCGCGGCCAGCATCATCTCCTCATGGTTGCCCATCAGGTTGACAACCTGCGTCGCCGGTACCGGCGGCCCGGAGAGGAGCCAGTCCACCACCTGCGCGCTGTCGGTGCCGCGATCGACATAGTCGCCGAGGTGCACCAGCGTGACGTCCTTGCAGGGACGCTCCTCGAGGTCTTCGGCGATCGCCTCATGCATCGCCACCAACCGGTCGATGCAGCCATGGATGTCACCGATCGCATAGATCCGCTGTCCGGTGGGCAGCGTGGCGGGGGCGGGGAGGAAATCCATCATGTCCGACTCATCTAAGGCAGCGGAGGCCGTCCGCCAAACACTCTGCGCGGCGCCGCCCTTGGCTGATCGGTCCGCGCCCCCTATTCCAACGCCATGACGGCAATCCAGGTTGAGCAACTGACCAAGCGCTACGGTGACGTGCTGGCGGTGGACGGCATTGACTTCAGCGCGCCGGCCGGTGCCACGGTCGGGCTGCTGGGCGGCAACGGCGCGGGCAAGACGACGACAATTGCCATGCTGCTCGGCCTGCTGATTCCCACCTCCGGCCGCATCCGCGTGCTGGGTCACGACATGGCGACCGACCGGTTCGCCGCCCTGGCGCGGATGAATTTCTCCTCGCCATACGTATCGCTGCCCTTCCGGCTGACGGTGCGGCAAAATCTCCGCGTCTACGGCCATCTGTATAATGTGCGCGACCTGGAGCAGCGGATCGCAGAACTATCCGACGAACTCGATCTCGGCGCCGTGCTGGACCGTCCGGCGGGGCAGCTCTCCGCCGGACAGAAGACCCGCGTCGCGCTGGCCAAGGCGCTGATCAACCGCCCCGACGTGCTGCTGCTGGACGAGCCAACCGCCAGCCTTGACCCGGACACCGGCGACCTCGTGCGGTCGTGGCTGGAGCGCTATCGCGGTGAGACTGGGTGCACCATCCTGCTCGCCAGCCACAACATGGCCGAGGTGGAACGGCTGTGTTCCCACGTCCTGATGCTGAAGAAGGGACGGGTGGTCGACCGCGGCAGCCCCGACGAATTGCTGGCCCGCTACGGGCGGGCGGACCTGGAAGACGTCTTCCTCGACATTGCCCGCGGCCGGCGGCAGGCGGTGGACGCATGAGCGCCGCGCTGAACCGCATCTGGGGGCTGATGTACCGGCATCTGGCGCTGTACCGCGGCTCCTGGCCGCGGCTGCTGGAACTGGCGTACTGGCCGATCCTGCAAATGTGCATCTGGGGTTTCACCGCCAGCTTCCTGGCCAGCCGCATGAGTGCCGGCGCCGCCGAGCTGGCCGGCGCCGCCTTGCTGGGTGGCGTGCTGCTGTGGGAAGTGACGCTGCGCAGCCAGATGGGGCTGTCGATCTCCTTCCTGGAGGAGATGTGGTCGCGCAACCTCGGCCATATCTTCGTCAGCCCGCTGCGCCCCTATGAGATGATCGCCGCACTGATCGGCATGTCGGTGATCCGCATGCTGATCGGCGTCATACCGGCGATCCTGCTGGCTTGGGCGTTCTACGCCTTCAACCTGTTCGCGGTTGGCCCGGTGCTGGTGCTGTTCTTCGCCAATCTAATGATCTTCGGCTGGGCGATCGCGCTGAGCGTGGTGTCCCTGGTGCTGCGCCACGGCGCCGGAGCGGAGCCGCTGGCCTGGGGCGTGTTGTTCGGCCTCGCGCCGTTCTCGGCCGTGTTCTATCCGGTGTCCGTGCTGCCGATGGCGGTGCGCTGGATCGCCTGGATCCTGCCGACCAGCCACGTGTTCGAGGGCATGCGCGGCATGCTGCTGGACCAGACGCTGCTGTGGGGCCAGTTGGCCGCGGCGTTCGGCCTGAATCTGGTGTGGCTCTTCGGCGCGGTGCTGCTGTTCAACTGGCAGTTCCGCCAGGCACGGCTGAGCGGCGCGCTTGTCAGCATGGGTGAATGATGGAAACGAATTTCTGGCTGATCCGGCACGCCCTGGTGGACGAGAATGCGAGAGCGTTCCTCTACGGCGTCATGGACGTGCCGCTGTGTGAGACGACCCTTCTGGAACAGGCGCCGATGTACCAGGCCCTGGCGCGGCGGCTGCCGCGACCGGCGGTCTGGGTCGTCACGCCGCTCAGCCGCACGCGCCGGACGGCGGAGACGCTGTTCCGGCATGGCTATCCGGAGCAGTCCCTGGCGGTCGAGCCCGACCTGATCGAGCAGTCGCTGGGCGAGTGGCAGGGCCTGCCGCACGCCGAGTTGCCGCCGAAGCTGCTCTTGCCCAAGCACGCCTTCTGGCCGCTGGCCGGCAACGAGAAGCCGCCGGGCGGCGAGACCATGATCGAAGTTATCGACCGGGTTGGCCGTGCCATGGAACGACTGGCGGTCGACCACGCCGGCCGCGACGTGGTCGTGATCAGCCATGGCGGCGCCATCCGAGCCGCCGTCGCGCATGCGCTGAAGATCGAGCCTGACACGGCGCTGCATATGTCGATCCACAACCTGGGCCTGACCCGGCTGGACCACACACCGGAGGGCTGGCGGGTGGCGTGCGTGAACGAGCTGCCGGGCTACTGAAGCGCCTCGGCATACGCCGCCACGGCAGCACCAAATCCCCGTTCCAGCGCATCCGCCGTCAGCTCGTGGCCAATGGAGGCCTCGTGCAGGAAGGGGACCGCCTCACATAGCGGCGGGATGTTGTGCAGGTTCAGGTCGTGGCCGGCATTGATCACCAGCCCGGCGGCCTTCGCCGCCGCCGCGGTGGCGGCAATGCGCTGCAGGATCGGCGCCTGCGTTCCCTGGCGGAAGGCCTCCGCGTAGGGGCCGGTGTAGATCTCGATCCCGTCCGCGCCGCTGGGAGCGATACGGGCTATCACATCGGGATTGGCGTCGACGAACAGGATCACGCGTCCACCCAACGCCTTGACGCGCGCGATGTAGGGACGGACCAGCGCCATCTGGCGGTCATCGAGCTTCCAGCCTTCGTCCGAGGTGAAGGCATCGGGCGCATCCGGCACCAGCGTCGTCTGCTCCGGCTTCACCTGGTCCAGAAGGCGGAACAGGCGGTCGTCCGGATACCCTTCGATATTGTACTCGAATTTCGGCCGGTACGGCCGCATCAGCTCTGCGATCTCCGGTACGTCAGAGGCGCGGATGTGCCGCTCATCCGGACGCGGATGCACGGTGAGACCCTGCGCGCCAAATTCCAGCGCCAGCCGGCCGAAGCGTTTGACGTCGGGGACGCCGGTGTGGCGGGAGTTGCGGAGCAGGGCGATCTTGTTGAGGTTGACGCTGAGACGGGCCATGGCAAAGGCGTAGCGCCTCGGGGCATGAAACTCAACGAGGGGGCGGACCGTGCAACCCGGCATGGCGGGCGAAGCGTGAGTTGGCGCCGAAATGGGACCGCGCTGGTTCGCCCCTGCCAGAGCAGCCTCAGTTGCCGCTCCGGGTCGTCCGCGATCGTCCAGTGCAGCCGCAAGGAGCCGCCGGCCGTACAGAATGCACCTTACTTCGCGGCGTTCGTAGCCAGTTCATGCAGTACCAGCCCAAGCGACGTCGCCAAGCCAACAGCCAGCAGCATCGGCGGGCTACCGATGATAATCCGATTCGTTTTGATCACAGTGTAAGCGGCAAGTTGCCTCCTCGCCAGGTCGGCAAGATCCGCACCCGGCTGCGCTTGTAAATTCTTCAATGGCTCATGCTGCACTTCGGCTATTGCGACAATATGCGCAGCATCTATCAGGATCATGTTCCCTTTGTTATGGCGCAAGGCGAGTTGCCGCTGAACGTCACGTACTTGCTGAAATGACAAAATGATTCGCCTTACTGGAGCAAAATAACAGCTCAAGGAAATTGGGGCTCTAATGACGCATTGA
>JAFEFW010000244.1 GCA_018240405.1 Pseudomonadota bacterium
GACCCCAGCTTCGGCCTCGCCGGCGACGCATTCCCCGAGAAAATCGAAGGCCTGGCCTTCGGGCCGGACCTGGCGGACGGGCGGCACATCCTGTTTGTCACCAGCGATAACGACTTCCTGGACACGCCGACCCATGTTTACGCCTTCGCGATCGGCGCCGCCGACATCAACTATGTCGCCCAGGTCTTCGTTCCGGAGCCGGCATCGCTCGGCTTGTTGGCCGTTGGTGCCGCTGGTGGCGTGGTGTTGCGCCGCCGCCGCGCACGGGGCGTCCGCCGCAGCGCCTGACAGCAGCTGAGGTGACGCCGTCCGCGCCGGCGCTGCCTGGGAATGATCCCCCAAGTATCCCGTCCGCTACCTGACCATTTCAAGACATGGCATCCGCAAATCCAATGGCAGCAGGTGGCCGCTGCTGGGAATGTTCACCGGTATGAGTATGACAACGGTGCCGCAAACCGCGTTTGGATGACTTCGACAAACAGCCTGCCGGTGCTGCGGGATGTGGTGGTGGAAGCGGAGTTGATGGCCATAAGGAGCCGCTGAGGATCGACAGCGCTCCGGGCCAGCCAAATGGACGAAGCGCTGAGGCGCTCGCGCGGGCGCGTGACGTCCTGGCCGATCCCGATGTTTATCAGCGCCATCAGCTCGCGGTGCTCGATGTCGCCAAGGCATGAGGCCCGCCTCGCGCCACCAACGCATGGACCTGCTCCACGCCCCGTGTGTCCGGATCGCTCGGAACGCGCGGCAGCGGAAGGTGGTGTTGGTGAAGCTCCCCCAGCAGCGTGCCGAAGCTTACCTCATCGCCAACGCCTTCGGCGATCTCGCGACGCGTCATTTCAGCGCGGCTGTAGGCCTTGAGAAGATCGAGAGGGAGATCGGGGCCCACGGACGGTTCGTACTATGGCGCCGGTGCTTGGACAATGCCGGCCAACGAAGAGCCGACCAGCGGGTGCTCGCTGGCTCTGCCTCGGCAAGACTGGCCCATGCTGGCATCGGTCCGGGCAGGCTGGGTGCCCGCACTGTACGGAAGAAGCCGCGCAGGCCCGGCCCCTGATCCGACACCCGGATAGGGACCGCGGCGGGCCGGTCAGATGACCAGCGCCGCCCGCTCACCCGCCGCGCGCACCCAGGCCGCGTCCATGTCCTCGTCGAACAGTTCCGTCAGCTTTTTCATCATCGTGCCGCCAAGCTCCTCGGCGTCCACAATGGTGACGGCACGACGGTAGTAGCGCGTGACGTCGTGGCCGATGCCGATGGCGATCAGCTCCACCAGCTCACGATGCTCGATGTCGCGGATCACCTCGCGCAGATGCTTCTCCAGGTAGTTCCCGGGGTTCACTGACAGTGTCGAATCATCCACCGGCGCGCCGTCGGAGATCACCATCAGGATGCGCCGGTGCTCCGACCGGGACAACAGGCGGCGATAGGCCCACAGCAGTGCCTCGCCGTCGATGTTCTCCTTCAGCAGCCCCTCGCGCAGCATCAGCCCGAGGTTCTTGCGCGCCCGCCGCCACGGCGCATCCGCCGCCTTGTAGACGATGTGGCGCAGATCGTTCAGCCGGCCGGGATTGCGCGGCTTGCCGTCCTGCACCCATTTCTCGCGGCTCTGCCCGCCCTTCCAGGCGCGCGTGGTGAAGCCCAGCACCTCGACCTTCACCGCGCAACGCTCCAGCGTGCGGGCGAGGATATCGCCGCACATCGCCGCCACCGTGATCGGCCGCCCGCGCATCGAGCCGGAGTTGTCGATCAGCAGCGTCACCACGGTGTCGCGGAACTCGGTGTCCAGCTCCCGCTTGTACGACAGCGCCTGCATCGGATTGACGACGACGCGCGACAGGCGGCCGGCGTCGAGCAGCCCTTCCTCCAGGTCGAACTCCCAGGACCGCGTCTGCTGCGCCAGCAGGCGGCGTTGCAGGCGGTTGGCGAGCTTGGAGATCACGCCCTGCAAATGCTGTAACTGCTGGTCAAGCTGCTGCCGCAGCCGCGTCAGTTCGTCCGGATCGCACAGCTCCTCAGCGTCGATCTCTTCGTCGAAGGAGCGCGTATAGGCGCGATAGACCGCGTCATTATCCGGGTTCGGCCGTTCGCGGCGTGGCTGCGGGCCACCGGGACGGTCGTCGCCCTCGGCCACCGCTGCTTCGTCTTCCGACTCAGAACCGTCATCGTCGGCGGCGTCGCCTTCCATCTCCTCGGGCTGCGCGCCCAGCATCGACTCCTGGTCGGAGTCGGACTGGCCTTCGCCGTCCTGAGAGTTGTCCTGCTGGCCGGACTGCTCGCTGCCGTCCTCGCCATCCTCGGAGCTGTCGTCCGGTTCGGCGTCGACCTCGGCTTCCGCCAGGTCCATCGCGGCCAGCAGCTTGCGCGAGGCGCGCGCGAACGCGGTTTGGTCCTCCTGCGCGGACAGCATTTCATTCAGCGCCGCATCGGCATTGTCGCCCAGCGTGCCGCGCCAGAGATCCAGCACGCGCTGCGCCGACGCCGGCGGCTGCTCGCCGGACAGCTTCTCCCGCACCAGCAGGGACAGCGCCTTGTCAATCGGCAACTGGTCCTTCCGCGTCATGCGGTCGTAGCCTTCCGCCTCGCACTCCTCAGCCAGCTTGGCGCGGAGATTGGCGTTGACGCCGGCCATATGGCGGGCGCCGACGACCTCGACGCGCACCTGTTCGAAGGCGTCGTAGGCGTCCTTCGCCTCCCGCCGCGTCGGCATGCGCTGAGCATGCACGGCATCGTCGTGGTGGCGCAGGCGCAGCGCGATCGCGTCCGACTGGCCGCGCAGCTTCGCCATCTCCGCCGCTGGCAATGCACGCGTCGGCAGCGGCAAGCGGGCGCGCTTGCCGGTGACGCCGGACGGCCCCGGCTGGAACGCCACCTGCACGTCCGGCTGTTCGGCGATGGCGCGAAGCACACCGGCGGTCGCCCGCTTGAACTCCTCGGCGCGCGCGTTGTCCTTCTGGCTGCTGCCGCTCATGCCTGCCTCAGCTGAACTTCCGCGTGGTGAAGCCACCCGTCGGGATGTCCTCGTTGAAGCAGCGCTGGTAGTACTCGGCCACCGTGCTGCGCTCTGCCTCGTCGCACTTGTTCATGAAGGTGACGCGGAAGGCGAAGCCGACATCGCCGAAGATGCGCGCGTTTTCGGCCCAGGTGATCACCGTGCGCGGCGACATGACGGTGGAGATGTCGCCGTTGATAAAGCCGGCGCGGGTCAGGTCGGCCAGCGCCACCATGCTTTCGACGCGCTTCTTGGTCGCCGGCTCCTTGCTGGAGTCGATGCCCATTTTCGCCAGCACGATCGCGGTTTCAGTCGCGTGCGGCAGGTAGTTCAGGGTGGCGACGATGTTCCAGCGGTCCATCTGGCCCTGATTGATCTGCTGCGTGCCGTGGTACAGACCGGTGGTGTCGCCCAGGCCGACGGTGTTTGCCGTTGAGAACAGGCGGAATGACGGGTGCGGGCGGATGACGCGGTTCTGGTCGAGCAGGGTCAGCTTGCCCTCGACCTCCAGCACGCGCTGGATCACGAACATCACGTCCGGCCGGCCGGCGTCATACTCGTCGAACACCAGGGCGCAGGCGTGCTGCAGCGCCCAGGGCAGGATGCCTTCGCGAAATTCGGTAACCTGCTTGCCGTCCTTCAGGACGATGGCGTCCTTGCCGATCAGGTCGATACGGCTGATATGGCTGTCCAGGTTCACGCGGATGCAGGGCCAGTTCAGGCGCGAGGCCACCTGCTCGATATGCGTGGACTTTCCGGTGCCGTGGTAGCCCTGGATCATCACCCGGCGGTTGTAGGCAAATCCTGCCAGGATGGCGAGCGTGGTCTCGCGGTCGAACTTGTAGGAGGTGTCGAGGTCGGGGACGTGCTCCGTACGAACCGAGAAGGCCGGAACCTCCATGTCGATATCGAGTCCGAACACCTCACGGGCAGACACTTTGGTGTCCGGCATGGAGATGTCGGAAGTCGGGCGCGGGGAGGCGATATTCACGGCCGTGTTCATAGTCCAGCGTTTCCTGTTGCAATTCCTGGAAAGTCTACCCTTGGCGCGGCAGCGCGCAAGAGGACCGGGTTTCGGGTTGGTTATCCGTTGGCGCCGATGCGGGTTTCGCCGCCCAGTTTAGACCGAACCTGAGCATAGGCGATATTGATGGTTTTCAGCCGCTCCTCGGCGTCGCGGCTGCCACCGTTGGCGTCCGGATGGTGCCGCTTCGCCAATTCCTTGTAGCGCGATTTCACCACGTCCATCGTAGTCGGCCAGCTCAGGCCGAGGGTGGCCAGCGGCTCCCGCAGTTCCGGCGGCGGCCGGCTGGGGTCGGGTCCGGCCTGCTTCGCCTGGTTGACCCGTCCGGCGCGCAGGATGTGCAGCGGGTCGCGCAACACGTCCTCATCCCAGGCGGCGGCGCCGATATGGCCGAGCGGCCAGGAGGGGCGTTGCCAGGAGGTGTCGGCGCGCAGCTGCGCCTCCATCTCGGCGGCGGACATACCCTTATAATAGTCCCAGGAGCTGTTGTAGGCGCGCACGTGCTCCAGGCAGAACCAATGGTATTCGGACAGATTCCGGCGCGACTTGGGCGCGCGATATTCCCCCAGCTCCAGGCAGCCGGGCGAGTCGCAGGCGCGGCCCGGTGCCCGCGGGTCGGGCGCGTAGGCTTTCGCGCGTTTCGGGCGTTGGTTCATCGTCCCCCATATGTGCGAGCCGGCACGAGCTTGGCAATGCCGGTTGGCGCGTCCAGGGCGGAAAATCGCGGTTTGCGGCGAGAGGCTGGGATGCGGCAGCGGCGCTTGCGACGGCAGGCTCGGCGCGTCATGTTTAGCAACGCGACTTGCGGCCGCGTGACCGGGCCGCGGACCAGGCGGGCCTGGTTCAGACGCGTGCGGCGGCAGTCTCCCGCTTGCAGTCCGGCTCAGGAACTCAGCCGGCCGACGACGGTCCTCAACAGGTTCACGGCTGCGTCCGCGCTGGACTTCCCGCCGGACAGGGACACGACGGCAAGGCGGCCTTCCAGCAGCGCCCCGGCGGTCCAGCCACCCATTTCGGGCACGACATAAGCCTCCTTGCCGATGCCGGTCACCTTGCGGAAGTCAGGAGCCAGTTTCGGCGGCGACCAATAGCGGGGGTCGTCGATGACCTGCACCTGGACGTAGCCGTCGTCGTCGTTGTCGAACTGGCAGGCTGAAGCGGCCGGTCCGGCGGTTTTCCCAGGACTGACCGGCATGCCGAGAATGCTAGCGGCTTCCTGCCGGGTCAGCAGTGCACACCGATCGTTCTCCGCATAGGCGGGAGACAGCGCCAGGCACAAAGCCGCAATCGGCAAACCGGCGTTTAGTTTCATGGTGCGCGCCCCTCCCGTGATCGCACGCTGACAAGAGGGCCGGATCGGCGTCAAGCCGATTGTCGTAACTGATACGAAATAGAACGACTGAGTTGCCGCCGATCAGCGCCGCTGGAACACCCCGCTGATCGCGCCCAGCGCGTTTAATGCTGGCGGGAACCCGGTTAGCGGCGCGGTGGTAATGATGGCCTCGATCACCTGCTCCTGCGTCAGTCCCATGTTCAGCGCCGACTGGCCAAACTTCGCCACCTGCTCCGGCAGACGCAGCGCGGTGAAGCCGGCGACGGCGACCAGCGCCCGCTGCCGGTGCTCCAGGCCGGGACGGAACCAGATCTCGCC
>JAFEFW010000245.1 GCA_018240405.1 Pseudomonadota bacterium
CGCTGCTGGAAAGCTTTGCCGCGCAGGCGGTCATTGCGATGGAGAATGCGCGGCTGCTGACAGAGCAGCGCGAGGCTCTGGCACAGCAAACTGCCACGGCGGAGGTTCTGAGGGTGGTCAGCGCGTCGCCCGCCGATCCCGCGCCAGTGTTTGACGAGATCTTGCTGCGGGCCCATCGTCTGTGCGGGGCCGATTTGGGCACTCTTGCTCTATTTGGCGGAGGCGTATTCACCAGCGTCGCAACGATCGGCTACCCGTCCGATTATGTCGAGTTGCTGCGCCGGCCTTATGCTCCCACCCGCAACCATCAGCGCCTGATGGACGGCGAGCGCTACCTGCATTTCCCTGACGTCCGCGCGTTACCAATGCCGGAGGAAGACGTCGCACGGGGGCTGCGAGAGACGGCTGGAGTGCGGACGTGGCTGACGGTTCCGTTGCGCAAGGACGGCGCGTTCATGGGGTTTATCAGCGCGCATCGCCGCGAGGTCCGTCCGTTCTCGGAGTCGGAGATCGCGTTGCTGGAAAGCTTCGCCGCTCAGGCCGTCATCGCCGTTGAGAATGCTCGTATGATGGCCGAACAGCGCGAGGCGCTTGAGCGGCAGACGGCGATGGCAGATGTATTGCGGATCATCAACGAGACGCCCGGTGGTCTTACGCCAGTATTCGATGCGATTCTGGAAAAAGCCCATGCGCTGTGCGGCGCGGCGATGGGGGCGATGGTAACGCTCGATGGCGTGAATGGACAGGCAGTCGCGACACGCGGCTACTCGGCCGATTCGGATCGAGCTGCGCGCCATCCGCGTCCGCCCACGCCTTGGATCGAGCCCCTCCTGCGCAGTGACGTGCGGTGTCTGCACTTCCCGGATATGAGACAGCTTGCAGCCGTTATGTCGAATCCATTCGGCCGCACACTTGCGATGGAGAACGACGCGCGGACCTATCTCGCGGTGCCGCTGCGTAGGGAAGCGAGACTGCTTGGTTTCATTACAGTGATTCGCTCCGAGGTGAAGCCGTTTACCGAAAAGGAGATCAGCCTCCTGGAAACCTTTGCGGCACAGGCAGTCGTTGCAATGGAAAATGCCCGGCTATTCAATGAGGTGCGTCAGCGCCAGGAAGAGCTCCGCATCACCTTCGAAAACATGGGCGACGGTGTCGCCCTGTTTGACGCTACCCCGCGACTCGTTGCCTGGAACCGCAATTTCCAGGACATTCTCGACGTTCCTGACCAGATCATGGCCGAACGCCACACCTTCGAGGACTACATCCGCTATCTGACCGCGCGCGGTGAGTTTGGCGCCGATGCGGACCCGGAACAGCAACTGCTGCGCCTGCGGGGCTACGGTTCCGGGCCGACGAAGTTCGAACGGACCCGGCCGAACGGCCGCATCATCGAGGTACGGCAGAACCCGGTCCCTGGCGGTGGCTTCGTGCTGATCTACGCCGACATCACCGAACGCAAGCGCGCCGAGGAGGCCCTGCGTGCGGCCCGTGACGATGCCGAAACGGCCTTGCGCGACCTCCATGCCGCCCAGGCCAACCTCATCCAATCCGAGAAAATGGCGTCGCTCGGCCAGCTCACCGCCGGCATCGCGCACGAAATCAAGAATCCACTGAACTTCGTCAACAACTTCGCCGCGTTGTCGGTCGACCTGCTGGAGGAACTGACGGAAACCGCCGCACCGGCCTTCGCCGCGCTGGATGACACCACGCGCGCCGATGTCGAGGATCTGGCGGAAACCCTGACGGGCAATCTGCGCAAGATCGAGGAACACGGCAAACGCGCCGATGGCATTGTGCGCAGCATGTTGGAGCACTCGCGCGGCGCCTCCGCCGAGCGGCGTAGCGTCGATCTGAACGCGCTGGTCGATGAGGCGCTGAACCTCGCCTATCACGGCGCCCGCGCGCAGGATCAAAGCTTCAACATCACCCTGCGCCGAGACTTTGCCCCCGGAATGGCACCGGTGCTGCTCAACCCGCAGGACATTACCCGGGTCTGCCTGAATTTGTTTGGCAACGGGTTCTACGCCGCGCGGCAGCGCCAGCGCGCTGAGGGCGACGGGTTCCAGCCCTTGCTGACGGTGACGACGCGTGATGTCAGCGAGGCAGTGGAAATCCGCATACGCGACAATGGCGTCGGTATCCCACCGGAGTTGCGAGACAAGCTCTTCCAACCCTTCTTCACCACCAAACCCACCGGTGAAGGGACCGGGCTTGGGCTGTCAATCAGCTACGACATCGTGACAAAGCAGCACGGCGGGACAATCACGGTCGATAGTGAGCCTGGGCAGTTCAGTGAATTCACACTGACTCTACCCCGCCTGTCCTGAAAAATGCACCCGACCTGCCGGTGCGCCCCGCTTGCACGCCGCCGCCGCCGGGCTTTCAATGCGCCGGAAGACAAAGCACAGGAGACGTCCATGCCAGAAATTCACGCCCGTCTCGGCCATGTCGGCATCTACGCCCATGACAAGCCAAAGATGGTCAACTTCTACACCAAGGTGCTCGGCCTGCTGGTGACCGACCATGGCACCGCCCGCAGCGGCATGGAGCTGACGTTCATGAGCTCCAGCCCCAGCAACCACCACCAGTTCGTACTGGTCGGCGGGCGACCAGACACCACGGGGTTCAACCCGATCAACCAGATCTCCTTCATGGTCGATACGCTGTCCGACCTGCGCGAGGTACACCGCCGCGCGCTGGATCATGGCGCGAGCGAGATGCGGGTGATCAGCCACGGCAACGCCTGGTCCTGCTACTTTAAGGATCCCGAGGGAAATGTTGTCGAAGCCTATCTCGACACGCCATTCCACGTGGCGCAGCCGCATGGCGATCCGCTGGACCTGGCAAAGTCGGACGAGGACATCATGCGGGAAACGGAAGCGGTCTGCCGGGCCGATCCTAGTTTCATGATGATGGCCGACTACCAGAAGCGGATGGCTGACAAGCTGGCATCGTAACGGAGTTTGCATCATGAATGACATGGCTTCGCCGACCGCGCAGGTCCGCTACGAGACGCCCGCCCCCCACGTCGCCCGCATCGTCATGGCGCGGCCCGAGGCGCACAACGCGCAAGGGCTGCAGATGACGTACGAACTGAATGAGGCGTTCAACCGCGCGGCGCATGACGACGACATCAAGGTGGTGATCCTGGCGGCGGAAGGACGCAACTTCTCCGCTGGCCACGACCTGTCGGGCGACGGCAAGAAGACCTGGCGCGACTTCCCCATCGTCGGCACCTGGGCCGGATTCGACGCCTCGGGCGCGGAAGCCCGTTACGGCCGGGAGATGGAAATCTACCTGGAGATGTGTGAGCGCTGGCGCAACCTGTCGAAGCCGACGATCGCGGCGGTGCAGGGCAAGTGCATCGCCGGCGGCCTGATGCTGGCCTGGGTCTGCGACCTGATCGTCTGCAGCGACGACGCCACGTTCAAGGACCCGGTGATCGATTTCGGGATCTGCGGTGTCGAGTTCTTCAACCACCCCTGGGAGCTGGGCATCCGCAAGGCCAAGGAGATGCTGTTCACCGCCGATGAGGTCACCGCGCAGGAAGCCGCCCAGCACGGCATGGTGAACCGCGTGGTGCCGCGCGCGGAGCTGGAGGCGACGGTGCTTGCGATGGCGCAAAAGATCGCCACCAAGCCGGCCTTTGCACTGAAGGCGACGAAGCAGGCAGTGAATCACGTGCAGGACGTGCAGGGGCGCCGCAACGCCCAGATGCATGTGTTCAGCCTGCACCATCTGCTGCACACACATAACGAGCTGGTTTACGGCATGCCGATGGACCCGAACGGTCTGCCGGAGACGGTGCGGGAGAAGGTATTCGCGCGCATCGCCAGGGCAAAGGCGGAGAAAGCGGCCAAGGGCGAATAGCAGGCTGCGGGCTCCAAACGCCACGCCAGGTCCACCCCTGGCGAACGCACGGCCTGCCTACAGCAGGCCGTGCGTTCGCAGCAGGGCGAAGGCCGCAAGGGTCATCGATTCGCAGACGGTTCCATCGCGGATCATTATCTCCAATTCCGCGACGGTGACGCTCTTGCAGATCATGTCCAGTTCGCTCGGCTCACGATCCGGTTCGCCCTGGCGCAGGTCGCGGGCGAGGAAGACGTGGCCGCGCTGCGTGCAGTAGCCGGGGCCCTGAAACACCGCACCGACGTGGTCGATGCGGCCGGCGATCAAGCCGGTTTCCTCACGCAGTTCCGCCGCCGCGGAGACCTGCAGATCAGCGCCGTGGGCCTGCTCCCACGCGCCCATCGGGAATTCCCAGACGCGGGCTGCAACCGGGTAACGATACTGCTCGACCAGCGTTATCCGGTCGCGATCGTAGGGAACGACGACCACAAAGTCCGACCGCTCGACCACGCCGTATAGTCCGGGCGAGCCGTCCCGGTGCAGGATTTGATCCTCTCGAATGCGAAGCCAGCGGTTCTGATAGGCGATTCGGGAGGATAACGTGGTGTAGGGATTGCTCATCCTCCACATGGTGCCGTGGAACAGAGGCGGCATGCCAGAGTTTCCGCACCGCCGCCAATTGTTGCTGGGTCTGTTGGACGATAAAGTCGCGCGCAACGGCGGCCGCCTCGGGCAGGGGCTGCTGCCCGCGTCGGTGCCGGAGGACATCCATGCCGATCAAGGCCATCGTCTTCGATGCCTATGGCACGCTGTATGATACGAACTCAATCGGGCCGGCGATCGCCGCGGATTTTCCCGGTCACGCGGAGCTTGTCACGGCGCTCTGGCGGAGCAAGCAGCTTGAGTACTCCTGGCTCCGCACAATGATGCACCGCTGGGAGGATTTCGGCATTGTTACCCGGGAGTCGCTCCGCTACGCGCTCGAAACGGTCGGGCTGAGTACGGAGCCGGCAATCCTCGACCGGCTGGTGGAGGCGCAGAACCGGCTGACGCCGTATCCCGAGGCGGCGCAGGCATTGGACACACTGTCCGGCTACCGGCTGGCGATCCTGTCAAACGGCTCACAACCGATGCTGGATGCGCTGGTCGCGCAGAGCGGGCTGGGCCGCTACCTGCACGCAGTGATCAGCGTCGACCCCGCGCGCGCCTTCAAGCCGGATCCGCGTGCCTATGCGCTGGTGGAGCAACACCTCGGCGTGGCGCCGGCGGAGACGCTGTTTGTGACCGGCAATGGCTTCGATACCGCGGGCGCGGGCAGTTTCGGCTTTCACGTCGCGCGAGTGGAGCGGATCACGACGGACGCGATCCGTCAGGCGGTGACGGAACAGCCGCCCGGTGCCACGGCAATGTTCCGAGCCTTGCGGATGCGATTGGAGGCGATCGGGTTCGCGCCGGAAGCGGTGGTGACTACGCTGACCGAACTGCCGGCTGTTGCGGCGTCTATCTGACGGTGGTGTGCCGGGATCGTCTGGTGATGCGAACCAGGCGTTGTCGGCAGCGCTTCTGGCTCCGCTTTGTCAAACACCGAGCCAGCAAAGACGCCTGAAAGCCGCGGAGACGCAGGTCTGGCGCTCCGCACGGAGCCAGCTACATACGCAATGCGACCGCGTTTGATATAATATGTCGCAGCGGCCCGCGGTGCTGCCGCGGTATAGAATATGCGTCTTTTTCAACGGCAGGACGCCGCCCAAAGCAGGAGACCATCGGAGG
>JAFEFW010000246.1 GCA_018240405.1 Pseudomonadota bacterium
CACGGCAGTTCGTAAAGACCCTTACGACGCCGGCCTTGAGATACATTTCGGCAGCATAAGCCAGCAGCAGCAGGGATGCGCGCGGGTGCCCACTTAATTCGTTAAAGTATCTGCGTGCATTTAACCCCTGAAAGCAGGCGGCATCGTACGTCCGGCGCTTCCTCAACCACGTCGCCCGTATTGATCGGGCGGAGACTAACAAGCCGTCTCCCTCCTCAATCCAGCTTCCGGGATTGTACATCCCGGCGCTGGTGAATCTAATCAGTCTGTCCTGTGCCAAGCGGACTCCTCGTCGATGTGATCAATCTGCACGTTCACGGCCGTCTCTACACCAGAGTCGTTCAATATGGATGCTAACCCTCGCACAGATGGTAGGATTCCCACCCGACTTGGGTTTCCGACTGGAAGCCGCACCGTTGAAATTAGCGTGGAATGGGTCCGGCCGACCGCCGAGTGGGCGGCTCTTGCGGCGCCTCAACACTGTGTTCCCATAGGTTTCTAAGTGCTTCCCAGCACCAACCGTCCCCAAGACCTATCGAGCCACACAAATGTCAGACAGGCCCAATTCATCAATGTCCGCTTCAGAGCATGTAAGGGAAGTAGCTGAATGACCGCATTGGGTCGAAAGCGGTCATTCCGCTATCTGTTACGGATAGATCCTCACGCGAACGGATTTCGCTTCCTCCCGGTCGGCTTGGGCGGCGGGACGCTTTCCGGCAGATCACCTTGCGCCTCCAGCGCCTGCACAACGGAGGCGGCGAGGTCCCGCAGCCATCGCGCGCGCTTCAGACCGCTCTTGTCGCGGGTCAGCTTGATCTGGCCGTATAGCGAAATCCCGTCCGTCCCGTTCTCAACGGTCATGCCGTCATACCCGACGGAATCCACGTCGTTCGCGAATGGCTTAAATGTCATGATCATCTCCTCCAATATCGGCATGGGCAATAACGTCGGGACACACGGCTGGATCAGCGCGGGCGGCACCTGTAGCGGGGCGCCGGGAGAGGCGGTAGTTGCATGGACGCGGCCTTCCCCATGGCCGGCGCGGCCGGGAACAGGTCAATGCCGGTACTGGCCTTCAGCGCATCGATTGACAGAGGCTCGAACCCGGTTGCTTCGTTCGTGTTGGTTGTGACAAACGCGCCAGCCTCACCCGTCTTCCGGTTGAAAATCGCTTTGAATATACGCCGCGGCACCGCGACGCCGTTACCGATGGTGCTGACAGTTTCGCCTTCATAGATAGGTCCCGTGACGACAAATACGTCGTTGCCCTGAGCCACATAGGCGCGGACGTCGGACTCGATCTGCTCCCAGATGACCTGGTTGTTGCATGGCGCCTGCGGGACGATGTTGGCCGGGGAGAACGAGTCTCGCTGGCTGCGTGGGTCTGGCATGTCGCCGGACGGCGCCATGTGACCGCGGTCGTAGCCGCTCCCCCGGTAGTCAGCCAGTGTAGACTGCATTGTCGCCGGTAGGCGCGGCTCTGGGTGGAAGGCGCCCTCCCGTGGCTGGGCGTCAGCCGCACGCATGCGACGCGGCGTCAGATGCTCCGCCGACCACAGCGGCGTCTTCGTCAGGCCGGAGTACTGCACCGCAAAGCCGCGGAAGCACAGCAGACGGGTCTGCACGGAATGCTTTGCGTCCACCGCAGGCGGCACGCCACCCGCGAAATTCACCGCACATCTGGCGGACTGCGTCCGGGCCGCCGCCGGCAAAGCCGTGCACAGCGATGCCACCAGTAGCAGGAATCGGATCATTGTGTATCTCATCACAGGCCGCGAGGGTCTTAGCAGCCGGTTCCGCTCAGCCTGTCGGTCCGCACCGCACGAGGGCCGACAGGCCGGCCACGCCAACGTGATCGCATGGTCTTCGGTGTTCTAAGCGCAGCAGTGCCTTGTGCTGTTGGCCAACATGATTGCCTGCCGCGGGAAGCCGCAGCGCGAGGGTGAGGTAATCCATGTTATCGTGGATAACCTGGCGGATCTGTCGGCGCTGCTGCGCAGTTCCGGCGCCCGCAACGAGGCGTTTCCTGTGCAGCGGGCCCGCATCAATGAAACAAAATATGGCGGAGGCGCAGACCCACGCGGGCGCATTCCAGTGGAAGCGCGTGACATCCAAAGATTGCCGGACCACCTCTTCTACTTCGTGCCCGCCGGCTGGTGATAGGGGCATCTCAGCCCCATGAAGGTTACCGGACGAACGTCAGCACAGCCGTTTACCGCCGGACCGGAGGGCGTGTCATTTCCGCCGCCTGCCGCAATTCCTCGGGTGATGCACCGGCGGCACCCGCGCCGAGCTTCACGCTGCCGTCTGGCTGCGGGACGGTAACAGGCTTGACCTCTACTGGTGCGACGCCTTGCTTTTTAAGATCAAGGTCCTGGGCCACTTTAGGCGTTACGTCGACGGTACGACCATCAACGAATGGGCCGCGATCCTCTACCTTCACCGTAGCAGTCTTGCCGTTCTCTAGATTTGTGACCTTGGCGACGCTTCCGAGCGGCAGGGTCTTGCTTGCGGCACTGTTGTTGTTTGGATTCATTGGCTGCCCGTTGGCCATCTTCCGATTAGCAAATCCCGGCCCATAATACGACGCTTTCCCTTGCTCCTTTCGGCCCGAGTGATCCACACGCACGCCGCTGCTGGGCTTGACTGGCGGCAACTGGTCCAGTCGTTCAGCCTCTTGCCGGGTCTGGGGCGTGTTGGGCAGCGGGGTATCGGCAAGAGCGCTCATGCACACGCCGCCTATGAGCGCAGCACATAAAGTAACAGGCCAATTCCGCACGTCGGTGCTCCCGCTGTGGACGACGCGAGTAAGACGCTGGAAGCAAAGCGCTGGTTCTAATCACGAACAGCTATTCAGATAACAGAAATGCCAGCAGATTTACGGCGTACACGGGACCGATCCCAAATGGAGCTGCCTGAGTTGGCAGCTGGCCTGTGCGTGGTTGTTCAAGCCGCGGCAGAAGCCTTGGAGACGACAGCAAGCAATATGAACAGGCGCCAGCGACCGTAGCCGTGCACGCCGCAAGGCGGCTTCCAGTCGATTGCCACGGCAATAGTCAGGACCCGGATCATCTCCCGGTGAAATTCTTGTTCCCGGCGATCATCGCGCCAAGCTCAGTTACCGCGCGGAACTCTGGTGCTCCACGGGTTTCACAATGAAAGGGAACTCCATGACGCGAACGTTTAAGATGGTGATTGCCGGATTGGGACTATGTCTCGCACTTTCGGCCGGTGCATTGGCACAAACGACGACGAGTTCATCCACGACAGAGAAGCCTGACGGGCAGAAGAGCACAACCGTGACGTCGTCCAATCCGTCGTCCGGGGCATCGAGCCAAAGCAGTTCCATGACAAACCCGGCAACGGGCGAGTCGCGCAGCAACACCACCACGCAGCATGGCGACGGCTCGCGGACAACAACGGCAACCGAAAAGAAGCAATAGAAGTCACGACTCACGTTGACGTTCGGTATCCGCGCGCCGGACGTCGCGACACCTGACGCCAGGCGATCATTCGACATGCTGCCAGAGTGAGATTGTTATTGTCGCACCGCGGCCCCGCCATGTGGTGCGGAAAGCAGCTTTTCAGCGGCAGTAAAGTCGCCGAACACCGAGGTAGCGGGCAACTGGAAGGTTGTCCATCTAGTTATTGTTGATGCAACTGAGAATTGGCATCATCCCCAAATGGATAGTAGACGGCCCTCTCCCGCGCCTGCAGTGGTTGGTCAGCCTGCCCAGGAGCAGCGGTGTCCCATCTGTGGCGGGTGCGGCCGCGTCTATTCAGTCCGCCTTATGGTCGGACAACGTGTTATCGGCGGCCTGCGCACGACATGCGTGATCTGCGAAGGCACCGGGAAGGCTCGACGGTCACGTCAGGAGATCGGTACCGTCGAAGTAGAAGTGCAGGCAGCGGACGAGACTAACGACTGATCATGGCACGGTCAGTGGCGGCCGCTGCATACCCGGAGCACGGTCGCCGGTGCGGAACGACGCGTACCCAGGATCCAAGCGGCTCGGCAGTTCGCGTTCGCCCGCTGTCGGTGCACGCCGCAACCGAGCACCGGGAAGTGCAGCGTGCATTAAGAGCGATGCCTAGGTGATCCGCACTCTGCTGGGTGCCGGAGGTGGCAGACCTGCCAACAACTAGAAGCATCACAGCCGTGGCACGCCAGTCGGTCAGCGGCGATACACGGAGTAGGTGCGGCATTCGCCGATCTGCAAAACGCAAACGTGACGTGCGGGTCGGCCGTCTCCAGATTTGTTGCACATCGGCAGTTGTTTGCCCTCGATATCTTTACCCAATGAACGTGCTCATTGCTTATCCGGACGCTTACGCTCGCCGTGTGCTTCTGAAAGCTGTCGAAGCCGCCGGTCATGCCGTCAGCGTTGTGGCGACGCTTGAGACGGCTGATAGGCTGATGGTCCGGTGCCTGCACTGGCATGCTCTCATCACCACCATCCGCCTCACGGCGCCGCGAGACGGACTTGCGCTGGCGGTAATGGCCGAGAGATCAGGTATAGCCACGCTGCTCCTCGGGAACGATGTCGGGTTCGGCGGGCGCTCAGCGGAATTCGATGGCAACGCGATTTTGGACGATACCGACGCCGCGGCTGTGCTGGATTGGCTAGCGTGCCAATGATGACGAGCTTTCGGGATCACTCAGGCCAGATCGTTGGCGTGGGTTTGCTCGACCTCCTTCGTCGAACCGGAATAGTCAGCCATGAGTTTGTCGACGTTAATCCCGCGCGCCTCCTCATTCAGCGCAGGCTGGCCGGTGAGATAGCGGTTCACATCATCTGCCGTCATCAGCGGGTGAAGGATCTGGGCCACGTCCTCAGCAGTATCGCCGTTGCCGCGCATAACTGCACGGATGTCTTCTCTGGTTCTGTCAGATGCCATGGGAACCTCGGAGAACAGAATCCGTTTAACGCGGGCAACGGCGGCCGGTTCGCCGGTCCGGTCCGCATATCGTAGCGAGTGGCCTCCGCGCACACTCATCATAGTTTCAGATCGCTAAGTGATAATATTCAAGCAGGCTCAATTGTTACCGACGCCGATAGCTGAATTTGCCAGCGACGGGATTGGAGCGAGCGCCGCAAGCCTACGTATCCGGATCGACGGCCTGCGTATACCGACCCTGTCCCTTCCCGCTGGGTAAGCTTTCCCCGGGTGCCGCGGTGGCCATGGCAGAGAGCAGCGAGGCACGCTATCACCACCACATCTCAACCAGCGACGGGTCGTCGTCAATGCCGCGGCCGCGGCGCCTGAGCCTTGGTGGAAGCAGCTCACGGAGCTGATCCAGCGTTCCGGCTTCAAGGTGGCAGTTCAGAGTAATCGCCCGAGGAACCAACGTTGGTATCGCAACCAACTTTCCTGGAAATGCAGATGGCGAATCATAAATTGTCCAAACCAAGCGATCCTGATCAAGCGTGGCTTGATAATGGAGGCGTAGCGCGTCTCGGTGAGTAAGGTGCCAACTGGGCTCACTTAGATGTTCGTCTTGCTTGTTCACCTGGTTTCTCCCCGAGCCGAGCCCAACCGGTGCGGTGACGGCCTCTTACGTATGAGGGCAACGAACTGCGATGCGCAGACCACATGCATCTGTGTGG
>JAFEFW010000247.1 GCA_018240405.1 Pseudomonadota bacterium
GTGGTGATTTCATCCGCCAGGCCCACGGCGAGATGGCTGTCCTCCGTCGCCAGGCCGACGAGGCGCAGCGGCATGACACCGATATGGGCGCCGCCGCGGGGTGCCGCCGTACCACCGCGCCGGGTAACCGACGCCGGTTCGGCAAGCGGTTCGGCCGCTTCATCGTCCACGGCCGGCGGCGGGGCCGGCGGACGCAGCGGCAGCCGGCTGCCCGACGGACCCCGAAGCTCATTCAGCAGCTTCTGCGTTTCCATCGACGGCGCGGCGTCCAGCATCTCGAGGAGCGTCGCGCGGCATCGGTCATAGGCTTGTACCGCCAGGCCGCGCTCCCCACGGGCGGCGTGTGCGCGCATCAATGCCCGCCACCCGCCTTCGTGGGTGCGGTCGATCGCCAGCAGCCGTTGTGCCGCGGCAATGGCGGCCTCCGGCTCCAGATCGGTCTTCAGCATGGCTTCAGCGATGGTGCGAGCGCGGTCACGCAGGCGCTCGCGCTCCATGGCGAGCCAGTTGTCGAAATTCGGGTCGACCCCGTCCAAATCCTCCAGTAACTCGCCATCGAGTAGCGACAGTGAGGCTGGTTGGGTAACGGTCGCCCGCATCACCTCCTCGACGTCGATCCATACCGCACCCGGACGCAACGTCAGATGATCACGCGTGATCATCAGCACGTCGGCCTCGGCCGGAGCGAGCGCCTCCAGCAGCCGATGAATCTCCTGCCGGAGCGAGGCGCGTGCCTGCTCTTCGGGCCGCCGGCTCCACAACAATTCAGCCAGTTTGCCGCGGAGCGCAGGGCGTGGGGCCGACATGGCGACGGCGGCCAGAAGCGCACGCGTCTTCCGGCCCGAGGGCAGCACCGATTCACTGCGGATCGTCCACGCTTCCATCTGGCCGATCAGCCGCAGCCGCACGACGACATGGTCCAGCGGCGCCAACGGTTGGGTCATTCCACCAAGCCTGCTGCTCGGTTCTACCATTTATCCCTCGGGAGCCCGATGCGCGATCTTAGGCGCCGCGTCACGAAATCGCCAACCTTTGCCAGCGAAGTTTATGATCAGCCGATACGCATGGGGCGGCACACTCAAGGCGCGTTCACGGTGCCAGCACCGCTGGCGGCGATTTTTTGTTTCTGCTGTTATCAACTGGTAAGTCTTGGATGTCTGGCGCAAAAACCGATGGCGGCTTGCCGGCATTCGGCGCGCGCAAAGGCTCGCTTGCGATCACCCGCGCAGGCGAGTCTTCACCGCGGCCACAGCAGCGGCAAAGGCGGCATCGGCATCCAGGTTGGTCGTGTCCAGCACGAACGCATCCGCAGCCGCGGTCAGTGGCGCGGCGCCTCGTTTCGAGTCGCGCTCATCACGCGCCTGCATGTCCGCCTGCACCGTTGTGAGGTCGGCAGGCGTGCCCTTCTGCTGCAATTCGAGCCAGCGCCGATGTGCCCTTTCAACCGGGCTCGCGGTGATGAACAGCTTCGCTGTCGCGTCCGGGAATATCACCGTGCCGATGTCCCGCCCGTCCAGCACGGCACCATTGGCAGCGGCAAAATTGCGCTGGAACGCCAACAGGGCGGCACGCACGCTGGGGATCGCCGCCACCATCGAAGACGCAGCGTCAGCCGCCGGCCCACGCAGGTCATCGCGTTGCGTATCCTCGGGCTGCAGCGCCTGCGCGGCGCGTGTCGCCGCGTCCGCATCCGACGGGTCCTCACCGGCATCCAGCACGCGCCGGCCGACAGCCCGGTACAGCAGGCCGGTATCCAGATAGGGCAGGCCGAACTCTGCGGCCAAGCGCCGGGCCAGGGTGCCTTTGCCGGCGGCGGAGGGGCCGTCGATGGCGATGATGGGCTTGCGGCTCATGCGTCGGCCGAGATTGCGGCGCCCGCGGCGTTCATCAGGGAGACGAAGCCGGGGAAGGAGGTATCGATAAAGGCGCCGTCATCGACGCGCACCGGGTCGCGCGTCGCCAGGCCGAGTACCAGCGCCGACATGGCGATACGGTGATCCATATGCGTCGCCACAAGGCCGCCGCCGGGGGGAGGGGCGCCGGTGCCGTGGATGATCATGTCATCGCCTTCGATGTCGACCTTAACACCGTTGACCGACAGCAGGGCCGCGGTGGCGGACAGCCGGTCGCTCTCCTTCACCCGCAACTCCTTCAGGCCGAACAGGCGTGTGGTGCCGGTGGCGCAGGCGGCGGCGGCGGCGAGGATCGGGTATTCGTCAATCATGCTGGGCGCCCGGGCGCCCGGGACGTCGACAGCCTTGAGTGGGCCGCCGGTGACGACGAGGTCGCCGACCGGTTCACCGCCCTCGGTCCGCTGGTTCCGGATTGCGACTTGGGCGCCCATCTCATTCAGCGTCAGGAACAGGCCGGTGCGTAGCGGATTCAGCCCGACCCCGGGCAGGGTAACCTGGCTGCCGGGCACCAGCAGCGCCGCGACCAGCGGGAAGGCGGCCGAGGACGGATCGCCGGGTACCGCGACGTCGGCGGCGCGCAGTTCCGGCTGGCCCTGCAATTCGATGATGCGGCCGGCGCCGGCAACGTCGACCCGGACGCTGGCACCGAAATGGCGCAGCATGTTCTCGCTGTGGTCGCGCGTCGCCTCCGGCTCCTCGACCCGCGTGATGCCTGGTGCGTTCAGTCCGGCCAGCAACAGCGCCGACTTCACCTGCGCCGAGGGCACCGGTACGCGATACTCCAGCGGCAACGCATCGCGGGCGCCTTGAACCGCCAGCGGCAGACGCCCCCCTTCGCGCGCCATGAAAACCGCGCCGGTGGCGGTGAGCGGGTCGGTCACACGCTTCATCGGGCGCCGGCGCAGGCTGCCGTCGCCGGTCATCACCGCGAACAGCGGATGCGTCGACAGGATGCCGCATAGCAGGCGCGCAGCGGTGCCGGAGTTGCCCATGTCCAGCACGTCCTCGGGCTCGGTCAGGCCGCCGATGCCGCGGCCGGCGACGCGCCAGGTGCCGTCCGGATCGTGCGTCACCTCGGCGCCGAGCGCGCGCATGGCGGCGGCGGTGCGCAGCACATCCTCACCGGTCAGCAGGCCGGTGATGCGGGTTTCCCCGACTGCCAGCGCGCCGAACATCAGCGCGCGGTGGCTGATCGACTTGTCGCCGGGCACCGCCACCGTGCCGTGCAGCGGGCCTGTGGCTCGGGCGGAGGTCAGGGGGCGGGCAGGGGCGTGGCTCATGAGGACGGGTCCGATAGGTCTGTCGCGTTCGGCCCGCGCCTACAGGCAAACCGCCGCTTGGCCAACAAGCAATTTGACAGCGCGGCGCCGCGGTGGCATGGCCCCCCGCTCGATTTGCCTGACATCAGTCACAAAGGGCGTTTTGCCTATGGCCAAGCCTGAACTCGGCATGAAGCGCGTCTGCGTCGCCTGCAGCACGCGGTTCTACGATTTGCAGAAATCTCCCGCGATCTGCCCCAAGTGCGGCACGGAACAGCCGATTGAGCAGCCGCGTCCGCGGCGCACCGGCGGTAATGTCGCCGAGGACAAGCGCGTCAAGAAGCCCGTGCCGGTGGGCGATGACGTGGACGTGGAGGTGGATGTCGTCGAGGACGTCGAGGGCGAAGACGTGCTGGAGGAGACCGACGACCTGGAAGACGACGCCGATGCGATCGGCGGCGACATCGAGGTCGAAACGGATACCGACTCCGACGAACGCTAGGGGTATCCGCCGGGGGCCGGTTCCGCCGGCACTGGTGTGACAGGCTTACACGGCGGGCTCTGCGCGTAGGCGCTTGTCGGCCGGGCGGATCGGCCGCTCGATTGGTGCGGTTGTGGCGGTCAAGCGGATGAAACCGCCGATGATTGATGCTGCGCGCCGATGCTTCCAGCACTGGCGGCTGGTGAATGTGCTGGTTCCGGGTTGCAGTGTGCAGGCAGCGGCCGGAGCATCGTCCTCGGCGCTTGATGGGGCGCGGCGAGACCCGGCTCGAAGGAGCGCCAGCGGCTCAGCTTCTTGCGGCCGCCATTGTCGGATCCAACAATCCGGCAACCGCAAACCAAGCCCGCAGAAGGCAGTCCGGCGCGTTGCTTGAAGAAATTGCCGAGCAGGTTGGATCGACAGCCAGGGCAGCGCTTGAAACGATCAAGGATTTAGTTGCGAAGACGGGTGGCGTCACTGGCCAAGGGCCAAGCTTTTCCAAGTGTCTTATCGAAGAGCGCAGGACCTCGTCCGGCAGGGTGAGCTGCCGCGCCGACGCGGCGTGCCCTATCTGGCGCTTATGGTCGTCAACGAAGCCATCCGCGAGAACGTGATGCAGGGGCCAAGTGGTCGAACGCTGGCATGACCTTTGCGAATGTCAGCTGGGCGCGGAGTTTCCGACGCGCGAGTTCAGCGCCGGACTGCAAGAGGAGTCGGTCCCACACGCCGTCTGGTCGTCGACCGAGACAAGTCCACCGCCGGCCGGCTGGATGGAATGCCATTGTGTGGCGGAAGCGATCGCCTTGGCCGCCTATGGCGCGCCGGGTTTGCAAGCTGCAAACTGCGCCGGACGGCCGGAGACGGCGAAATCCAGCGCAAGGACAGGCACATGGGCAACGTCATCATTTCCGGCGGGCGGGTGGTGGACCCGGCCAGCAACCTCGACGCCGTCTGCGACGTGGCACTTCAGGACGGCAAGGTCGCTGCGGTAGGCACCGGCCTGGGGAGCGCCGAACAGACCATCGACGCCTCGCGCCTGGTTGTTGCGCCCGGCTTCATCGACCTGCACGCGCACGGCCAGTCCGTCGCCGCCGACCGGATGCAGGCCTTCGACGGTGTCACCACCTCCTTGGATCTGGAAGCCGGCGTCATGCCGGTGTCGGCCTGGTACGCCCGCCAGGCCGCGCAGGGGCGCGTCTTGAACTATGGCGCCTCGGTCAACTGGGCGTTTGGCCGCATCGGCGCCATGACAGGATCGAACGCGGAATCTTCGCTGGAGGCATTCGGCCAGGCGATGCGCGACCGCCGCTGGATCGACAACGTCGCCAGCCCGGCTGAGGTGGCCGGCATTCTCGATCGGCTGCAGCGCGGGTTGGACGAAGGCGGGATCGGCATTGGTATCCTGAATGCCTACGCGCCGGGCGCCGGCGTGCAGGAGCTTGTCGCGGTGTGCGAACTGGCGGCGGCGCGTGGCGTGCCGACCTTCACCCATGTCGCCTACATGGCCAATATCGATCCGGAAAGCGCCGCCGAGGCCTATGTGCGGCTGATTGGCTATGCCGGCGCCACCGGCGCGCATATGCACATCTGCCACTTCAACAGTTCCAGCAAAACCGATGTCGAGCGCTGCGCCCGCATCGTCGCCAAGGCGCAGGCGCAGGGCCTGCCGATCACGCTGGAGGCGTATCCCTACGGCACCGGCTCCACCGTGCTGGCAGCGACGTTCTTCAACGATGACGACTTTGAGGCGCGCACCGGCACCGGGTATGACTCGGTGCAACGCGTCACCGACGGGCACCGCTACCAAAGCCGGGAGGAACTGCTGCAAGGCCAGCAGGAGGAGCCGTCGACCCTGGTGCTGTGGCACTTCCTCGATACCGAAACGAACGCGCAGCATCGCGACCTGCTGGATATGTCGGTGCTGTTCCCTGGTGCGGCGATTGCCTC
>JAFEFW010000248.1 GCA_018240405.1 Pseudomonadota bacterium
GCCGTGCCGACCGACGCCCGCGCCTTCGTCATGGTGGGCATCTGCGGCGGCTTCACCACCTTCTCCTCGTTCAGCCTGCAGACGCTGGAACTGGCGCGCGACGGCCGCATGGCACAGGCCCTCGGCAATATCGGCCTGTCGGTCGTACTGTGCCTCGCCGCCGTCGCCGTCGGCCACTACGCCGCCGCGGCGATCCCGCAGACCCAGGCGGCGGCGAAGGTGCCGGGGAGCGTTGATCAGGGCCGGGTCGTCGTTGCCGTCATGGATCGGCCTGACCGGGCGGAGTCACTGCTGCAGGCGGCAACCCGCTTCCTGGAACTGATGGGTGGCGGCCGGTTGAAGGCGCTGGCGGTGCGCATGCCGCCGGCCGCCGCCATCATGCCGACCGAGGAGGTGCTGACGGCGCAGCGCGCGGCGCAAATCAGGGCGCAGGAGGAAGACTGGGCCGGACAGTTGCGGATCATTGCCGAGGCGGCGGTGCCGCGGGCCGCAGATCACGGCGTGCGGATCAAATGGACCGACGTCGAAGGCGACGCCGCCGAGACGGTCACCGCCCAAGGCCGCCAGGCCGATGCGATCGTCATCGCCCGCCCCGGCCGGCACGAGACGCAGCGTATGCACGATTGCCTGCACGCCGCCCTGTTCAGCGCCGACTGCCCGGTCCTGCTCGTCCCCCCCGGCTTCGATGCACCGCTCGGCCGGATCGTTGCCATCGCCTGGAAGGACGACCAGCGTGCGGCGAAGGCCGTGCTGGCGAGCCTGCCCATCCTGCGGCGTGCGCAGCAGGTCCACGTCCTGCGCGCCAACGCTGCCGCCGAGGTGCCGGCGGTCCTGACGGAGCATGGCATCGTTGCCCAAGCGCATATCGTCGTTGCCGGTGACGGTTCGGTAGGCGACCGGCTGCTGCAGGAGGCGCGCCGGCTTGGCGCCGATCTGCTGGTGATGGGTGCCTTCTCCCACGCCGCGTGGCACGAGCGCCTGTTCGGCGGCGTCACCCGCACCATGTTCGCCAAGGCCGACCTGCCGCTACTGATGCGGTATTGAGCCGCGCGCCGCGGGCTGACCGGCGCCCGGACGGCCAAGCAGGCGCAGGGTCACGAGCCCCGCAAGCGTCACGATCGCCAGGTGGCCGAAGGCGAAGCCCCAGCCCAGCACACTATCGCCACCGCACAAATCCAGCACGATGCCGACGCCAAGCGGGCCGAGGAAGCCGCCGGCGTATCCGCTCATGGAATGCAGGCCCATCGTCGCGCCGCGCAGCGCCGGGTCGGCCGCCTGCACCGTCCCCGCGGTCAGCGCGGAACTATCGAGATAGATCGCCGCATTCCAGCAAACGACCGCCAGGACTGCGAGCACCGGCGACAAGCCGGTCGTCCAGCCGGTCAGGACTGACAGGACAGCGGCCACGCTCATGGCCCAGGCCACGACCCGCGCCCGGCCGAAACGCTGCGCCGTTTCGTTGCCGGAGATCGACACGGCGATGCTGGCCAGCCCGATCAGTGTGAAGATCACGGCCGGTCCCGGCATCCAGGCCGGCGCGCCAAGCCGGGCGAAGGTGGCGGCCAGGAAGGTGACGGCCCAGGCGCGCACCGCCGCCAGTTCCCAGGTGTGCACCGTATAGCCGGCGATCCAGGCCATGGCCCTGCGGTTGCGCAGGACCGGCCGGAAGTCCAGCAACCGGCCCTTCGGCGCGGCCTGGCGCGGCGGCACCATCGCCGGCATGACCAGCGCCGCAATGACAAAAGCGCCCGCCGCGGACGCCGCACCGAACAGGAACGCGGCCGAGGGTCCGGCGATGGAGGCCATGAAGCTGGCAACGGCGAAGGAGGCGGCCCCAGCGATACCCACACCGGCGGCGTGCCAGGACACGGCACGCGACTGCGCGTTACCCTCCAGCGGATCGGCGATCGCCTTCAGGCCCGGCATGTAGGCGCCGGCCCAGCCCAACCCGGCCAGCGCGCGCATCGCCAGCCCGACCCAGAACCCATCGGCAAGCACGGCGAAGCCAAGATGCGCCAGCGCCGTCATGCCGGTGCCGAACAGGTAGATCCGCCGTGCCGGCACCCGGTCTGTCAGTGCGAGCAGCACCGGTACCGCCGGCACATAGGCCGCAAAGAAGGCACCCACCAGCCATCCGGCTTCGGTCTTAGACAGGTTCCAGCTTGCAATGTAGTCCGGCAGCAGCGCGGGCAGCGTGAAGGCCCCGATCTGTGTCAGCACCTGCGCGGCAACGATCGCCGCCACGTAGCCCTGACTACCAACGGAGAAACGCCGCCCTGGCATGATCGTGTTCATCAGCCGCCGCTGACCCGCGCTGGCGATTGGACCTGATCACTGGCCATCGCGCCGCTCTGGTTCATGGCGTGCTCCCCCTGTCTGCCCCGGACCCGGCGTAAAATGCTTGACCAAGCCGTTTCAATTCTATATCTCCACATCTATGGAGAAATCAAGCGTTCTGGTCGCGCTGAGTGCCCTGGCGCAGGAGACGCGCCTCGACATTTTCCGGCTGCTGATCCAGGCCGGTCCGGACGGCATGCCGGCCGGCCAGATCGGCGAGCGCCTTGGTCTGCCGTCGGCGACGCTGGCGTTTCACCTGAAGGAACTGAAGACCGCAGGCCTCGCCACAGTCACCCGCAACGGCCGGTCGCTGATCTACGCCGCGGCCTATCCGACGATGAACGGGCTGCTGGCCTATCTGATGGAAAACTGCTGCGGCGGGCCGACAACGGCCGCCCAGCCGTCCTGTTTACCAACTGCAACAAGGAGTTGCTGAGCTATGCCCACACAAGTGTATGGGGCCGAAGACGTCAAAGACATGGTTCGTGCCCGCTACGGCAGCATCGCCACCGGCGCCTCGTCGTCCTGCTGCGACAGCGGCACCGCGCTGCCGTTCGACAAGAAGGCGCAGGAATACGGCTACTCGGCCGAAGACCTCGCCGCGGTGCCGGAAGGCGCAAATCTGGGTCTCGGCTGCGGCAATCCGCAGGCCATCGCCGCCATGAAGCCCGGTGAGGTTGTGGTTGATCTCGGCAGCGGTGCCGGCTTCGACTGCCTGCTCGCTGCGCGTCAGGTCGGCGCGTCAGGACATGTCATCGGCGTCGACATGACGCATGAGATGGTGGCGAAGGCGCGCGAGAACGCCGCCAAGGTCGGCGCCTCCAACGTCGAGTTCCGCCTGGGCGAGATCGAGCATCTGCCGATCGCCGACAACACCGCCGACGTCATCCTGTCCAACTGTGTGATCAACCTGGTGCCGGACAAGGCGCAGGTGTTCCGCGAAACGTTCCGCGTGTTGAAGCCAGGCGGTCGGCTGGCGATTTCCGACGTGGTCAATATCAAGCCGCTGACCATGGACCTGGCCGCCGACAAGGCGCTGGTCTGCGGTTGCGTCGCCGGCGCTGCACCCTCCACGCAGGTGGAGATGTGGCTGCAGGCGGCCGGCTTCCGCGACATCCAAGTAACGGTCAAGGAGGAGAGCCGCGACCTGATCGCGACCTGGGCGCCTGGACGCGGCATTGAGGACTATGTCGCGTCGGCCATCGTGGAGGCGCGCAAACCCGCCGAAGGCGAGGCGTGCTGCGCGCCCAAGTGCTGCGGCTGACGAAAGCCTGCCGCGCCGCCCCGGTCTGAATGCGCGGCTACCAATGCCCCCGTGACGGGTCTTGCCTGTCACGGGGGTCTGCGCGTGAGGCGGGTGCGCCAGCCTGACCGATCGTCTCGCACCCGCCGGCGAGTACTCAAAAATACCCCATGCGCCGGCCGCGCTACTGTCGCGTCACATCGGCATGGGAAATGCGCTTTCTGACATATGCGCGGAAGCGCATATAATGCGCATGAGCAACGCAGCGACCATCCTCTCCGCGCTCGCCGAACCCGTCCGCCTCGCCGCCATTGGCCTGCTGTGGGACGGGCAGGAGCATTGCGTCTGCGAACTCATGGCGAAGCTCGAGGCAACGCAGTCGCGCATGTCCCGCCATATGGCGACACTGAAGGCGGCGGGCCTGGTGGTCGATCGCCGCGATGCGCAGTGGGTCCGCTACCGGCGCGCCCCCGATCTGCCCCGCGCCGTCGTGTCCCTTGTCGAGGCAGCGCTCTTGCTGGCGCCGCAGACTGAAAGGATCGCCGCATGACGAGCTCAACGTTCGCATCGCCGCCGCAGGGTTCGCTCCTGCGCCAGGTGCAGCCAGTGGCGCTCACGGCACTGGCGCTTCTGATTTGGGTTGCGGTCTACCGGCAACTGGAGCCGTTCTCTGCCTGGGCCGTATCGGTGCTGCCCATCGACCATGGCAGCCACCTGGAGGACGCGCTCCGCTTCTTCATCTACGATACGCCGAAAGTGCTGATGCTGCTGGCGCTCGTCGTGTTTGTCATGGGCGTCGTGCGGAGTTTCTTTTCGCCTGAGCGAACAAGAGCTTTCCTGGCCGGACGGCGTGAGGGACTGGGCAACGTTGCAGCCTCGGGCCTGGGTATCGTGACGCCCTTCTGCTCGTGTTCCGCCGTGCCGTTGTTCGTCGGCTTCGTGTCCGCCGGCGTGCCGCTTGGCGTCACGTTCTCCTTCCTGATCGCGTCGCCGATGATCAACGAGGTCGCTCTGGGCCTGCTGTTCGCGCTGGTCGGCTGGAAGATGGCTCTGACCTACCTGATATTCGGCCTGGCCGTGGCAATCCTCGCCGGATGGATTATCGGGCGCCTGCACCTCGACCACTGGCTGGAGCAATGGGTGCGCGAGGTGCGGTCTGCCCCTGTAGACCTGCCCGGCGAGACTCTGACGCTCGCGGAGCGAATCGGCGCTGGGACCGAGGCAATGCGCGACATTTTTGGCCGCGTCTGGATGTGGATCATCCTCGGCATCGCTGCCGGCGCCTTCATCCATGGCTATGTGCCCGCGGATCTGCTCGCCGAGGTGATGGGACAGGGACATTGGTGGTCCGTGCCGGCGGCGGTCCTGATCGGAATCCCGATCTACTCCAACGCGGCCGGCATCATTCCGGTGGTGGAGGCACTACTGGGAAAAGGCGCTGCGTTGGGCACGGTCCTGGCCTTCATGATGGCCGTGACCGCGCTGTCAGCACCCGAAATGATCATCCTTCGCAAGGTCCTCACGCTGCGCCTGATGGGCGTATTCATCGCCGTCGTCGCCGTCGGCATCATGGCCGTCGGCTTCCTGTTCAACGCGCTGTTCACCTGAACAGCAGGAGTTTCTTATGAAAACGGTCAAGGTTCTTGGGTCGGGCTGCAAACGCTGCGTCGCGGCAGCCGAAATGGTGCAAGCAGAGGCTGACCGCCTCGGCATTCCGGTCACAGTCGAGAAGGTAACGGACATGGCGGCGATCGCCGGCTACGGCATTGCCTCGACGCCCGGTATCGTCGTCGATGGCAAGGTGGTTCACGCCGGCGGTCTGCCGAAACCGGAAAGCGTAACTGCCTGGTTGTCCGCGTAAGGCGTTCGCCCCACCGTGCCGTGACAAAGCGCTGCCAAGGATGAGGCAGCACATTAGCGGATGTCCGGGCTAATCGATCCGCGGTACGGGCATCCGCCCAGTGGTGAAATTTCCCCAGCGGTGAATTTTTCCCACTGGTGAAATTTCGAT
>JAFEFW010000249.1 GCA_018240405.1 Pseudomonadota bacterium
AGGCTGCAGTGCCCTGGCAATGTCGGCTTCCTCGGCCGAGGGGTAGAGTGACAGGTCGACCTGCCGCCACAACCGGCGCTCCCGCTCCTCCATGCGGATCGCGGCCCGGCCGAGAGCCTGGTCACCGGTCGTCTCGGCCTGTTGCTTCATGCGGCGAAAGTGCAGGTCGTGGCCGTAATAGACGACCGTGCCCGGGCAGTATTGACGGACCGCGGGCAGGGCGGCCTCCGCCACATCGGGACGGCTGAGCAGCACGGTGCTGATCTCGGGGCCGTTCGCCTGCATCCACGCATCGAACGAGGCCAAGGAGGCGCCGTACATCACCTCAATCCCCATTTGCTGCAGGGTGTCCGTATAGCCGGGGTTGAAACTCAGGTTGTGCGGCCAGAACTTGACCGACATCCCGTCATCCAGCAGCGCGCGCAGGAACCCCGCCATGGTTCGTGAACCGGCATCCCGGTCCGGTTCCGGCACCATGTGATCCACCACCAGCACGACAGGACGATGCATCGCCCGATCACGGGCGCGCAGTACGTGTTGGCCAGCGGGGTAGTGGCTTGCGGCCAGCACGTGTCCCCACCGATCCACGAAGCGGCTTCGGTTGGCCACTTGATAAGCCTTGATGCCGATGGCCGTGTCCCGCCCGTGCGAAATGCCTTCGTAATGAACGACGCGCGAGGCCGGCTGGTACAGCGTTTTGAGTCCGATCTCCCGCAGGCGGAACGACAAGTCCGAGTCTTCGCAATAGGCCGGTGCGTAGCGCTCATCATAGCCGCCCTGGCGCAGGAACAATGCGCGCTCGATCAGCAACGCCGCACCGGAGCAGTAGTCGACCTCACGCACGTAGTTATAGACCGGGCTAGCCGGGTCGTCGCCGCGGCCGAAATTCCAGCCGGTGGCATCGTCCCAGATGATGCCACCGGCCTCCTGCAACCTGCCATCCGGGTACAGCAGCTTGGCACCAACCAGGCCAACATCCGGTCGCGCCCGCAATATCGCCAACATTGGATCCAGCCAGCCCGGCAGCACCTGTGTATCGTTATTAAGAAGATACAGATAGTTCCCGCGCGCCTCGCTCGCCGCCTTGTTGCAACTGCGCAGATAGCCGATGTTGGTTTCGTTGCGAATCAGCCGGATGCCGCGTACCGGGTGCAGCGGCGTCGGCGGTTCATCACCAATTGCCGGCGGGAATGGATAGGCGTCATCGACGACGAGCACCTCGATCGGTGCCTCCGGCACCGCGGCGGCGATCGAGGCAAGGCAGCGAAGCGTGTAGTCGGCTTGGCCGTAGGTCGGAACGATCACCGAAACCAGCGGCGTCTCCGCCAGAGGCACGATGAGTGTAGCAGGATCGATGGTTTCCAAGACTGGGTCCGCCACGATCTGCGTTCCATCCCGCCGCTGGCGCCGCGCACGCACCCAATAGCGGGCATGCACATGAAGCTGAAACGTCAGCGTCCACCACACCAGCAGCACCGCTCGGCGCGTCTGCCGCGCAAGCCACGGCGAGCGGATTGCGAAGCCTGCAGCGGCGGCCAGAGCTCGGTTATGAGCGTGTTCGACCAGGTGCGCGAACTGGACAGGCGGATAGCGCAGCGACTGGCTCATTGGAGGGACCTCGCTTCGGGCAGAACGCGATCGCCGGCGGCCGCTTGCCGTAGACGATCGTGCTCGCGGGAGAGTCCCTCCTACGAACGAATGCTTAAAAAGCGCTTAACGGCCCTGGAAGTTTGGCAAGCGACGCTCGCCCATCGCCTTGATACCTTCGCGGAAGTCGGCGGTGTTGCGCAGCCAGTCCTGCTCCTCGTACTCGCGCTCCGTCGCCGCGGCAACGGCATCGGCCAAGCCGCGACGCAGCGTCTCGCGCGTGGCGACAATGGCCAACGGGCCGGATTCCGCAATTTCGGTGGCCAGTTCGATCGCCTTGGCACGAACCTGATCCAGCGCCACGCAGTAATCCACCAGGCCCATGGCCAGTGCTTCTTCACCGGTGACGCGGCGGCCGGTGTACATCATCATTGCCGCCTTCTGCAGACCGAGTAGGCGGGGCAGCGTGCAGGTCAGACCGAAGCCGGGGTGGTAGTTCATCCGGGTGAAGTTGGCGGACAGGCGCGCTTCCGGACAGGTGACGCGGAAATCCGCCATGACCGCGAGGCCGAGGCCGGCGCCGATCGCCGCGCCATGCACCGCTGCCACGATCGGCTTGCCGGTGCGCCAGAGGCGCTGCGCCTCCTTGTAGAGGTGGCGGCCGCGCTTGGTTGCCTTGGCAACGCCGTCCGGGCCGCGGCTGCTGAAATCGGCGCCGGCACAGAAATGCTTGCCCTCCGCACAGAGTACAATGGCCCGGACCTCCGGTGTGCGGTCGTAGATCTCCAGAGCGTCGGCGATCTCACCCACCATGTCGGTGTCGACGAAATTGTTGGGCCCGCGACGCACTTCGATGATCGCAATGTGACCCTGCGTCTCCACGCCAATATGTTCGTAGGTGCCGTGCTGCATGACTGTTTCCTCCGTCCCCGACCCATAATCCATCCGCCGCCCCCACGAAACCCCCGCGCAACCCAGCCTCCCGCAGCACGGCTACCGGACCCGGCGACGGTGCTGTAAACGCCGCTGCATTGTTTGGCGTTCTGAGTTGTGGGGCTGACCAGGGGCTCTGCCCCCTGGACCCCCGCTAAGGGCGTTACGCCCTTAGAACCCATTGAGGGGTGGTGAGGAGAGAGGGCGAACGCGCCGGTTGGAAGCGCTGTGTCGCCCCCTCTCCTCACCACCCCTGGACAGGGATCCAAAGGGGCGTGCCCCTTTGCCGGGGGGTCGAGGGGGTCAGCGACCCCCTCGTCAGAACCCCACAGCCGAACGCCGAACCATGAAGCCGGAGTGTACATGACTGCGCCGTTTCCTGTGGCCTCGCTGGGGCCGGAACTGACTTCGCCGTTGATCCTAGCGCTGCCGAAGGGGCGGATCCTGTCCGAGTGCGGGCCATTGCTGGCGCGCGCCGGGGTTGTGCCGGCGCCGGACTATGAGGATGAGGATAGCCGGAGGCTGCGCTTTCCCACCGACGATCCGCTGCTGGATGTGGTGCGAGTGCGACCTTTTGATGTGGCGACGTTCGTGGCGTTCGGCGCGGCGCATATCGGCATCTGCGGCGCCGACGTGCTGATGGAGTTCGACTATCCCGAGGTTTATGCGCCGCTGGATCTCGGCATCGGCCGCTGCCGGGTTTCGGTTGCGGAGCCGCGGGAGACCGCGGGCTCGGACGACCCCTCGCGCTGGTCGCGCGTGCGGGTGGCGACGAAGTATCCGAACATCGCGCGCCGGCACTACGCCAGCCGTGGCATCCATGCCGAGGTCGTGCACCTGAACGGTGCCATGGAACTGGCGCCGGGTCTTGGTTTGTGCCGGCTGATCGTCGACCTCGTGCAGACCGGCTCGACGCTGCGCGCGAACGGGCTGGTGGAAACCGAAACCATTGCCGAGGTCACCAGCCGCCTGATCGTCAATCGCACCGCGCTGAAGACGCAGCCGGAGGCAGTCGGCGCATGGATCGCGCGGTTCCGTAAGGCGCTGGAAGGCGGCGCCGGCGCCTGATCGGTCAGCTTCGTTCGTCGCAGGCCGGAATCAGGACCCGAGCGCTGATTGCCGCCAGCACCAGCGCACCCGCCGCCACCGCGAAGGCGGCCGGCGCCGACCAGGTCAGCAGCGGCCCGGCCAGTGCCATCCCCAGCGGGAAACCAGCCTGGTTGACGCTCATTGACACTGCGAGAACGCGCTCGAGATCGCGCATTGGGGTCCGGCGCAGGCGCAGCGTCAGGACAGCAACGTCGACCGGGCCGGCCAACAAGCCGCAGAGCATCAGACCGGCGACCAGGCCCGCGACGCCAGATTCGGCGCAAAGCGGCCAAATGGCAGGCGCCGACAGCGCCATGGCGACCACCAGCACCGTGCGCTCACGTCCTGCCGTTCTCAGATGACCCGCCAGCAACGCGCTGAGCCCGCCGGCCACGCCGGCGCCGGTCCACAGCAGCCCCGCGGTCGCTTCCGCCGAACCCGGTGGGAAGGATTGGACGGCCTGCACCGGGATGGCGACGACCAAAATGCCCCACGCGGCCAAATAGAAGGAGTAGGACACGGCTAGCCCGCGCAGCGTCGGCCCGAAGACAACGAGCCGGATGCCCTGGGCGGCGTGGCTCAGCAGTCTGATCCGCGCCGGTGCCACGGCGGCAGGATAGCGCACCCGGCTTACCGTTAGCCCGGCCAGACCATAGATGCCGCCGATCATCACCAGTGCAGGCGCCACTCCGACGAAGCCGGCAATGAGACCAGCAAGGCCCGGCCCTGTCGCGTCGACCAGGGCCCAGATCGCGGTGTCGAGACCGTTCGCCCGATCGATGCCATCAGCCGGCACCAGCCGTGGCAGCAGCGCGCGAACGCCGACAGCGCCCAATGGACTTGTCAGCGACAAGAGCACCGCGATCAGTCCAGTTGCGAGCGGATTGCTCCAGCCGCTACCGTCGAGCCCAGCCAGCGCCAGGAGCAGGACGGCGGCGGCGGCCATGTCCGCGGCGATGCCGCGCACCGGTCCAACCCGGTCCAGCACCGCCCCGGCCACGGGACCCACGAGCAGGCCCGGCGCGACCGCCGCGAACGACAACCAGCCGGCGATGACTGGCGATTGGAACCGGTCGAGGGCGTAGAGCACGATCGCCAGGGTCAGCATCCGGCTCGCCAGCCGGGACAGCAGCATGGCCGCCAGCAAGAGGCGGAGCCCCGGCAGGCCAAGCACCATGCGGTAGGATAGCGGCTGGCTCGCCATGCTCCGATCATCGCGGATTGTGTTGCCATGACAATCCGCGGCCTCTGGGCTAGACGGTGCCGATGATCCGTCTTTCCACCGCTCAGGCTGACTTCGAGGCGGCGTTCACAGCCTTACTTTCGCAGGCCCGTGAGACCACGGAAACCGTGGATCGCGCGGTCGCCGCGATTATCGAGGCGGTGCGTGCCCGCGGCGATGCGGCCGTCATCGATTACACCGCCCGCTTCGACCGCCAGACCCTGACGCCTGACCGGCTGCGCGTATCCGCCGTCGAGATCGACGCGGCCGTTACGTCCGTATCGCGGGACCTGCAAGACGCGCTTGATCTGGCAGCGCGGCGCGTTGAGGCGTTCCATCGCGCCCAACTGCCGCAGGACCTGCGCATGACCGATGCCGCCGGCCTCACACTGGGCATGCGCTGGACCCCGCTCGACGCTGTCGGGTTGTACGTGCCCGGCGGCAAGGCAGCCTATCCGTCGTCGGTGTTGATGAACGCCATCCCGGCGGTGGCCGCGGGCGTCGGGCGCATAGCCATGTGCGTCCCTTCACCCGGCGGCGACCTGAATCCGCTGGTGCTGGCCGCCGCCCGCCGCGCTGGCGTGACCGAAATCTACCGCATCGGCGGTGCTCAGGCCGTCGCCGCCCTGGCCTACGGAACTGCCACCATTGCCCCGGTGGACCGTATCGTCGGTCCAGGCAACGCCTATGTCGCCGAGGCCAAACGCCAGGTCTTCGGCCGCGTCGGCATCGACTCCATTGCCGGTCCGTC
>JAFEFW010000024.1 GCA_018240405.1 Pseudomonadota bacterium
AGGCGGCTTTCATGCCGCTCGACCGCTCGGGCGATGTGTTTGGGTGGGATCCGGTCTGATTATTATGATCGAATAGGTGGCGTAAGCGGGCGTGCCGGGCTCGCTTGCTGCTTTTCAAATGTGATTGATAGTTGTAATACGTCCAGGAACGGGTGCGCGGTGCGCTCCTGCACCGCGAAGAAGCCGGACAGCCGGCCGGAGGCGGAGAGGTCATGACGACTCAGATTGCGCGCATGTTTGCGACACCGCAAGCCGCGACGGCAGCGGCAGGGTCGCTACAAGCGGAGGGGTTTCCTGCAGCATCGATTACAGTCGTCAGAGCCGCCGGCGACGACGTCTCTGCGACCACTGCGCGCATCATGTCGGCCCTTATCCTAAGGGCTCACGCCAAGGTCTATGCGGACAGTGTTGCAAACGGTGCTTCGCTGGTGATTGTCCGTGCTCCCTGGGGAACGGCTGTCAGAGCACAGAAG
The DNA here is from genome assembly GCA_018240405.1 of Pseudomonadota bacterium. Lineage (GTDB taxonomy): Bacteria > Pseudomonadota > Alphaproteobacteria > Acetobacterales > Acetobacteraceae > Rhodopila. The sequence continues at coordinate 474 of JAFEFW010000024.1, forward strand.
GTCATGGATCAGTTCCAGCCTATCGCTAGCGGGGTTGAGGAGCGACGGGACTCCCCGCCTGTCTGGGATGATAAACGGCCACTGTCCTCGGCTTTGGGCCTGAAGCTGCTGGTTGGATCGGCTGCTCCAGTGTCTAAAATGCTGAACCTGCCCTTGCTGTCAGGGACGGCGGCACCGCTATCGGATGTTCTCCGTATCAGCTTGCTGGCAAAGGCTTCCGCATCACTGTCCAAAGCTGTTGGACTGCCGATGGCGACAAGAAGCGACCGATCTCTCTCGAAGGCCATTGGGCTACCCGCTATTTCCAGGACGGGACGCTTGCTGTCAGAGATCATTCGCCTCCCTACGAGTGCAAAATGCGTTGGCATCCCGTCTGTTCTACGTGGTGCGCCCGGCATCTCAGAGACGCTGGGGCTGCCTACAGTGTCTAAACGTGGAAGACCGACATCTGCTGCTCTTGGTATTCCGATATTGACCAAGGGCCATCCTATCATCCCCGACGGCGTCCACCTGCGTATGGCAGTTCAGCGCAGATCCAGGTCATCAAACCCCGGACCAAACTGAGAGGTCGGTTGGGGCGGTTAGCGATACGTCCGTCGCGGCCCTTCAAAGGCAGGCACCGTCCCAACCTGGTATGGCGGTCAAAGCTCGGAGAGCAAAATGCCGCTTCCAGAGAAGTGGCTGTCCCGACGTCGGGACGCTGACACCTCCTGTTGGTCATAATTCCGCGCTGGTTGTCGTGGCACGATTATGCCCCAACCGATTTTCCCATCGCGGCAACTTGCGTCCGCAGCACATCGACCGCAACCAGGATGCCGTCCCGCTCGAAATGCCAAAATGTCCATCCATTGCAGCTAGGGGCGTTCTGTAGCAACGCGCCGACCTTATGGATCGAGCCGCGGAGCTCTCCGGAACTCAGCGAGCCGTCCGGCCCGACCACCGCCGTCACCCGCCGCTGGCGATCAAACAGTGCGGTACCGGGTGCAATCAGCCCTTGCTCAACTAGACTGCCGAACGGAACCCGGGGCGCATCACGCTTACTGGCCGCCGCCGTTGCGCCCTCCACCGAGACTGGCCGCGTCCGCCGCACTCGCCCAATCGCCGCCTCGACATAGGCAGGGTGGCGCTCCATACCGATGAAATGGCGCCTCAACCGCTTCGCTACGACGGCGGTCGTGCCAGTGCCGGCAAATGGGTCCAGCACCAGGTCGCCCTGGTTTGTGCTGGACAGAATCACACGGTGCAGCAACGCTTCGGGCTTCTGCGTCGGGTGAAGCTTCAGTCCGTGGTCATTACGCAGTCGCTCCTGACCGGTACATAAAGGGATAAACCAGTCGCTGCGCATCTGCACGTCATCGTTCAGCGTCTTCATCGCTTGATAGTTGAAGCGATACCGCGAGTCCTTAGAGCGGGCAGCCCAGATCAGCGTTTCATGGGCATTGGTAAACCGGCGGCCGCGGAAGTTCGGCATAGGATTGGACTTCCGCCAGATTACGTCGTTCAAGATCCAGAAGCCCAGATCTTGCAAAATGGCCCCTATGCGGAAGATGTTGTGGTAGGCGCCAATCACCCAGATCGTGCCGTCCTTACGCAGCAGGCGCCGACACTCCGCCAGCCAAGCTCGCGTAAACGCATCATATTCTGGAAAATCGGTAAATCGATCCCAGTCGTCGTCGACCCCGTCGACCAAACTATCGTCTGGACGCCGGAGCTCGCCCCGCAACTGAAGGTTATAGGGAGGGTCCGCGAAGACGCAATCAATCGATGCGTCCGGGAGCATGCGCATCAACTGCACACACTCTCCGCGCAGGATTTGGTCCAGCGGAAGCTCCAGAGTGTCCACGGCGGGTATCCCGGCCCTTTCAGAATGGCGGACAGGTTATGACAACGGGTTAATCGTGACCGGCGCTTCGAAGTCACGTCAACCGCAGATGCGGTGTGCCGAACGCGAGGCATTGGGCGGATGCCTTTCCGCTTCTCATGCGCGACATGAGCTGCGCTTGCGTTCACCAATAATGGCATGCTGCGGCCAATCGTTAGAAACGCCGTGCAACTTTAGGCCGAAGTCAGAAATCCTCGTCCGCATGCTCTAGCGAGCGCGCCTGGACGCGCGTCGAAGCGCCGCAACTGGCGCCGAAGGTATAAGAGCGAGTTGCGCGACCGATGCGAAGCCGGCTCTGTGGTGCGGCGTCGGCCCGAATTCGAGCAGGGCGTTCCGGTGCACCTCAGTTGCATAGCCGGCATTCGACTCCCAGCCATAGCCTGGCCAGCGCGTGCCCAGACGTCGCATGCCGCGATCACGCACCACCTTGGCGACGATCGAAGCTGCTGCAATCGACAAGCAGAGCGCGTCCCCACCCACGACGCACTGCACTTGGCACGCTAGTTTTGGCGGATAATTGCCGTCCACCAGCGCTAGGTCTGGTGGTACAGGCAGCCGAGACACGGCCCGGTACATGGCTAGCATGGCGGCGTGCAGGATGTTCAGCTGTGCAATCTCGGCCACCGATGCGGCGCCGATGCCGATGTCCGCACGCACTGCCAGTAGTGCCTCATAGGCGACCAGACGCCGCGCCTGCGTCAGCTTCTTGGAGTCGTCCAGCAGGTCCATGACGCTCAACGGCGTATCGCGCGGCAATACCACCGCGGCGGCAACGACTGGACCGGCAAGAGGACCTCGGCCAACTTCGTCAACGCCTGCAACACGGCCGCCAGCGGCGCGCTCCATCTCCAACGTGGGCATCCGCCCTGACTAGCAGCCGTATCCGATTCGTGGAAACGGCGTTTGGCGCGATCAACTTCTCGACACCCTGCTGCAACGAACTATCCGGCGCGCCGCTCGGCCATGAAGGTAGTGGCCATGCTCGGATCGCTCCTGGGCCGCTGCGCCGGCGGCCTGCTCCTACTGCTTTCGACCGGCGTTGCCGGCATGGCAGACACGATGACCCTGTCGCTGCGAACCACCGGTGACGAAACCGCCACCATGCAAACGGAGCGGAGCCAGGATGCCACCCATGGCTGCGCTCTGCTCGGCCCCTCCGGTGCGGAGCAGACATTGGTGCTTACCTACAATGCCAGCCGTCAGGACATGTTACTGCAGCCGAGCGACTTCGGCTTCAGCCTGTCGATTGCCGGCCGAGTGGGAACCGAGTGGACCCAGAGTCAGCCAGCGGCGATCCTGCAGGTATCGATTGGCAATCTTGTGTTCCTGGGTCTGCACGCCAGCGACCCGGCATTCCGCCTGCGAGTGACGGTAGAAGCGGGTGGTGCCGGTGGAACCTTCACCGCACAGCACCTACGGCATGATCAGACAGGGCGAACGATTGATGTCACCGGGTCCTGGCGGTGCGCCTCCGGCGCTGCACCGATGATGGCAGCCGCCGATCTGGTGCCGGTCGGGAGCGTCAGTCCCGGGCCGGTAGCCGGCGACGAGGTGGCCAACCCGGCGGGCGGCGCCAAACCATCCGCCGCGGGGGGCGATGACCACTCCCCGGCCAAGGCGGACGAGTCAATGCCGCTGCCACCGCCGATTTCGCAGCAGCGCTCCTTTCGGATTTTCCGCTCGACCCCCTGCAGCGGAACTGAGTGTGCCATTTGGCTGGTGACCGATGTTCGGTCTGGCCGAACTTACGCAGCGAACGTCGACTTGAAGAGTCTGCGACTGTCGAAGGCGGTTCTTTCCCCAGCCCACGAGGCGCAGATCGAATTATGGATCACTGGAGAGCAGGCTCGCGGACGCGAGCGCCCAACGATCAACGCTGTGCGTCTGGAGGGAATTGTCCCGCGGTCAGGCGAAGGACGGCCATAACCGCAGGTGGGTCTTCCGCCACGGCGAAGCCACCGAATGCTGTGGGCCCGTACGGTCGACGCTGCCGCATGGGAGGCGCCATGCGTGGTGCTGGGACCCGAAGAGCACCGACCAGCATAGCGTCTGGTGCCAACCTGACCGGATGTGACGGCGTCGATTCCACAGTGCGAGGATGCATCGGTAGCACACTGCGCGGCAGTCTGGAACTTGCGCACTGGCAGTTGCTCACATCCGTGCGCCGGAACTCCTGAAGAATCCGTCTACTGGGCAGCCTGGGCGCATATCTCCACAAATCTACGCCATAGCGCCAACATGTTCGCCATCGACGGATCCAGCCAATCCTGCGGATTCGTCCTTCGCCTTCTATTGGAGGCTTGGGCAAGGCCGGACAGCCGGACGCATCGTCGCCGATCGCTTTCACGTCTTGCTTGCTGAGAGGCTTTGGGCGCCGACCGCTGCTGGGCCGGTGATTGCCGCGCTGCTGAAGAGCCTGCAGGACTACCCGCCGCGGTATGGGCCGACACACTCAGTATGAAGAAGGCGGTGGTTGGCGCCACGGGGAAGATGCCAAACGCGAGTGTAGCGGCCACTGGCGGCGCTCGCATGATCGGGCGGGGCGGCGGCGTGCGACAAGCCCTTCGCGTCCGCCGTCCGCCGGAGTAAGAACCGCGCATGCCTGCCGCCATCGCCTCCATGACCGGATTCGCCCGCACCGAAGGAGTCAGCGCCGGCCTCGCCTGGGTCTGGGAACTCCGCAGCGTCAACGGCCGCTCGCTCGATCTGCGTTTTCGTCTGCCGAATGGCTGGGACAGCCTGGAGCCGGCGTGGCGTGACCTCGCCAGCAAGACGTTGAAGCGCGGGAATGTCTCCGCAAACCTGACTATCAAGCGGCAAACGGAGGCGCGCCTCGAACTCGACCCGCAGGCGCTGGAGCAGGTGATGGCCATCGTACACGACCTGCACCGCCGCCTGCCCGGTAGTCCGCCGCCCGCCGCGGAGCGCCTGCTGTCACTGCCTGGCGTCCTGCGCCAAGCGCAGGCGGACCAGCAAGCCGAGGTCGCCGCCGCTGCTGCGGATGTCAAGGCTGGATTTATCGTTGCCCTGGACGCATTGACCGAGTCGCGCCAAGCCGAAGGCGCTCGGCTTGCCGCCATTCTCAACGCGCTGCTGGAGGAAATCACCACGCTGCGGGATACTGCCGCTGCGCAGGCCGCCGATCAGCCCGCCGCCCACCGCGCCCGCATGCTTGAGACGGTTGAAGCACTCCTGGGCAGTGCACCGAAACTGCCGGAGGAGCGGATCGCACAGGAGGTGGCGCTGCTGGCGGGCAAGTCCGACGTGCGCGAGGAGCTCGACCGCCTGACCAGCCACATCGCGGCTGCCCGCGATCTCTTGGCAGAGGCAGCGAACATTGGCCGCAAGCTGGATTTCCTGACGCAGGAGTTCAACCGGGAGGTCAACACGCTGTGCAGCAAATCGGCCTCTACCGCGCTGACCGCCACCGGCCTGAAGTTGAAGGCGGCGGTTGAGCAGGTGCGTGAGCAGGTGCAGAATATCGAATGAGCCAGATCGCCCGCCGCGGAGTCTGCCTGGTCCTGGCGGCGCCGTCGGGGGCAGGAAAGACTGCGATTACCGATGCGCTACTTGCTTGCGAACCTAATCTGGAACGATCGGTGAGTGTTACGACGCGGGCGCCACGGGTCGGTGAGATCGACGGCAAACACTACCATTTCCTAACCGAGGCACAGTTCCAGACGGCACTGATACGTAACGAACTATTGGAGTGGGCGCGCGTGCTTCAGGGTACGCATGCCTATGGCACGCCGCGCACGCCGGTCGAGGCCGCCCTCGCCGCCGGCCGTGACGTGGTGTTCGATATCGACTGGCAGGGCCATCGATCGTTGCGCGAAAAACTGCCTGCGGACGTGGTCAGCGTTTTCATTCTTCCGCCAGACTTGAACGCTTTGGAAATGCGGTTGCGCCGGCGCGCTGGCGACGCTGCGGGGGAGATCCAGCGCCGCATGCGCGTGGCGCGCGATGAGATAAGCCATTGGCCGGAATTCGACTACGTCGTGTTGAACGATGATCTCGCAGCTGCAACGGCGTTGGTACGATCAGTCCTTCATACCGCCCGCGCTTCCACCACCCGGCAGGTGGGGCTGCAGGATTTCGTCACGGCCCTGACGCGTTAGCGCAAATCCACTCACTTCGGTTTCGGCAACCCCGCGTACGCCGGCCCGGACATGATCGACATCACGAAAACTGTCGGCGTTTCGGTGACGCCGAATGGACCCGGCACCTGGTGAGCGACAGGCGGCAGACTCTTAAGGTAGGCGGCGATTGCCATCGCATCGTCCGGCGTCAAGCTGGCAAAGCCGCGCCACGGCATGACCGGTGCCAGCTCCCTTCCGTCCGGCCGCTGACCCTTGGTGATCGCCGTCACGATCTGCTCTTTCGTCCACTTGCCCAGGCCGGTCGCGTTGTCCGGTGTCAGATTGGGACCAACAAAGACGCCAAGATTTGGGATGCCGAACCCGACATCGGAGCCGGACAGTGCTCTGGCCATGTCCGGCTTGCCAAAGAAGTGACCGGGGGTGTGGCAGTCGCCGCAGCCGATGACACGCACAAGGTAACCGCCGCGCTCGACCTGCGGATCGGCAGCGGTAGCGCCGTGGTTTGCAAGCAGGATGGCAAGCATCGACACCACGCCCAGCGTGCGCAATTTCATACCCGATCTCATTAACCTCAGCATTGTATGCAATACGTAACATGCGGGGACACGCCGAGCAACTGCGTTATTCTGGCGACGGCTAGACCAGCGCAACCGCGCTGCATTGGCTGGCGTCGCGTGTATGGCACGGGGAGATAAAGCACGACCGTAGGCCCTACCAGCGGAGCTGAGAGCCGCCACATTGCTGAGCAGGCGATGAGGTTTCACCCGACACGCCCGGTTCAGGCGACGATGTCGGCCCCTCCCGCTACGGTGCCCACACCTTAAACGGTAATGCACACGACAGTTGCGGCAGCGTCGGCATGATCATTCGAGCCATCGGCTGCGCCTGACGCACAATCGGAAGCTCCGCCCGGAGTGCGTGCGTTCCAGCACCGTTTCGGAGGCGTCAATAGAGAGCACGCCAGCATGCCTCACTGCTGCCGCTTAAGGAACTCGATAAGCAGTTTTCGCGCGGCCGGGTTCGGCACACGGTAGACCATCGTTGTCCCGGGTACAACCGACTGTGGACTGGCCAGCCACGCATCAAGGCTTGCGTCGTCCCATACGATGTCCGATTTGGAAAGCGCATTGGAGTAACGGAAGCTGGGCTGTGTGCCGGCGCGGCGGCCGTAGATCTCGTTAAGCGGCGGGCCGATCCGAGGTGAGGCTTTGCCAGAGAGTGTGTGGCAGGCTGCACATTGCACCTGAAAGACGGCTGCAGGATCCTGCTGCGCCAAGGTGGCAGACGGAAGTATTGCCGCCAGTAAGCCACCTGTAACCACAATGGTAAAATGCCATACGTGCGGCATCGATAACTCCAAGCCCAGCGTGGCCGTCTTATACGGCTGTGGCGTGCGGCCCGTCGAGGCAACACTCAAGCGCCTTCCAGCGCCGCAAATGGGAACGGCCGCGCAAGCAGCGGCGTGTCTGGCGCCACGACAATCTGTCGGTTGATGATGCCGATCATTAGCAGAACCGGCAAATGCGGCCGGTTCCTCCGCGGCGCTGAAGCGAAATAAGCGTACGACAGGGTTTGGTCGGCCGCCGGGACTTCCACAGGAAGTCTATCCCAAAACCAGTTCAGAGCCTGACGGCCGTTCGCAACGTCCCACCGGTGAAGCCAGGACTTCTACCGAAACTGCCAGTCCAGCCGCTGCTGTCCCTGGATCCGGTAGAGCGCCAAACGACTCACCGGGCTTTGCCCGGTGATCGATCGGTGCAATTACGGGTGGCGGAAACCGCCAACGCGATCAGCGCGCTAGCGGGCGGTACTTCAACCGGTGCGGTTCGGTAGCGTCTGCACCGAGGCGACGCCGCTTGTCCTCCTCATACGCTTGGAAGTTACCCTCGAACCACTCAACATGTGCATCGCCCTCAAACGCCAGGATGTGGGTTGCGAGGCGGTCGAGGAACCAGCGGTCGTGGCTTATGATGACCGCGCAGCCGGCAAATTCCATCAGCGCATCTTCCAACGCACGCAGCGTATCGACGTCGAGATCGTTGGTCGGCTCATCCAACAGCAGCACGTTGTGCTCGACCTTCAGCATCTTTGCCAGATGCACGCGATTTCGCTCACCACCCGACAGGATGCCGACCTTCTTCTGCTGGTCGGAGCCCTTGAAGTTGAACGCGGACACGTAGGCGCGCGACTGAATGGCACGCTTGCCGAGGTAGATCACTTCCTCTCCGCTGCTGACTTCCTCCCAAACCGTCTTGTTAGGATCGAGGCTGTCGCGCGACTGGTCGACATAGCCGAGCTTGACAGTGTCGCCGACGCGGAGGTTTCCGCCATCGGGCTCCTCCTGCCCGGTAATCATGCGAAAGAGCGTTGTCTTGCCGGCGCCGTTCGGGCCAATGACACCGACGATGCCGCCGGGGGGCAGCTTGAAGTTCAGTTCCTCGATCAGCAGGTTGTTGCCGTAGGCCTTGCGTAGGTTCTCCGCCTCGATCACCACATTACCCAGGCGCGGGCCGGGTGGAATGACGATTTCTGCGACGCCCGTCTGCAGTTCCTGCGATTTCTGCAGCATCTCCTCGTAGCGCTGGATGCGCGCGCGGCTCTTGGTCTGGCGGGCCCGTGGCGATGCGGCAATCCATTCAGACTCTGCAGCCAAGGCGCGCTGGCGCGCCGACTCTTCCTTCTCCTCCTGCTGCAGACGCTTCCGCTTTTGCACCAGCCAGGACGAATAGTTACCCTCAAACGGGTAGCCGCGGCCGCGCTCGATCTCCAAAATCCAATTCGTGACGTTGTCCAGGAAATAGCGGTCGTGGGTGACGACCATCACCATGCCCTGGTAGTCACGCAGCGTCTTTTCCAGCCAGGCGACACTTTCGGCGTCCAGGTGGTTGGTCGGTTCGTCCAGCAGCAGGATGTCCGGCTTTTCCAGCAGGAGCTTGCACAGTGCCACACGCCGCTTCTCACCGCCCGAGAGGTTGGTGATGGGCGCCTCTGCCGGCGGGCAGCGCAACGCATCGAGTGCGATATCCACCTTACGGTCGAGTTCCCAGCCGTCTTTCGAGTCGATCTTCTCCTGCAGTTCGCCCTGTTCGGCGAGCAGGTCGTTCATCTCCTCGTCGCTCATCGGTTCGGCAAATTTGTTGGAAATCTCGTTGAAGCGCGTGAGCGCAGCCTTCAGGTCAGCGAACGCTTCCTCGACATTCTCACCGACGGTCTTGGTGGGGTCGAGCGGCGGTTCCTGCGCCAGATAGCCAACGGTGACCCCAGGCGCGGCCCAGGCTTCACCGCCGTGTTCTGTTTCGATGCCGGCCATGATCTTCATCAGCGTGGACTTGCCGGCGCCGTTGACGCCGAGCACGCCGATCTTGGCGTCGGGGAGGAAGGAAAGGGTAATGCCCTTGAAGACCTCCCGGCCGCCCGGGTAGGCCTTAGTCAGGTCTTTCATCACATAGACGTACTGATAGCTTGCCATGATTCTGTCGCTTCGAAGTTCGGGGGCGCTTTTAGCGTGCTGCACCGCGGCAGGATAGCGGCGCGTACGGCTCTGGGTACCGGCCGGTCGTACGGTAGGACGCCGTGAAATGGGTGCGGACGCCGATGGACGCAAGTATCAGGGCGTCGGTGGCGGTCAGGATCGCTGGATATTCTGGTTAGGTTCCGTCGGGCGACCGGCGCGGCAGTCCGCTCCTAAACCGGGTGTCGTGTAGTGCCAGGATTTCCTGCACCGACGCTATTGTCGAATAAGCTCGGATATTCTCCCGCGTCTCGGCCTCCTTGCTCGGCGAGCGGATCTCGATAAGCAGCACCGGGGGCGGGCACGGTCAGCCTCTACGACGGTGGCCCGCAGGTAAAGACGAGGTTGGGGACACGAAAATTGCGCTCGGCGCCCACCCGAGGGACGATCTCTGGCGGGCTGAGCAGGCCGCAGGGGTCGCCGGAATTCAGCAGGTGACTACGCAGAAGCGCGCCATTTTCGGCTTGCAGCGCAGGACGCGTCTCGGTGGCAGGTGCCATCCCCACCGGCAGCCCATCGCTCAGTTGCCCCCGCGCTATGGAGCGGTCGGTAGACTCTCACCACCGGAACTCCACCAGAGTTCTGCAGCAAGGCTTCGGTTTGCGCAAAGCGACTGCGACAAGCAGCCTACCGCACGGGGCGCCGTCTGGTCGCTCTTACGGCGCCCCGCCCGTGGTTAAGATGACTTCTGCAACTTGTTCTGCAGGGTGTTGTAGCCGAAGTACTTGTAGGCCGGACAGAAGCGCTTGTAGGCCGTGGCAACCAACACAATGCCGATAATGAGGCCGAGCCAGCCGAGCTTCCCGGTGATGCCCAAGACCACTAGCGCAATGCCGATGGCAAACCGGATGAACCGGTCGGTGTCGCCGATGTTGGTGACCATTTCGATCATTTGTTTTCCCTCCTTCGAGGTGGCGGTGCGATGTCGCCGTGGCCTCTGTAGCCTAATTACGGCAGTGCCACCACACTCTATTGATTGATAAAATGTAAACTTGCATAATGATCGTCATGACCAATGCTGCCCTGCTCGACCTCAACCAGATGCGCGCGTCGGCCCGCACCGTTACCGGCCTGCTGCGGGCGCTGGCGAATGAGGATCGGCTCCTGCTGCTGTGCCAGCTTTGCCATGGGGAGCGGTCCGTTGGCGAATTGGAAGCAGCGCTGGATATCCGCCAGCCCTCGTTGTCGCAGCAGCTTGGGGTGCTCCGGTCCGAGGGGCTGGTAACCACTCGACGGGAGGGAAAGCGGATCCATTACAGCATTACCGACGACAAGGTGCTGGCGGTGCTGCATACGTTGCATGGGTTGTATTGCGAACCGGCCAAGTGACCAGCGCGATCCGCGTCGCGCATCAGCACATAGATCGTCGGGATCATCAGCACCGCTAAAAGCGTCGATGACGTCGGAACGCCTTGCTGCGCCTTTACCCGACCTGGACGTGACGGAAGTTTCGCGATGCGGCACACTCCCTGGTGGAAACGCCCGGGAGGACTGCACGATGAAGGCGCTGACCCAGCAACAGGTTGACGAGTTTCACTACAACGGCTTCCTGTTCCCGCTCCCGGCCCTGACGCCGGCGGAAACCAGAACCTGCCTCGACGGCTTGGAACGTCTTGAAGCCGAACTTGGCTGCGCCGTTGCCGATGCGGACCCGAAATGGCGCTCGCACGGGCATTACCACTCCCGCTGGATCGCCGATCTCGCGCGGCATCCGAAGATCCTTGACGCCATCGAGGACGTCATCGGTCCCGACATACTGGTTTGGACCTCGACCTTTTTCATCAAGGAAGCCGGGTCAGAGACCTACGCCGCCTGGCACCAGGACGGCGGCTATTTCGGCATGGAGCCGAAATGCTCTGTCTGTGCCTGGGTGGCAGTGACCGACGCGACCGAGGAAGCCGGCTGCATGGAGCAGCTTTCCTTCCACGGTCAGCCCCGTTTGCTCCACCACGCGCCGCTTGGGCTGAAGAACAGCATAAACCGGGCCGGCCAGACGATCATGGAGCCGTTCGACGACACGAAGCCAACGGCGATGGCGCTGCCGGCTGGTTCGATTTCGTTGCACCATGAGCTGGCGATCCATCGCTCCGCGCCGAACCGCGCCAAACATCGACGTATTGGCATCGGGATCAACTACATGCCGCCGAGCGCTCGGATCGACAGCGATGTGCGGTGCATGGCAATGCTGGTGCGCGGACAGGACCGTTACGGCCATTTCGATCTGGCGAACCCTCCCGGCGAGGAACACAGTGCCGCCGCGCTGGCACTGCACCAGGAGGCGACGGACCGCTACCGGGCAAATTACCGGATCCAGGTGGAAAAACACGCCGCGCGGTTTGCCAATGCGGCGGAGTAGGGATACCTACCCCGGCACTTACGCACGCGAGCTATACTACGCAGCAGCACGGATGCCCGTAGCCGTCCGGCGGATGGCGCGATACGACGGATAGCGCCTTGCTCCAGCCTGGCCAGCAGGGCGGCGTCGAAGGAGAAGGTAACGATGACCTGGAGCCTGTCCAGCGGCGCTACTACCGGCGCTGCATTCCTCTGCTGTGACCGCGCGGACACGAGTTCCGCCTTCGGCCCAAGCCCAGCATTGATGCATGAACAGGCCCGGCGACCGCGGCGCGCCAATATGTTTCTGTGCTGAGCCGATTGATGGGGATACGCTCGGCTTGCATTTGGCGGGGCCCGAGGGTTGTCGTCAGCGCGCTGTGCCTCGCGGCGGCGGTGGGATGCGGCCCATCGCCGGTCCGGTCACAGCAGGGCAGCGAACTGCGAAACGGCGCCGAGGAACCGGCGGCCGCGCGCCTGACACCGGGAAAGACAACCCGTGACGAGGTGGTCGGAATGTTCGGCGATCCTGACGGTGCTGCGCCGGATGACCGGTGGATGGTCTGGACCACCGGCTACAGCAGCGGCGGATTGCGGCTCGGCCAGATCGGCCCAACGGCCCCAATGGAAAAGCAGCGTTACAAGCGCCTGACCGTGTTCTTCAATGAGCGCGGCCTCGTAACGTCGAGCAAGGAGGATGAACAAAGTTGCTACGGTCCCGGTGCGCAGGACCCGCAGCCGATGTTGCAGCCTTGCACTGGCTGGAAATGGATCACCGGCGAGCAGCCTTAGCACCGGGCTCCGTCCGCCCGTCAAGATGACGGGGCCCCTCGGCCGCTCTGCAACGCGTCTCAACCCAAGTTGCATTGCAGAGGCCGATAGGCAGCCATTTGCCCGACGTCGTTGCGGACGCTAATGTTGTCGCAGACAACACTCAAGGGGGCGCTCATGTCGCTGGTCGACGAGGTCCGCGGCTTCAACCGCTTCTACACCCAAATCATCGGCCTGCTGGCGGAGCACCTGCCGGCCAGCAACCTGTCGCTGCCGGAAGCGCGGATCCTGTACGAGCTCGGGCGCAACGGCGGGCAAACGGCAGCGGAGCTGACGCGGGGCCTGAGGATGGACAAGGCGCATGTCAGCCGCATTGTCACCCGCTTCCGCGCCCGCGGTCTGTTGGACAGTCGCATCAGCCCGTCGCACGGGCGGCATAAGCTCTTGGCGCTAACCGCGGCCGGCCAGCGCGTATTCAATACCATCGACGCCGGATCGCGCCACGCTATGGACGACATCCTGGCGCCGCTTGACCTGGCCGCGCGTGATCGGCTCGCGGCAGCCATGCAGCAGATCAGGCGAATTCTCGGTGCACGCGATACGGCTGCTGAGCCGTTCCGGCTGCGGGCGCTGGAAGTCGGCGATCTCGGCATCATCGTCAGCCGTCAAGCAGTGCTGTATCACCAGGAGTACGGCTGGGATTGGACGTTTGAGGGATTTGTGGCTGCCATTGCCAGTCAGTTCGTCGCCCATTTCGATGCGGAGCACGAGGATGCCTGGGTGGCCGAACGCCTCGGCTCGGTTGTCGGGTCCGTCTTCCTGGTCAAGAGCGATGATCCGACGGTGGGCAAGCTGCGCATGTTGTATGTCGAGCCGTCGGCCCGCGGGCTGGGCGTCGGCCGTGCCTTAGTGGACGCTTGCATCGCGCGGGCGCGCGACCTTGGCTATCGGCAGCTTACGCTGTGGACCAATGACGTGCTGGTCTCCGCCCGGCGAATCTACCAGGCGGCTGGCTTCCAGCTGATTGAAGAGGCGCCGCACCATGCTTTTGGGGCGGACCTGATTGAGCAGACCTGGTTGCTGGACCTCTGATGCGATCTCGCTGACGTACTATGCGGACCGTCCTGTAAAGCTTCGGCAAGGCTCCATGTTCACCGACACCTCGCAGGCCGCTGCTCAGGTCGCCGATCTGCTTAACCAAGCCGTGCAGCACCAACAAGCCGGTCACCTGGCGGAGGCCGAATCGCTCTATCGGGCGATCCTCGACCTGCAGCCGGGGCACGCGGACAGTCTGCACCTGCTTGGCATCGTGTGCTGCCAGACCGGCCGCGTAGATGCTGGCGCCGCCATGGTTGCCCGGGCGATCGAGAGCAACCCGCGGCAGCCGATCTATTACAACAGCCTGGCCAACATCCGGCAGCAGCAGGGCCGCAGCAGCGAAGCCATCGGACATTATCGGCAGGCGCTGCGGCTCAAGCCCGAGTATCTGGATGCGTGGACCAACCTGGGCACGACTTTGCATGCGCTGCGGCGACTGGAAGAGGCGGCGTCCTGTTACCGCCAGGCGTTGCAGATCCGACCGGGCCTGCCTCACGTGGTGAACAGCCTGGGGCTGGTTCTGGCGCAGCAGGGGCAGATCGACGAAGCAATCGCGCACCATCGGGAGGCGATGCGCCTGGCGCCTGACTGGCCGGACGCAGCCAACGATCTTGGTCTGGCGCTCCAGGCGGCCGGACGGTTGGACGAGGCGATCATAACCTATCGCGGCGCGCTGCAGCGCCGCCCGGATTTCCACCAGGCCCACGTCAACCTGGGCAACGCGCTGGCTCTGCAGGGCCGGCCGGCGGAGGCGATACTCGCATACAATGCCGCGCTGCAACTGCAACCCGGTTCCCATCAGGCGCTGAACAACCTCGGCAATGCGTTGCAGGCAGATGGCCGTTTTGACGAGGCTATCGAGCGCTATACACAGGCATTGCGCCTCAAACCGGATTTCGCCGAAGCGCATGCAAATTTGGGCGACGCGCTGGCGGCGCGCGGGCGGCCGGAGGACGCGATCGGCTGCTTTCGCAAGGCCCTGCACATGCGGCCTGCTTGGCCGGAGACGCTGTTCCGGTTGGCAAATGCTTTGCACCGTGAGGGCAAGCTTGCTGAAGCGGTCCAAATCTACCGCGACGGCCTGCGCTTGGCGCCGGACAATACCGACGCTGCGCGCAGTCTGGCAGTGACGCTGCACGCTCTGGGCGCGCATGACGAGGCGATCGATGCGTATGAGCACGCGCTGCAGCTGCAGCCTGAGCACCTCGACACGCTCATTAATCTCGGTGCTGCCCTGCGGGAGCAATCCCGTCTGGATGAAGCGGCCACCTGCTTCGAGCAAGTGCTGCAGCGGATGCCGGATTCCACGCAGGCGCTGAATAATCTCGGCCTGACGCGCCAACAGCAGGGTAACCTCGCAGCGGCCATGGCGTGCTATCAACTGGCGCTGGGGCTGCAGCCCAACGACGCGGACGTGCTCAATAACCTGGGCACCGCGCTGCAAGCTCTGGATCGCCTGGAGGAGGCCGTAGCCCAGTATGAGGCAGCGTTGCGGCTGCGTCCGGACAATGCGCGGGCACTGAACAACCTCGGCACCGCGCTGGCCGGCCTGGGCCGGCTGGATGCAGCCATCGAGCACTATACCGAGGCGCTTCACCTGCGGCCCAATGATTCCGATACGATGACGAATCTTGGTGTGGCGCTGAAGGAGCACGGCCGGATCGAGGACGCCATTGCGTATTATCGGGCAGCACTGCGCCTGCGGCCGGGCGACGCGAACGCGCTCAACAACCTCGGTAGCGCCCAGCGAGAACAGGGCGCCGTGAGTGAGGCGGAGGCGCATTTCCGGCACGCACTGGCCGTCGATCCGAACCACGTAGACGCGCTGGCCAATCTCGGTAGCGCGTTGCTGGAGAAGGGTGAGCCGGACGCGGCGGTCACGCAGTACCGGCGGGCGCAGCGGCTCGCTCCAGCTCAAGCCGCGGCGCATTTCAATGAGAGCGTCGCCTTGCTTACGCTCGGCGACTTCGCGGCCGGATGGCAGAAATACGAATGGCGCTGGCGGCGCAAAGAAGCGACGCCGCACGGTTATCCTCAACCGCAATGGGATGGTTCAGCCCTCAACGGACAGTCCATCTTGCTGCATTGCGAACAGGGGATGGGTGACAGTATCCAGTTCGTGCGCTACGTGCCGATGGTGAAACAAAGAGGCGGGTGCACGACGCTGCTGTGCCCGCCAGCGCTCGAGCGGCTGTTCCGGTCCGTTGCCGGCGTCGACCATCTGGTCACGCGCGCGGCCGAGGCTCCGCCCTGTGACGTACAGTGTCCGCTGCTGTCGCTGCCTCTGGCCTTTGGTACAGATGACCGCACGATACCGGCGGAGGTGCCGTACCTGGCACCGCCACCGGCGTTGGTCGCGCGCTGGGCCCACAAGCTTGCTGGTATTGTGCGGCCGCGGATCGGCGTGGTCTGGCGCGGCAATCCGAAGCACAACAATGACCGGAACCGTTCTATCCCGTTAGCCAGGCTCCTCAGGCTGCTGGATACACCTGGCGTTAATTTCTTCAGCCTGCAGAAGGACGCAGGTGACGACGACCGCGCTATACTGTCAGGCCGGCCGAACTGGCATGACTTGACCGTGCATCTGACGGATTTCCAGGAGACGGCAGCGCTCGTTGCCAATCTGGATCTGGTGGTTTCCGTTGATACGTCGGTCGCGCATCTGGCGGCGGCGCTAGCAAAGCCCACCTGGGTTCTGCTGGCATTCGCCGCCGACTGGCGGTGGCTGCGGTCACGAGAGGACAGTCCCTGGTACCCGACAGCGCGGCTCTTCCGGCAGACGGCGGCGGGAGCTTGGGATCCCGTGTTGGAGCGCGTGGCAGACGGTTTGAGCGCGCTGTCACGCTCGTGACATTGGCGCATTCAGCCACGCGGCGCCGCCGGTTCAGAACATCGGTCCCCGATTGGCGGCGCCGCCGTCGATCGTGATGATCGTTCCGGTGGTGTAGCCGGACAGGTCCGAGGCCAGGAAGGCCACCATGGCACCGATCTCCTCCGGCTTGCCGGCGCGGCCCATCGGCAGCGGCTTCATCAGTTCCTCCCATTTCGCCTCGTCGCCGAGGCTGGCTTTGGCGCGTACCTTCATCATCGTGACCAGCCGTTCTGTGGCGATGGCGCCTGGATTAATCCCCACCACGCGCAAGCCGTCGTCACCGGCCGACCCGCCGAGCGCCTTGGTGAACGCCATGAGCGAGGCGTTGCCAGACGAGCCGGCAATATAGCCCTTGTCCACCTTCTCGCCGGCCATGCCGAGAATATTGACGATGACCCCCCGGCCCCGCTGCTTCATCGCCGCATAGAAAGCCCGGCACATGTTGATGTAGCCGAAGACCTTCAGATCCCAGGCCTCGCGCCAGCGCTTCTCGTCGATGGCCCAGAGATCGCCGCCAGGAATGGCACCGGCGTTGTTGACCAGGATGTCGATGTCGCCATGCTGTTCAGCCAGGCGATCGACATTGCGGCTGTCCGACAGGTCATAAGCGTGCACCTGCACGCTGACATTATGCCGCCCCAGGATGCGGGTCCGTGCCATGTCCAGGTCGCCCTGCGTGCGGGACACCAGGATGACGTTGACCCCCTCGGCGACGAGTGCCTCGGCGCTGGCGAGGCCAATGCCCTTGGATGCGCCGGTGATCAGCGCGGTGCGGCCACGCAGGTTCAGGTCCATGGTTTCCTCCGAAGTTGTTGCCGGAGAAGTACGCCAGCGTGGCGGCGGCGGCAATCAGGGCTCCGACGCCAGGGGCAAGGTTCCCGCCTTCCGTGACGATCGGATCAGCGCTCGATCGAAGGTGGCAAAACGCTCCGCCCGAGGCGACGACGCCAGATGCATCGCGTCGGCGACGTCCATACCGTCAGCGGCCCAGGCCAGCGCGCGCCGCACCCGCGTCTCGTCTTCGCACCGTGCATTCGAACTATCGATCAAGTTCCGCAGCGCGCGCACAATCGTTGGCCGGTCAAAGCGGTAAAGCCGGCGCAGAACCCATTCCGTTTCCAATAGGACTGTCTTGGACAGAAAGATCTCACCACTCCCGAAGAGCTTAGCGACCTGGAGTGACTGTCGTGGGTCGTCGGCCGTTATCAGCCGTACAACAACATTAGTATCGACGGCGATCACGTCGGGCGTGTAATTCTGCCGTGATGGCTTCGTCCATTTCCTCGAGCGTGTGCGGTGGCCCGTCCACCTTGAGGGATCCGAGCAGATCCGACAGCTTATGCGTTCCTTTCTGCTGCACCGGCCGCAGGATCACGCCGTCGCCGATGTCCTCTACAGTAAAGTCAGTGCCGGGCGCCCAGCCATGCGCATCCCGCACCGGTTTCGGCAGGATGATCTGGCCCTTCGATGACAGCCTTGTGGTTTCCATACCGGCAAGGTAAGACGCGGTAAGACTAGATTCAACCTATTTCGCCAGCTCGATCCGGTAGAACGCCAGTGCATTTTCCGCGAACAATTTCCGCCGGTCCTCCATTGGCAACCCTGCAGTGACATACTTGAACTGGCAGTAGATCCAGTCCCAGCTCGCCTTCACTCCGTCAACGGGATAATTCGACGCGAACATGCAGCGGTCGACGCCGAACATGCCGATCGTCTCGCGGATCACCGATCCATTGACCTGCAGCGTCCAGGGCTGCCCGGCAACCGTAAGGCCGGAAATCTTGCACCAGACATTCGGGCAGCTAGCCAGCGCCTCCATGCCGCGCTTCCATACCGCCAACTGCTCCTTCGATCGATCCAGCGGATAGCCGGTGTGGTTCAGCACGATCCGCATATCCGGGTGCTCGCGGCAGACTTCGGCGGCTTCTTCCAGGTGGTACCACGGTACGCGCAGGTCCCAGGACAGGTCGTACTTGGTCAGCAGGGCCAGGCCTTTGCGCCATTTTGGGTCCTGCAGACTGCGCGGCTGCCCTCGTACGGAGTCATTCGGGCCATCGGCAATGATGGGCTTGGTGCGGATGCCGCGCACCATTGGGGCGGCCGCCTGGGCGGCTATGATCTCCTCGGCGTTCGGCGTGTCTACCCAGGCATGCGCAACGACGGCGTTCGGCATGCCAAATTCCGCCGCCACCTGCGTCGCCCATTCTGTCTCTGCCAGTTGCTGGCTCCGGTCACATTCCGCCTCGATGTGCACGGTGGCGATTACGTTGTGCAACGCCGTGTCGCGGCGGTACTCCGGGGGCATGTAGGTTCGGCGCAGGCGCGAGTGGTCGCCCAGATAGCCGTGCTCGTTCGAACTTAGCCACGGGTAGCGCAGCTTGCCCTCAAGATCCCACAGGTGATGATGCGCGTCGACAATCGGCAGGTCGTCTTCCATGCCCCGCAGCTAAGCAGGACAACGACGGCTTGTCAGCCGCCGCGCCCGGTCAGCCGAAGGTGATCAGCGACCCGCCGTGCTGGTCCGATGCCACATGGAAGGTGCCATTCGCTAACGACCCGGACAGGTGGAGCGACCCCGTTTGCGCGCCATTGCTCAGCAGCAGCAGCCCATCGTCGGCGGAGCCGCTATAGCTGGCCAATACACCGGCAAATGGAAGGTCGGTGACGTCGATGGCGTCTTGCTTTGAGAATGAATCGATCAGCACCTTCGCCAGATCCGACAGTGTCCCGGTAAAGACCGCCCCCACGTGATTTGCGTCCGATAGCGTATCGACGCCGCCGCTAGGCATCAGAACCTGCTTAGCCGCTGTCGCGCATAGCACGCCGGCGTCAGGCTTCGCCAGGAACCGCATCGCGTTGGTGGTTTCATCCAGCAACGTGGTATCGGGCGTGACACTCCAGGCCGCCGCGAACGGCCCGACTAGCTCTGCGTTACTCACCGGCTGCAGGAGCACCGTGCCGTCCGGCATCTGGATGTCGCTCGCTGGGTCATCGAAGCTGCCCAGCAGGCCCTCGACCGAACCTGGCGTGTTGTTGGGGCCGAGCGCCATGGAGGTGTTGAGATAGTCGATCGAGCCGAATTTGGATGGATGGGTGATGGTCAGCGTTTCACCGCTGTTCCAGGTGATCCGGACCATGTCGGGGCGCAATTGCCGGATCTGTCCACCGGCCAGGTTCTGGATCGGGTTGGCTGTTCCCAGTGCGGTATCGGCTTCCCCGTTCAGCCAGACCAGGCTGTCACGGCCGGGGGCGATAGTGACGACATCCGGCCCGAGCCGCGCGGCAACCTTGGTGGTGAGGCTGAGCGCGCCGTGCACGCCGCCGGTTTCGATCTGCACCTCCATGTCGTTGCCGGGTGCGGTTGACCGTTCGAGCACGAATGCACCTACCGCCTGGAAGTCGTATTTGACGCCGCTGAATGTCGTCATGTGCACGTCGCCGTTGCCCGACCCGGTGGGTGCAACGATGCTGCCGACGACGGTAATAGTTTCCCCGCCCATCTGCTGGAAGTACCCCGACGCGTTACTGTCGGTCGGCGCCAGCGTAATGATCTGTGTGAACAAACCCGCCGTGCTCCGGGACAGGGAGATGGTCCCGGCCTGCAGCAGATCGCCGGCCGCCAGGCTGCCGAACAACCCGAAGCCCGTGTCGGCGAAAACGCCTGGTCCACGCACACTGAAACGACCGCCCAGCAGGTCGGCCGGACCGGTCGCCGTGTTGCCGATCGTCAGGCCGGCCGTGAGCGCACCGTTGCCGATTGCCGCCGTGCCGAGGTTCAGCAGGTAGTTGTGCTCCCCAATTTTGGTCAGCAGCCTGTCGCTGCTGATGGAAGCCGTGGCATAGTTGTTGACGATGACATCGATCGGTGCCGCCAGATCCGCCAGAGCCATGGTGCCGAGGCCGTCGATGCTGTTCGAGCCTGTTCCGCCGTCAGAGAACAAATCAAAGGTGATGTCGCCGTGAATCGTTCCCACCTGCGTCGCGTTGAAGCCGAAGCTGAGGGCGGCCGTGGAACCGCCTGCGGCGATCGGACCGGTCGGCCCACTGGATAACGGAGTGAAGGCGCCTGTCAGTTTGTCCAGCGATGCAATGAGCGCTTCGGAGTAGCCATCAGCCGTCGCGGTGTTGCTGATCACCGCATTAATCGTTCCGGTGTCACCGACGTGCACGAACCGTGTCATCGGTGCAACCGAGCCCGAGGCCAGGCGGTAAACGGACACAAACTCATTTATCGTCGCAGTCGATGCGGTCGGCGTCGTCGTGCCGTTCGGGTTGTTTGAGACCGGATCAAGCTCGACGATCCCGGCGAGCTGCCCGACAAAACTCGTATCAATGCCGACCCGGATGCTGGTGATGTCGGTTGCGCCGGGCACCAAGCTTACGATGCCGCCGTTCACGGTGGCGAAGCCGAACGCGTCGCCGGTCACTGCCAGCGGCCTACCACCAGTTTGCGCGCCAATGTTGGTGATACTCAGTGCGGTACTGACCGGCGTGCCGACGCGGACATTAGGGTAAATGATCGTCGATGGCGTATTTAGCCGGAGATCCGCAGGTGTAATGACGGTGTCCTTGATCACCAGGGTGATCGGATCCATCGTGCCGATATATCCGCTCTCATTGACCGCACGCGGCGAGAAGGTCATGGTCTCAACATGGTCGCCGGCAAGATCCGTCAGCGCATCGACCTTAAGCCCGGTGTAACTCCGGCCCGGCAGGAGCGCCGCATCCAGATGGTTGCCAATCACCGTGAAGCCATTGCCTAAGGGCACGCCGAAAACGCCGCTCAGGCTGTCGGCCGGCGCATCAGCGTCGTTCGAGACAGCCAATTGAATCACCGGTGAGTCTTCACCGATCGATAGCGTGCCCAGGTCCAGCGTGTAGGCATTGCCAACGTGGGTCAGTGTGCCGAACGGTGTCAGCTTCGACAGCACCGGCACTGGTGCCGCGCCGGCGTGCGGGTCGTTGTTGACAATGTTGGCCACTGCATCAGGTGCAAAGATCGGCACCACCGACCCGGGAGCGTCGATCGACACCTGTAGCTTGGCCGCGGCGTCGGTCCCCAGCGCATCGAACGGCACATCTATGGTGAATGCGCCGATCGTCTGCCCGGCAGCAATTGTCACTGTGCCGGCCGGCAGCGTCAGGCCAAAGTCCGTAGCTCCCAGGAAGCCAAGCCCGCCATCGACCACGTGGTAGAACAGTGTGGTATCGGTGGCGTTTGGCCGTGTCAGGTAGGCGTCGAACACGACATGCGTTGCACCGCTGGTGGCCTCCAGCACGGACGCCAGTTCCGCCACGACGCCGGCAACCGGCGTTGTGGTAGGGGCCGGCGTGATCGTCGGCCCGACCGTAATGAACTGCTGCGCGTTCACGTCGGCAGCCGCCGCGATGAAGCTGTGATCGCCGGTCGCGAGATAGTCCAGCACCGCGCCACGGGCGATGTTCGGGTCCGTGACACCCGCGGCAGCGACCAATGCCTCTGCCTTCGCCACCGCATCTGTGGGCAGGTCGTTCACCGACACGAGGTTCAGCGGGAAGCCTTTGTCCGTAAATGTGGCGGTAGACTCGCCCGCCTCATAGTCGAATAGGGAACTGGACTGCGTCACACGCCAGGCATCCGCAAACCGTCCATACAGATCCGTGGTTGATAGGGGCTGTTCCAGCACTGTGCCATCAGCAAGCTGGAAGTCATTTGCCTGGCCGGCTGCCTCACCTTGTAGGCCCGCATAGGCCTGCGGCAAGCTCAGCGGAATTCCGTCGGCCACGTTGATCATGAAGCCGTTGATGCTGAAGGTTGCTTCCTCGCCGGTGTTCCAGTCGACCCGGTAGACGTTCTCCGAGAGCACTTTCACTGTGCCATCCGGCAGATTGATCAGGGGATTGGCCAGGCTGAGTGTCGTCGGTGCTCCGTCAATCTGCACAACGCTGGTTCGGCCGGGATCGAAGGTGACGCGATGGGAACCGACTGCGACAGCGGCCTGTGTGATGTACGTTACGCCGACGCTGCGAGACCATGGCTCCAGCCGCAACTGGATATCGAAGCTGTGGCCGGGCAGCCGCGACTTTGCCAGTGTGAATTCACCTGCGGCCTGGAAGTCGTAATACGTGCCGTCATAGGTGATGATGTGAACGTCGGCGTAGGCGTAGCTGTAGCGCTTCGCCGGCGGAATGATGGTGTCGGTGACGGTCAGCGTGATCGGTGCCAGCGGCGCCGAGAAGCCCGTGCTGTTGGTATCAACCGGGCGGAAGGTGATCGTCTGCTCGTTGCGCCCAAACTTGGTGTACTCCAGCGCAACGTTCAGCCCCTGGTAAGATTCACCTGCTCGGAGCGGCTGCGGGACGTTGGCGCCCGTCACCTTAAAGCCGGCCATAGTGGGCACCTCAAAGGTGCCTGTCAGGCTGTCGACGCCGATCGTGCCGGCATTGTCGATCGCAAACGCGATTGGCGGCAGCGGATCGCCGTAATTGATCGTCCCCAGATTGAGGTAGTAGTGGTTGCCATCGTGCCAGAAGGTGCCGAGATTGGCCAGTTCGCGCAGTACCGGCACTGGCGGTGGCCCTGCGATCGGCTGGTCGATGGTCGCCTGGGCCGTCGCATTGATCAGCCCGACGCCAGTAGGCGCCAGAATCTGTATCTTGAGGTTCTCGGTCGCCAGCGTGCCCAGCGCGTTGGCCGGCAGGTTGATCGAGAAGTGACCCAGCGTCTGCCCGGCCACAATCGTGGCGGAACCGGAGGGAAACGCGCCACCAAAGGCCGAGCCATCCAGGTAGCCCGCGCCACCCGAAACAACCGCGTACGGAATGACGGTATCCACTGCCCGCGTGCCGGTCAGATAAACATCGAACTCCACCGGCGTGGTCGTGGCACCGGTCGCCTCGATGATCGGATCGCGCGCGATGACGCCGGCGACCAGCGGCGCGGGACCTGAACGGCTCATGGTCAATGGTGTTGAAGCCAAACCGGTAAAGAGGTTGGCCTCCACCATCAGTGCGGCGCGGTCACCGCCGCTGGTGATGTAGTCAAGCTGCATCGCCTGCTGCGCACCCGGGTCGGCGACGCCGGTCGCCGCAACGACCGACGCAGCGTTCGCCACTACGCTGGCCGGTAAATCGGCTAGGGTCAGCCGGGTCTTACCAAAGTTCAGGTCGGTAAAGGTCGTCGTGTCTTGGCCAGGCTCGTAATCCAGGATCGAGACGGACGGCACGACGCGCCAGGCATCAATGAAGCTCCGCAGGTCAGTCTCTGACAGCGGTGCCGCCAGGGTCACGCCGCTTGGCAGGACGAAATTAGCACTGGCCGTCGCGCCATTCCCGATCAGGCCGACAATCGACCCGTCAGGACTGTTGGGCCCACCGGCGATCTCCGCACTCAGGAATGTTCCGCTGTTGAGGATATCCAACACCTCGCCGGTGTTCCAGGTGACCTGGTAATCCGTCGCCGATAGTCGCGTCAGCCGTCCGCCATCGAGGTCCAGCGGCGCATTGAGTCCCAGCGTAGTTGCGGTACCATTCACATAAACAAACGACGCTCTGTCGATGTCGAAGGTGACACGCCCATGGCCAACCTGGGCTGCCACCTGCGTCATCTCGCTGGTTGTGCTGCTGCCTTCCACCGGCTGTAATCGAGCCTCGACAAGGAAGGAGTCGCCATTCTGCTTGGATGCTGCAAGAACGAATTCGCCGGCGGCTTCCAGGTTGTAGATCGATCCGTCCGCCAGCACGATCTCCGGCTTGCCAAAGATAATTTCGGCCAGTCGCTTGATGTGCTCGGCAAAGCTGGGTTCCGGATTGCCTGGGATCAGGCTGAGCAGGCGCAGCAATTCGTAGGTAACGTTCTCGACGCCGACTTCGAAAAACTTGGCCTCGGTCGGTCCGCCCACGGCGGTGACCAGTCCTTCGGCTGTCTCTACCTTTAGAATGTCCGCTGTCTGGGAGCCGATGACGCCGCCGTCCTTCAATGCGTCGACCAGGAAGCCGTAGGCAACGTCATCACCCAGCAGCGCGTTGATCTCCTGCACGGTGCCGGTGATGACAAGGTGCTCCGTGCCGTTGCCCGTGACTGTCGCATTGCTGGTGCCGCGCGCTACAAGCGTCGCGCCGGCGGAGAAGAAGCTCAGCGTGATGGTTTCGCCTGACGCCATTGCGCCGGGATCGACAAGCTGCAGGCCACTGACCGAGGTCAGACGGTCCAGCACTGCGACCATTCTGGTGGGCCCGTTCAAGATCGCCTGCGTCTTCGGGACCGGTATGTCGGTGACCGCAATCGTCTGTGTGGCCTCGGCGTGGTGCTGGTCGCGCACCTTGATGGTGATCGTGTCGCTGCCCAGTGCATCCGCGGCGTAGGTTAGGCTGGCGAGCGTCGCGTTGACGTCGGTCAGGCTGCCGATCACCGTCAGCGTGTGGCTGTCGGATTGCCGTATTGACGCCTGCCCAGCAGAACTCGCCGCCAGTGCCCCGACAATGTCGGAGACGGTCACGGTGACTGCCTGCGTCACTGTGTTCGGGTCGCTGATCGCGATTGGTCCGACCAGCGTCGGCTGCCTCTGGAAGCTGGTCAGTGTTGGCGAGACGGTGATCGTCGGCAGCGGCAGATCTGCGACCGTACCGATCAGCGTCAGAGTCTCGGTTGGCAGCGCCGCATCGAAGCCACTGGCATTCGATCCTCTTGAGCTCAGCGTCACGGTCTGCACCACCACGCCGTTGTTGAGCGTCTCAAGCGTGAAGGTCGGTGCGGTGTTGTGCTGCCCGGCGCCCAACCCGCTGAAGCTGCCCAGGCCTGTCGTCAGGAAGCCGCCGGTGCTGCTCAGGCTGCCGGACAGCAGGTCCACGGGGCCGGTGACGTCGTTGACGATGTCCAGATGGAAGATCGCCGCGTCGCTGTTATGCTGGAATGCGCCGATATCCAGAGTGCCGTTAACTATCGAACCGATCGCATTGTCGGCTTGAAACTCCGGATTCGCGTAGGCGTTGACCTGAACATTGACAGCGACGTCCTGCGCCGGCAGCGCCGAAGTGCCCAGCCCATCGATCGATCCTGGCCCAGTGCCGCCATCGGAAGTCAGGGCAACATGGATCTGTCCTGAAATTACGCCATTCAACGCTGTGGAATAGTCCAACGTTAGGCTACCGCTGCTGCCCGGGGCGATCGCTCCGGTCGCGGTCGTGGATCCGAGTGTCAGACCTCCGGTCGGCGTGCCGGAGATAACGGCAAGGAGATTTTCGCCGAAACCACCCGTCGGTGCGTTGTTTGCCACAGTCAGCGCCGCATGGCCGGCATCACCGACATGGACAA
>JAFEFW010000250.1 GCA_018240405.1 Pseudomonadota bacterium
TGCAACATGGCCTCGGACATCGCCGCGCTGATCGCCGAGAAGGCGTTCGGCTCGCTGAAGGCACCGGTGAAGCGGGTGACTGCGCCGCACACGCCGGTGCCGTTCGCGCCGTCGCTGGAGAAGCTTTACATTCCGGACCCGCAAAAGATCGCCGACGCAGCGATGGCGGTCCACGCCTATGGCATGATCGCGCCATGAGCCTCGCCGCCATCACCATGCCGAAATGGGGCCTGACGATGACCGAGGGCAAGGTCGTCGGTTGGCTCAAACATGAAGGTGACGCCATCAAGCCCGGCGAGGAACTGCTGGAGATAGAGACGTCGAAGATCACCAACGTGGTCGAGGCGGATCGTGACGCCACGCTGCTGCGAGTCATTGCCGCCGAAGGCACGACGCTGCCGATCGGCGCCCTGCTCGCGGTCACCGGCCCGGCGGACACACAAGCGGCAGACATCGACACCTTCGTCGGCGGCTTCGAAGTGATCGTGCCCACCGATGAAGCCGAATCCGCCGATAACGCCCCCAGGCCGCAGGAAACCACCGTCGCCGGCCACCGCCTGCGCTACCTCGACCTCGGCACCGGCAACCCGCCGGCGCTACTGCTGCATGGTTTCGGTGCCGACCTGAACTCGTGGATGTTCGTGCAGCCCGGCCTCGCCGCCGAACGCCGGGTGATCGCCCTCGACCTGCCCGGCCACGGCGGATCGGGCCGCGATGTCGGCGGCGGCGATATCGACACCTTCGCCAACGTCGTCGCCGCTTTCATTTCGGAAGTGGTCGGCCAGCCGGTGCACCTCGTCGGCCACTCCATGGGCGGCGGCATCGCCCTGGCCCTGGCGCACCGCCGCCCCGACGTGGTGAAGACGCTCACCCTGGTCGCTCCCGCCGGTCTCGGCTCCGAAATCAACGGCGCCTTCATCGACGGCTTCGTCCGCATGGGCCGCCGCAAGGAGGCGCAGGACGTACTGCGCCTGCTGGTGCACGACCCGGGCGCCGTCAGCCGCTCAATGGTGGAGGACGTGCTGCGCTTCAAGCGCCTCGACGGCGTGCCGCAGGCGCTGGAGACGATCGCCAAAGCCTGGTTCCCCGGCGGTCGGCAGGCCTGGACCGTTGGCGGCGCGACGCCGGTGCCGACCCAGGTGATCTGGGGCAACCAGGACCAGGTCGTTCCGGCAGCGCACGCCGCGAACGCACCGCACGACGCGGTGGTGCATCGGCTCGACCAGGTCGGCCACCTGCCGCATATGGAAAAGGCGGCCGATGTGTGCCGGCTGATCGGTCGCTTCATGGCAGCAGGCTAGACGAGGTTTCGACCGGTCCAAGATTTCACGCTGTGACAGGCCGTCGTGGCGTATAGCGGCGATGGCAGAATGGCAGATGTCGTCGTCCTGCCACGCCGCGCCGGCGGCGCAACATCCGCACGAAATCGCCTGGAGGTCCGATGACTCGAAATCTCCTTCTCGCCGCACTGATAGTGGCCGCACCGGGATCCGCGCTCGCTGACCCGGCGGCTGATGCCGCGCAGTGCCACCGGGATGCCGGCACATTCCTGGCCGGCACCGTCATCCGTGGTCCACGCTACGCACCCGGCCACGAGAAGCGGCACGGTGTTTATTTGTCGCACACGCGCCTGACGCTGCGCGGCGACGATGGCAAGTCGTACGACGTTGCCATCGACAACGTCTTTGCCAACCAGTATCGCCGCAACCAAACCAGCGTGCCGGCGCCGCTCAACACCATCCGTGTCGGCGACAAACTGGAACTCTGCGGTCAGCCCTTCCCGAACGGCATCCACTGGGTGCACACCAATTGCGGCGTGACGCCGTCGGCGGAAAAGCCGAACGGCTGGGTACGCAAGGTTGGAACCGATGGCAGCGCCGGCGACAATATGGAAGCCGGAACGACCTATTGCAGACTCTGGGCGCAGTGACAGCCTGACCGATCGCCCCGCCTATCGCGGCACCTTCGCCCCCAGCGCATCCAGTGCCGCGGGCACCGGCGGCGGCGCCTGCTCGACCGGACCGGTCGTCGCCGCATTGTCCTGCCACCCGCCGCCGAGCGCGGTGTAGAGCGTAACGACATCGTTGATCAGCAACTGGTCGGCCTGCACCAGTTGCTGGCGCGACGCCGTCAGCGTCCGTTGCGCATCCAGCACGGTCAGAAAATCCTGCAGCCCGTGCTCATAGGCATCGCGCGCCAGGTAGACGCTGCGCTCGCCGGATCGCACCGCCACCGCCAGCTTCTCGCGCGCCGCCCGATCGGTGCGGTAGGCAACCAAAGCATCCTCCACCTCCCGCAGCGCATTCAGCACGGTGCTGCGATAGGCCAACGCCGCCTGCGCCTCCTGTGCCCGCGCCAGCCGCAGATTTGCCGTCAATCGCCCACCCTGAAATACCGGCAGCGAAACGCTCGGTCCGAACGCGTAGAACGCGCTGGCCCAGTTGGTCAGGAACGCCGCGTCCGTCGCTCGCAGGCCCACGCTGCCGGTTAGCGAAACGTCCGGATAGAACGAAGCCGTAGCCACGCCGACATTGGCGGTGGCGGCGTGCAGCACCGCCTCGGCCTGCCTGATGTCCGGGCGACGCCGAGCCAGCGTGGAGGGCACACCGACATCGATCAGACCCGGAATGACCGGCAGGCGCGCCACCGGCGCCAGCATCGGCTCCAGCGCACCGGGCGGTCGTCCGACCAGGACGCTCAGCCGGTTCATCGCCTGCTCTGCCTGCTTTTCGTAGCCCGGCAGCAGCGCCTCATTGTTGGCGACCTGGGTGCGGGCCTGTTCCACATCCAGATCGGTCCCGAGGCCCTGGCGCTGGCGCAGCGTCGTCAGGTTCAGCGCCTCCCGCGCAATGCGCACATTCTGCTGCTGGCTGCGGGTCAATGCCTGCGCGCCGCGCACCGTGACATAGGCCTGGGCCACCTGTCCCTCCAGCATGACCAGCGCGTCATTCGTCGCCTCGATCTGCGCCTCGGTCTGCGCGCCAGCCTGCTCCTTGGCACGGCGGACGCGGCCGAACAAATCCAGTTCCCAACTGGCATTCAGCCCGTACTGGTACAGGTTCACCGGTTGGCTGAAATCGTTCAGCGCACCGCGCAGGCTGTCGGCGGTGCGGGTGCCGAGGCCCGGGCTGATGCGGTTCAGCGGCGAGTTCTGATCCGCCAGCGCATTCAACTGGCCATAGGCGCCCTGCGACAGAAGCAAACCGCGCAGGCCAAGCTGCTCGCGGGTGAAGGAGCCGCTGGCGCCGACACTGGGCAGCCCGCCGGAGCGCGCCGTCACCTCGCCCTGCTGCGCCTGGACCACACGCAGCACCGCCTGCTGCAGATCCAGGTTTCCGCTGATGGCCTGCTCGACCAGCGAGGTCAGCACCGGGTCCTTGAACTGGTCCCACCAGCGTGGATCGGGGTTGGTCTGCAGGCTGACGGCGCTGTTCGGCCGCAGCGACGTATCGTGCCACGCCGGAATGTCCGGCGGCTTGGGTCGCAGGAAGTCTGGGCCGACCGTGCACGCGGAGAGGGTAAGAAGCACAGACGCCACAGCCGTCGTTGCCAGCAGCGGCCCGCCCTGCCCCGGCCTATTTCCATCGTGATGGGCGCACGTGCGGCTGCGGCGCGCAAAGAAGCCCAAAATTCGTTCCCACGCCGTGTAGAGCTTGTGAAGCCTGTCCCGGCCCGCCACAACCTGCGCGGCATATTCAGGATCAGTCGCAGGTGGCCGGGGCATGTCCGGCCATGACAACGGGCCGGTACGTGACCGACGATCGCCGGCCACCTGGAGCCACAGCTTCATTCTTCGCATGATGGTCAGCCGTGCCCTCCGGGCCCGCCACTGGCCTTGCCGCCGGACATCAGCAGCGCGGTGGGGATCATCACCAAGGACATCAGCGCGGTGATCAGGAATACATCGGAATAAGCCAGTACGGCGGTCTGGGTGCGCAGGATCCCGAACACCTGCCCTGGCGCCATCTGCGCCGCCTGGGCAACGGAATGACCGATATCCACCAGGCTCTGCTGGATCTGCTGCAGCAGCACGACGTAGTTCTGGTTGGTCGGCGTCAGGTGCTCCGCCAGGTACGACTGGCGGATTTGCATGTGGTCCTGCACCAGCGCCGTCGAGACGGAGATGCCGATGCCGCCGAACACGTTGCGCGCCATGGTGAACAAGGCGGTGGCGTCGCCGGTCAGATGCTGCGGAATCGTTGCATAGGTGATGGTGCTGATCGGCACGAACAGCAACGACAGCGCCGCCGTCTGCGCGGCGCGCATCAGCGCCAGTTCAGTGAAGTCCAGGTTGGGAACGATATGCATGGAGTAGAACAGCGCCAGCGACAGGGCGAGGCCGCCGCCGGCGATGAGGTATTTTGTCGGGACAAATGTCAGCATCTTGCCGACCACCGGGATCAGCATGGCCAGCAACACGGCGCCAGGCGCCAGCACCAGGCCGGCCCAGGTGGCGTTGTAGCCAAGCTGCTGCTGCGCGAACTGCGGGATCAGCACGGCGCTGGCGTACAGCACGAAGCCCATCAGCGCGATCTGCACCGTGCCGAGGGCAAAGTTGCGGTCCTTGAACACGCGCAGATTGACGATCGGATTGCGCGCGTACAGCAACCAGGCCGTGCCGAAGATGAAGCCGAGTGCCGACAGCACGGCCATCCAGCGGATGAACGAGGAGCCCAGCCAGTCATAATCCTCGCCACGATCGACGCCAACTTCCAGGCAGCCGAGCGCCAGGGCAATGAAGCCAACGCCGACATAGTCGAACCGCGGTGCCGTCTTCTTCTGGCGCTCGACATGCGGCGGGTCCTCGACGAACTGCAGTACGCCGAAGAATGTTGCGATGCCGACTGGAATGTTGATCAGAAAGATCCAGTGCCAGGAATAGGTATCGGTCAGATAACCACCGACAACGGGGCCAAGCACCGGGGCGATGATGATGGCGATGGCGGTCAACGAGAAAGCCTGCGCGCGCTTCTCCGGCGGGAACGTGTCAAGGATGATCGCCTGCTGCGTCGGCTGCAGTCCCCCGCCGAAGAAGCCCTGCAGCGCTCTGAAGACCAGGATGTGCCAGAACTCGGTGGCCAGGCCGCAGGCGGCGGAAGCGGCGGTGAACATGCCGATGCAGATCAGGAAGTAGTTTTTCCGCCCCAGCCGCCGGCTGAGCGCGCCGGAGATGGTCAGTACGATGCCGTTCGCCACCAGATACGTCGTCAGTGTCCAGGTGCTCTCGTCCGGGCTGACAGACAGCGTGCCAGCGATATGCGGCAGTGAGACGTTCACGATCGTGGTGTCCAGCACCTCCATGAACGCGCCCAGGGTCACGACGATGGCGATCAGCCAGGGATTGCTGGACGGTTTCCAGCCGCTTCCGCCGCTCATTCCGTAACAGTCACGGTCGGTGCGACGGAAAGGCCAACGGGCAGCGAGCGGCCCTCCGGCAATCCACGGTCGATCAGGATCTTCACGGGTACACGACGCACGATCTTGACGAAGTTGCCGGTCGCGTTCTCCGCGGGGAAGGCGGAAAACGCGGCGCCGCTGCCCTGCTGGATACTCTCGATGTGGCCATG
>JAFEFW010000251.1 GCA_018240405.1 Pseudomonadota bacterium
ACCCGATCGAGATGGCCTTCGCAAAGCTCAAGGCAATCCTTCGTGCTGTCGCAGCGCGTGATGTCGCTGCCCTCTGGCAGGCCGTCGCCGACGCCATCCCGAGCTTCTCCGCCGAGGAGTGCCGGAATTACCTCACAGCTGCCGGATATGCTCCGATATGAACGGGAAATGCTCTAGCCGACGGTCAGGTCGCTGCTGCGCGCAAGAAGCAGGTTCGATTGTCTGCCACTCCGGCATCACGCGCAGCAGCCTTGGCTTCGTCAGACAGGCTGGCGATCTTTACTGCGCGCTGGGCTTCCGTGCGGTCGATACCAAGTTCGCGAACGGCAGCATTGATGCCGCCTTTGGGTTGCCCACGACCGCGCTGAATATCGGCGCAAGTTGCGCCTTTATTCGTTTCTTCGGCCAGCTTCACCCACTCCGCGATGTGCTCAGCCCGTTCCTGCACCGTCAGATCAGCCCGGTGCAGGTTCTCCGGTATTTTCTACAGCTCGCTGTATCGTCGTTCAGCCAGTCACGCTGCCGGGCTATGGAAAGATTGACACTGCTTCGTCACGCGAACAGGTTCAGCCGAACCTGCTCCTGGAGGGCGCAATCATGCGATCGCTACAGATCGAGCGTGCCGAAGCGGCGACCGCCCATCATAAAAGCCATTCGGGCATCCGGCTCACATTCTCAACGGATGGTTTGCCGCCTTCGCAGCAGTTCGATGCCTACCAGGCGCACTGCGCACCAGTGCTTGACATCGCGCCCACCGAACACGACCAGGCCGGCTTCAGCGCGAACTGTGACATGTGGACGCTGGGTGGGCTGGTGTTGCGACGTATCCGTGTCCCTGCTGGTAGTTTCGCCCGGTCCACGGCTCAGGTCCGCCGCGACAATCTGGACCATTGGGTTTTCAACGTGACAATAAGCGGCAGGCAGATTGCGCAGACTGCGGAGGATCGACTGGCGACCGATGCTGGTGTTCCCTCAATCTTTTCACTGGCGGGCGCGTACACAGTCCAGCGTACGGATATTGATTGGCTGGGCCTGTTCATTCCCCGCGGTGCCATACCGGCGCTGGATGCGGGTCTCCGGCACGATCAACATACGCTCCTCGACGACGCAGGCGCCCGGGTGCTTGCGGCCCATTTGATAGCGCTGGTTAGCGAGCTCCCCGCGATGGCCGAAGAGGACGTGCCGCGTGTTGGACGAGCTACACAGGCGATGGCGGCGGCATGCGTCATGCCTTCGGCACCGCCGGCAGACGATGCTGCGCCGCGCGCGCTACCGCGAATGGTCCGCGTACAAAATCTGATCGAGCGGCATCTTGGTGTGCACACCCTCGGTCCCGCACTGATCTGTAGATACGCTGGGGTGTCGCGGTCGAACCTATATCGGATGTTCGAGCCACACGGTGGCGTGGTTCATTACATTCGGCGACGCCGCCTCCAACGGGTACACAACCTGATCGCCGACCCAAATTGTAACCGGACAATTGCCTCGATCGCTGATGGCTACTGTTTTTCTGACCTGGCCGCGTTCGGGCGCGCCTTTCGTCGGGAGTTTGGCTACTCAGCCAGCGAGTTGCGCCGGTCCGGCGACCGCGGGTCGCTCTTGCAGGGAAAGCGCATATCCACGATGCGGGTAAGCCCCATGCACGCGTGGGATATGCTGTACCGCGTATAACGTGCTCAGGCCGTTCCGCCGGGATGCGTTCCTTGGAAGGTGCGCCCGGTGCAGGTTCTCCGCTTATCTCCCACAGCCGGGCTTCGCACACACCTGCGGGCAATGCAGCGCGGTGCCGGGGTTGGGCGGGCCGAGCGCCTAGCGCCTGGTCCAGATCATCGGCTGCATCGAAAGTGATCGGATGAACCTTCAAGATGCGATACGCCCCAACCATTCGGGGGAAGGTTCACATGCCGGAAGCAAACATCGACGCTCAATGCCGAGCCGCTCGCGTGCTGCTCAAGTGGACGCGTGAGAAGCTGTCCGAGGCGAGCGGCATCGATGTCCGGACCATTGCGAACATCGAGCTCGGAAACACGGTCCCTCGCGACTCTACCGCTGCGAAATTGCGACGTGCCATGGAGGCAGCCGGAGTGGAGTTTCAATCCGGCGAGACTGGCGCGGGCGTGCGGCTGAGACCGCGCTGAGCGATCGGGTCGGACACGCGTCACGTGCAGCCATCATTTGCCATTCATAGGCTGCAGATTGTCTAGCCGGCAGTGTCGGATGACCTGCCAAGTCAAATGCACGACCTTGGGAGCACCCAATTGCCATGCGCGGTTCGCCCGTATTCGGCTCACTCAACGGCACGCTAATCGTGAGCCACACGCATCTAACCGTTTATCAGCAGCAATCGCACGCACCGTTGCTGCAGTTCATCGGCGAAGTCCGGAGGGGCGATCAAACGCAAATCCGCTTCAGTGTCAGCAAGTGATCGAGCCAGCTCGCGGAGGCATAGCCCCCTCGCGGGGGGAGACGCTGACTGGCCCGCGGCCGCGGCTATGCTGGCACGATCGCCTGTCCCGGGTGCACCTGGCACTGTCGGTCAGGGCCGTGCCAATGAGTCGTCGGTCCGATTAAGCGTGTCGACAATGAGGCCAAGCAGCCGCTCTAAGCTGAAGGGCTTGCGCAGGATGGGCGGAAGCTCGCTTCCAGGCGAGCGGAGCTCCGGATAATAACCTGTTATCAAGATGGCTGGTACCAGCGGAAAATGTTGCCGCAGCCACTGGACTAGGCCGAACCCATTCATGGTGCCTGGCATGACGACATCTGAGAGCACCAAATCCATCGGCGGCCCGCTCTGCAGGAGCGCGATCGCTTCGTCGGCGGAACTGGCCTCGATGACCTCGTAATGGTCTTGCAAAAAGTCAGTAATGACACTTCGCAAAACCGCTTCATCGTCGACGACCAGTATACGACGCTTAGGTTCTCCACCGTTCGCTGAGCAGATACTAGCTCGGTGATGCGGCAAACCCATTCCTCCACAGCATTTAAATTTTATGTCATTTCGAGCTTACACATGCGAAGAGCTAGGCTCTCTTCCCCTCACAATTTCGTGAATGCCTGCTTATCCCGCTACCCACACGTACCGGGCCGCTGAATGTTTCACGCGCACGGCTCGGTGTCGGACCTCACTACGCAACAATCATACATGGTGCGCTTGATCACGGAGTCGTGCAGGGTGCGGGCTGCGCGGCAGGCTTTGCAAGTTACTTTCGATACTGCATAAGTTTCGTGAGCGCGCCTGCTTGCGCTTGAAACCCCCAAGTCACTCGGAACGCGGCCACGTCTACCATCGGCGTGGTCGCGCCCTTTTCGAGGGTTGGTTGTTAACAGCGCCTATACGAGACAAAGGACTGCTCGTTGGCGAAGTACGGAGGAGCGTGAGCGAACGGCTTGCATGTGAGGGCGCACATGGTGGTGCGACTAGGCGGGGTCACCAACTAGAAGCTGCCATGTGCCGTTGTTTATCACTGCGCAAATTCCGTATCGCCACAAAATGACCTTATTGCAATATCGAACCCGCTTATCTCGAAGGCGTTTCCTCGGCTCGCGCGCGAGGGAACTACAATGCCAAACTACACTGTGTTTCTGCTTGACGACGACGGCCGCATATGTGCTTCAAGTCATTTAGTGGCGGCTGACGATGTTGCAGCCCTCGACGCAGCCCGCCTCACCTTAGCCGAGGGACAATTAGCCGAGGTTTGGTCCTATAGTCGGATGGTTGGAATCGTGCGCAACGGGGTTTGACCGGTTGGCACAAGATCGCCGTTTTGCTCGAAGCAAGCGGGTTGGACGATGCATACGCCGTTCCGGGGTGCAGCATCACGCCCACCGAGCGTTGCGTTGATCTTGCGGCCTGGCTGCTCCTTTGGGGTTTGGTCCAATATGCGCTCGACATCGACAGGACCCGCGTAGTCAGCCACGACCTCATCCACCCTTTGCACCGTGGTTGAGCCACGATAGGGATCCTTCGCGATCTCTGCGGATGGACATCAATGGCCGCCTCTTGGCGGTCGGGCCATCAACTCAGATTTGCCTCGGAGTGCCCGTGGCAGGGCCTTGGTCGTCCGGTTGCTCCCCCCTATTCGCGGACGGCGGAGCTGTGTCCCCCGATGAAGCCATGGCCGCTGCCTCGTGCTCCGCTGCATCGGCAAGGTCCCTGAGTATCCTGCCCATGATGGGATCGTTGGCGTCGCGCGCAAGGTCGCGCCATCGGCTAGCGTCCCGGCGCAGCGCCAGAACGGCCCAGTGAATCGAATGTGCCATCGTTATGAAAAGATCGTGTCCGTTGAATACAATCGTGCCCTCACTGATAATCCGGCGAGACCGCCATTGGCCACTAGCAAAATGGCGACCAAACACTGTTTACGGTTACACATGAAACCATGTTGCGGTGCAATTCCGGCAGCGCTTGGCAAAGATCGTTAAACGCGACCTTCGATGGCCATTCGTGACGGAATAGTTCTGCGACGCTCGGCATAGCCGCTGTGGAGATCGGCCGCGCGCAATCACCATTACCGCATCCCGTTGCGCCACCACGAAAGAGGTCCGTACCAGGCCGGCTGTAACCGTGCAGAGTGCTGTAGTCCCCAGCCGCACTCTGTGTGGTGTTGTTCCCCGGCAGCTTGAACGCTCCGGCTCCAAAGGAGCGCCGGATAGTCGTATGGGACACGACGCACCGAACGGGCCGCCGCTGGAACATCCTTGTATGATACCGCTGCTGCCGATCAGCGGCGAAGGCGGCGCATCTAGCGATACAATGATTACTCGCGGTAGCAATCGATGAGGATATGAAACGCACGCGCATTTAGTTTCCATTGACATCACACGATCGTGCGCATTACCTGTTGGTGATACCTCACGGTTTTTGGAGTGAAAGGCATGCCAGCACGAGTGGTGCTTGCGCACGCGGATGAGGTGTTTCTACAGGATGCCCACGCAGCCTTACAGGCAGAAGCGCTTACCGTCGCACCCTATACCGGCTCGATGGAAGCGCTGAAGGCAATGGAAAGCGCGGAAGCAGTCGAACTGCTGGTGGTCAGCATCAATTTCCCCGGTCACCAGCCCAATGGCGTATCGCTGGCTTTGATGACCAAGCGGCGCCGGCCGAACGTCAAGATCATCTTCATTGGCGAGCCATCCCAGGCGAACCTCGTCGATGATTTGGGCCACCTGCTGCCGCCATGGGCAAAGCCGGCCGAGATCGCGGCAACTGCAAAAATGGCGCTTATGTAGCTAGCTGTACTGGCCGGCGCGGACAAGGAGGACACCCCCCTTGATACGGTGGACGTGTCCGAAGGTTCTGTCTTGGCCGACGGAATGGTCCGGCATTGACTTCGGCATAAGCAAAAGGGCTCATCCGGTCGTTACCGGGAGCAACCCGCGGGCATCCACCCATCTGGGTCAATGGCGCATCCGCCCACCATAAGGGAAGTCGTGCAAAGTGGAGCACCCCACACCAGGTGGGGCGCTCATCAAAGGTAGCCGTCCCTCCGAGGGTGACGTTCCGGAGGGGGCAAAGGAAAGCTTATAGTTGCCGGCGCAGAAGCGACTATC
>JAFEFW010000252.1 GCA_018240405.1 Pseudomonadota bacterium
AGGTGCGACAGCGAGCGGGCGAGCCGGTTGAGTGAGACAACCACCAGCGTGCCGCCTGGCCGCAGCCTGACGAGCGTTTGGGCCAGGACCGGACGGCTACGATCGCCGCCGGAGGCGTGCTCCTCGAGGATTTCGATGCAGCCGGCTGTGCGCAATTCGTCGAGTTGCCGCGCGGTGACCGGGTCGTCTGTCGATACCCGCGCGTAACCGATTAGCGCCATGCAGTCCCCTTCCCTATCGAACGGCTGGAAAGCAGGTGGCACCTGTCGCTGTCAAGTTATGGGAGTTCCTCTCAATCTTCCGTTTGTTGTCACCATCTGAGTGGCAGTTCCCGACCCAACGACGTCGCTTGTTGCTAATGAGCCTTCCGCCCAAAGCAGACGTTATGTTGGGGGCGGTTCATGCCGCCAGGATTTTCGCCTGCAGCGGCCGCCAACAACTAACCGCCAGGACGATGGTCGGCTCGCTGGGCGGTAAGAGCCCGTCCGCGCAACAGACCTTAGTAAACTGAAGACCACTATGCGGCGGGCGATAGACGCCGCTGCGCCTGACCTCATCGTCAGGGCATAGCTCGCCTGGTCCATTTCGGGACAAGCGGGCCCGTGACGATCCAGAGCGCGGCGGATTTCCTCGCAGGCAGGTGCGGCGTCAGCCTGTGGACCGGTCTATCATGCCCGGCATGGCGACGGTCCCGGATGAGCGTGCGATTGATTGGGCGTTCCGCATAACTGGCGCGCAGGCGCTCGCGGCTGGCACCGTAGTGCAGGTCGGACGCCGTTGCTGAGCGATCCGCCGCGTGCGGCCGCCGTCCTGGCCGCCGATGCCCCACCGGGCGGCGCCGCGACGCCCGCGGCCACCGTGCCGTCCTGGCTGTCCAAGCCGGCACGCTGGTTCCGGGACGGCCTGCCCGCCCTGCTGTTCGGGCTGCGGCTGTGGATCGCAGTCTGCCTGGCGCTGTACGTCGCGTTCTGGCTGCAGCTTGAAAATCCATCCTGGGCCGGTACCACCGCGGCAATCGTCTGCCAGCCGGCGCTGGGCGCGTCCCTGCGCAAAGGCTGGTTCCGGCTCATCGGCACGGTCATCGGCGCGGTCGTGGCTGTTGTGCTGTGCGCCTGCTTCCCGCAGAGCAGACTCGGCTTCCTGCTGGGACTGGCATTCTGGGGCGGGCTGTGTGCGCTGGGGGCGACATTGCTGCGCAACTTCGCCGCTTATGCCGCCGCGCTGTCGGGCTACACCGCGGCGGTGATCGCGGGCGATGCGCTGGGCGCTACCGGCGGAGTCGGCGACGACGTCTTCAACCTTGCCGTCGCCAGAGCCACCGAGATCAGCCTCGGCATCGTCTGCGCCGGTTTCGTACTCGCGAGCACCGACCTGGGCGGCATGCGCCGCAGGCTTGCCAAGCTGCTCAGCGATCTGTCGGCCGAAGTCGCCGGCGGCCTGTTGCGCGCGCTGCGCCTGAGCGGACCGGCACAGGCCGCATCGGCGTCGGAACGCCGGCAACTGATCGTGCGCGTCGCCGGCCTGGACAGCGTGATTGATCAGGCCGCTGGTGAGATCGCCACCCTGCCGTTCCGCCCGCGCGTCCTGCAGGCTGCGGAGGAGGGGCTGTTCAGAGCGCTGTTCTCCTGGCGGGCGATCGCCAACCACCTCCAGTTTTACCCCGAGGCCGCCGCCGACGCGGCGCGGGTGCAGACGCTGCTGCCGCCGTTGCTCGTGGACGCCGCTGCGCCGGGTGCGCCGCCACGCTGGGTGGGAACGCCATCCGAGCTTCGCACGGCCTTGATCGAGGCCACGCGGCGGCTGGTGTCGCTGCCAGCCGGCACCCCCTCTTACCGGCTGCTCTGCGACCGCACGGCTGAGGGGCTGATCGCCCTGGGCAGGGCCATGGCCGGTGTGGTCGCGCTGGACGATCCTTGGGCGGCCGGCCCAAGCGCGCGCGTGGCCCGGCTGCGCACGCCGGATGGTCTCCCGGCAATCATCAACGCTGCGCGGGCCTTCCTGACGATCGGCGCGGCGTCGCTGATCTGGATCATGACGGCCTGGACCAGCGGGACCACGTTCATCGTGTTTGCCACCGTGGCCATCACGCTGTTCGCCCCGCAAGAGGATGCGGCCTACGCGGCGGCGCGGACCTATACCATCGGAACGGTCATTGCGGCCGGGCTGGCGGCCGTCGTCTGCTTTGGGCTGCTGCCGCAATACTCAAGCTTTGCCGGGCTTTGTCTCATGCTCGGCCTGGTCCTGGTGCCGGCCGCGACGTTGTCGGCGCAACCCTGGCAGCCGGCGCTGTTCGGCGCGATCGGCATGAACTTTATTCCGCTGGTCGGTCCGGCCAACCCCATGAACTATAACACCCAGCAGTTCTACAATACCGCGATCGCGCTCCCGGCCGGTATCGCCTTCGCCATGCTGGCCATGCGGCTGCTGCCGCCAATGCCGCCGGCCATGCGCGCCGGGCGCCTGCTGGCACTGACGCTGCGGGACCTGCGACGGCTGGCCGTCGCCCGGCTGCCGCGATCGTCGGAACCGTGGGAGGCGCGGATCTTCGGCCGGCTGTCGGCACTGCCGGAGTCGGTTGAGCTGTTGCAGGCGGCGCGACTGGCGGCGGCGCTGTCGGTGGGGCGGCAGGTGATTCGCTTGCGCCGGATTGCCGGCCGCTTCGGGCTGGACGATGCGCTGGCGCCAGCAATAGCGGCGCTCGCGTCCGGAGACGCCGCGGCTGCGCGGCGCGCACTGGATCGCTTCGACCAAGCGCTTGCGGCGGTGCCCGATGCCACGCCGGCGGCCAGGCTCCGGCTGCGCGCACGCGGCACCACGCGGGCGCTTGCCGATACGCTGAACCAGCACGACAGCTATTTCAGTGCCAGACTTTGAGCGTAGGCTGCGGCGATGCATTACACGGAATTTGACCTGTTCGGCGTCTACCTCGCACCCATTGCCCCGATGTTCATCCTGGCCTGGCTGCTGCTGATCCCGGTGCGGCGGCTGGCGGAAGGCTTCGGATTGATGCGCCACGTCTGGCATCCAGCGCTGTTCGTGTTTTCAATCTACATGATCCTGCTGTCGTCGATCGTTCTTCTAGCGGGCTGGATCGGCGCCTGATGTCGGACAGTCAGCTCCGCACGCCGTCGCCCGCGTCGGCGCCGTCACCGCAGCCGGCGGAACCGGAAAAGCTGACCGCAACCGGCGTGATGCAGGCCGTGCCGGCGCTGGTGACCCTGATCGCGCTGGCGTTTGCTGGCGTCGGCGCCTGGGCGATGTGGCAAGCCTATATGGCGGCGCCCTGGACCCGCGACGGCACGGTGCGCGCCTATGTCGTCACGATCGCGCCGCAGGTCGCCGGCCAGATCGTACAGTTGCCGGTGCGCGACAACCAGCGCGTCAAGGCTGGCGACCTGCTGATGACCATCGACCCGACAGATTTCGCGATCGCCGTGGATCTCGCCCAGGCCGCCGCCGACCAGGCCGCCGCCAATGCGACGAATGCCCGTCGCGAGGCGGACCGGCGGGCACGCCTGACGACCCTGGAAACCTCGGAGGAGGAGAAGCAGCGCTACGAGGCGAATGCGCTCGCGCTGATGGCGGCGCAACGACAGGCCGTCGCCAACCTGGCACAGGCTCGGGTGAACCTGGAGCGGACAACGATCCGCTCCCCGGTCAACGGCTATGTCACCAACCTGATCACCCAGCTTGGCGACTATGCGACGTCCGGGCAGAGCGTGCTTTCGATCGTCAATGCCGACTCATACTGGGTCGATGGTTACTTCGAGGAGACCGCACTGGGCGCGATCCACCCCGGTGACCGCGCGACCATCAAGCTGATGGGATACCGCCGCGTTCTGGAGGGACATGTCGATAGCATCGCCCGCGGGATCACGGTCACCAATGCGACGCGCGGGCAGTCGGGCCTGGCGCAGGTGAATCCCATCTTCACCTGGGTGCGGCTGGCGCAGCGTGTTCCGGTCCGCATCCATATTGATCAGGTGCCGGATGGTATCCGCCTCGTCGCCGGCGAGACCGCGAGTGTGCAGATCGAGCCGAGCGCGGACGACCGGTAGTATGCCGTTTCCGAGAACCCTACGCTGTCGCGGCTTTCAAACCGATTCCGGTTGTTCATGTGGCCAAAGGCTAATTCCGAGAACGGTCGTTCGCTGGCTCGACTCGGGTCGATGGCCGTTGGTCCGCTCCAATGACACGCGTCACGCTGTGCAATCTGGTTGGCAGCGATCTCCTTGCTTCCCGCGGGCCCAGATGCCTGGCGCTGCGGTTGCTGCGCCCCAGGCGGTGTCGTTCCATTGGGTAGCGGCGGAACGTGCGCCCCGCAAAGCGTAGCGCTTCCGAAAGCCACCACGCTCGGCGCGAAACTCAGCCGGTGGGCAGCTCTTTCGGGCTCACCGGCGGACCTAGAAATTCGACACCCCATTTAGCTCCGAAAGCATTCAGCGCGGCCTGATCGGGCAGGCCGTCCCGCATTGTTTCGCCAAGCTCCGTGAAAAACGCCGCCGCATCGAGGGCGGGCGCCATCAGAATATACTGGCGCGCCGGTGCGTCGGTCACATTGACGAAGCCGTGTTCCATCCCGCCGGGAATGCTGACCATATCGCCCGCCTCAGCGTAGAAGCGCCGCCCGTCTGCTTCGTAGAGGTAGCGCCCCTCGATGACCCGGAAGATTTCGGCCTCACGGTGGCGATGCCGCGGCGGCCCCTTGCCGGGAGCATTGATGGTCTCGATGAAGCAGAACTCGCCCGCGCTCGCCGAAGGCGGCATGCGCACGAACAGATCGAGCCCAATGGCGGGGATCTTGATGGGAAGCTCCGTGCCGCGGGAGTGAAGGAAAGAAATGCTCATCTGTTGGGCCTTGATGGTGATTGGAGGATGGGGATCATCGAGAGCACGGCCTGGAGTGTTCAGGCGGCGCCGCTTTTAACGGATTGAGGTGCCGAAGCTACGTGTCCGGCGCCCACGCGCCTCAACTCGATGTAGGTATCCGGGCCGTAGTGCAGGGTATTGCGGGAAAAGTACGGTGGCACCTGCATATCGAACTGGGCATGTCCGTGGCTCACGTCGCTGCGCAGCAGGTCAGTGCGGCTGGCGATCTCAAGTCGTAACCGCTGGTTCGGTGTCAGCACCACGGGCTGCGGCGTCAGGCTGAAGACGAGGCGCACCGGCACCCCCGGCACAAGGGGTTCGGGATGGTCGATGTCGATCGCGATCTCGGTGCTGGTCGAGCGCACCTCATCGATCCTGCGGCAGGCCGGGCGGATTGCACCCATGGACAGGATTTCGCAGGTGCCATCCGCCGCGACGAGGCTTGTGCGCGCGACAACATAGGAATCGATCTCGTTGGCACTGAAGCAGAGACTCAGCGTCACGGGGCCGGTCAGTTCCATTTGTTCGTCAAACGCC
The DNA here is from genome assembly GCA_018240405.1 of Pseudomonadota bacterium. GTDB lineage: Bacteria > Pseudomonadota > Alphaproteobacteria > Acetobacterales > Acetobacteraceae > Rhodopila. The sequence goes on from JAFEFW010000252.1 coordinate 5,407, forward strand.
ATCTCAAACGTCAGGCGCTGATTGGCGACCTCGTCGAAGCCGGCCGTGACCGTGGCGCTGAGGGGCACAGCCGCCCACCGGTTCGCTCCCTGCTGTTCAGCTACGCG
>JAFEFW010000253.1 GCA_018240405.1 Pseudomonadota bacterium
ACCAACGAGGCCGGCGGCATCATCACCGGCTATATCGGCGTTGCGCTGATGGGCAGCACCAGCACGCTGTCGAACGCCGGACTGATCAGCGGCAACGCGACCAGCGGCGCCGGCGTCGTGCTGGCCGGTGGCAGCCACCTGACCAACCTGTCCGGCGGCACGATCAGCGGCAGCGACGGGGCCCGCGCGACCGGCACCGGTGCCACCACGGTGTTCAACGCCGGCAGCCTCATCGGCACCACGAATGCCGTCGACTTCTACGCCGGCAACGCCAACCGGCTGATCATTGCGCCTGGCGCGGTCTTCGTTGGCACCGTCGATGGCGGCAACACCATCGGCGCCACCGCCGCCAGCACGCTGGAACTCGCCTCCGCCGCAAGCGCCGGCACGCTCAACGGCCTGGGCACCCAGTTCGTCAACTTCAGCCAGATCACCATCGATGCCGGCGCGACATGGGCGCTAAGTGGCACCAATCTCGGCGCCAGTTACACCATCGGCAACGCCGGGACGCTGATCAACACGGGCACGTTGGGCGCGGCCGTGACGCTGACCGGCAGCAGCCCGGCGCTGATCAACGCGCCGAGCGGCACGATCAGCCCGCAGAGCGGCCTCAGGGCCGTGTATGCCGGGGTCAGTGGTACGGTCATCAATGCCGGCCTGATCGCCGCCAGCGCGGCGGGCGGGTTTGGCATTGTTTTCAGAGCCGGCGGCCTGGTGACCAATCAGGCTAGCGGCACCATCACCGGATTCAGCGGCGTGGAGCTTCTCGATACCGCCGGAACCATCCTGAACGCCGGCTTGATAAGAGGTGATGCGGCCCAGGGCTCCGGCGTCCTGCTGCTGGCCGGCGGTGAACTGACCAACCATCCCAGCGGGACCATCAGCGGCTATGTCGGCGCGGCCTTCGCCGGCGGTGCCGGCACGTTGCGGAACGCCGGGCTGATCACCGGCAACACCAGCACCGGATACGGGCTCTTCCTGGCGGCCGGCGGCACGGTGACCAACCAGGCCGGCGGCACGATCAGCGGCCATCTCGGCGCGTATTTCAAAGGCGGTGCCGGCACGCTGCGCAATGCTGGCCGTATCAGCGGCGCTACCACAGCCGTCAGCCTCGCCGCAGGCTACGCGAACCGGGTTATCCTCGATCCCGGCGCAGTGTTTGCCGGCAAGGTCGACGGCGGCAACAGCATCGGCGCCAGCATCGGCAGCACGCTGGAGCTGGCCTCGGCCGCCAGCGCCGGCACGCTCGGCGGCTTCGGTCTCCAGTTCATCCATTTCGCAACGATCTCGGTCGATGCCGGCGCGCAATGGACATTGCCGGCCGGCAGCATCGCCAGCGGCTATCGCATTCTGGACGGCGGAACACTGACCAACACCGGCACGCTGCTGTCGGGCGTGACGCTGACCGGCAGCAACCCGACGCTGATCAATGCTACCGGCGGCACGATCAGCACCGCCACCAGCCTGGGCGCCGTCTACGCCGCCGGCAGCGGCACCGTCAGCAACGCCGGGCTGATCAGCAACAGCAGCGCCAAGGCCATCTACCTGTTCGGTGGCGGCTCCGTCACCAACACCGGCACGCTGACAGGTGTGGTGGGCGTCAAGTTCGGCGTCGGCGGCAGCGGTTCGGTGGTGAATTCCGGCACCATCACCGGCACCAACAACGGCGTCTACCTGCGCGCCGGCGGCTTCGTCAGCAATGCCGCGACCGGCGTAATCAGCGGTAACTACGGCGTGCACGCCAATGGCACCGGCGCCGCGACGCTGCGCAACGCCGGCAGTATTAGCGGCACAAACGCCGCCGTCAGCTTCGGTGCCGGCTACGCCAATCGGCTGATCGTCGATCCCGGTGCGGTGTTCAGCGGCCTGGTCGATGGCGCCAACAGCATCAGCTCCGGCATCGATAGCACGCTGGAACTGGCTTCGGGCAGCAGCACCGGCACGCTGACCGGCCTCGGCAGCCAGTTCGTCAAATTCAGGCAGGTCACCATCGATGCCGGCGCCCAATGGACGCTGGCCGCCGGCAGCATCGGCACTGGCTATACCATCGTCGATTCCGGCACGCTGACGAATACCGGCACCTTGCAGTCAGGCGTGACACTGGCCGGCGCCGCATCAGCCCTGATCAACACCGCGGCGGCATTGATCACCGGCCAATCCTATGGCGTCAGAGCCATTACGGCCGATACGACGATGCACGTCGCCAATGCCGGATCGATCTTCGGTGGCGTCAGAGCCGTGGACGTGCGGAACGGAGCGCAGGCGACTGTCACAAACCAAAGTGGCGGCACCCTGTCCGGAGGGTTCGGCGGCGTGGTTGCCTATGGCAGCCAGAGCACGCTGACACTGCAGAATGCCGGCCGAATCATCGGCACCTACGTCTACGGCGTGCTCGCGATGAACGCGCGCGCCAGCATCACGAACACCGGCAGCATCAGCGGCGCCAGCTACGGCATCTACCTGTCCGATGCCGTGGCGACAGTGACCAACGCGGGCGCAATTTCCGGCTATCGGGCCGTGTATGTCGCGGCCAGTACCGCCACGATATCCAACCAGGCCGGCGGCAGCATCACCGGCAATCATTTCGGCGTCAGAGGCATTCAGGCAGGGACAACGCTGACCCTGGACAACGCCGCTTCGATCTCCGGCACCCACTGGGCGGTGGGCGTGCAGTACGGCGCCTCGGGCACCATCATCAACCAGAGCGGCGGCACGCTCTCCGGCAGCGACGGCGGCGTTGTCGCGGATAATACGCAGGGGACCCTGACCCTGCTGAACGCGGGGCTGATCACTGGCAGCAGCCGCTACGGCGTCAGCGCCAACCGGGCGGCGACCGCCATCACAAATACCGGCACCATCAGCGGCACGACCTACGGCGTGCGGGTCCAGCACGCGGCGGCCACCATACGGAACGCTGGCCAGATCAGTGGTGGCACCTTCGCCGGCTGGTTTGCCGCCGGCTACGCGAACCGGTTGATCCTCGACGCCGGCGCGTCATTCAGCGGCATGGTCACGGGCGGCAACAGCATCGGCGCCAGCATTGTCAGCACGCTGGAACTGGCTGCCAACAGCAGCAGCGGCACACTGACCGGCCTCGGCAGCCAGTTCATCAACTTCGGCCAGGTGCTTGTCGATGCCGGCGCCGTGTGGACGCTGGGTGGAACCAATAGCCTGGCAGCCGGCACCACGCTGGAGAACGACGGAACACTGACCGTACTGAACGGCAGCTTCGACAGCGACGGCACCGTGCAGAACGACGGGCTGATCGTCATCGATCCCTCGACCTTGACGGTGGGTGCGCTGATCGGCACCGGCACCATCGAGATCGCTGCCAGCAGCACGTTGATCGTCGAGGGCACTGTCAGTGCCGGCGAAACGATTATCTTCACCGGCCTTAACGGCTGGCTGTCGCTGCAGCCGTATCAGTTCGCCGGCCTGATCGACGGCTTCGTTGCCGGAGAAACGATCGACCTGGCTGGCGTCACCGATGCCACCAGCGCGACGATCCAGGACGGTAATACGCTGGAGGTGCAGCGCGCCAGCCACGCCGCCATCCAGCTCAGGCTCGATCCCAACCTGAACTACACAAACACGCAGTTCCGCATCAGCACGGCGAGCGATCTGGCCCAGCCGGATTTCATTACGGTTGAGGATCTAGCCTGCTTCTGCGCCGGCACGCGCATCGCCACTCCGGATGGTGAGACGCCTGTCGAGCACCTGCAAATTGGCGACCTCGTCCGTACCGCCAACGGCGCCACCGCACGGGTTCGCTGGCTCGGGCGGCAAACCGTTTCAACTGTGTTCGCTGATCCGCTACGGGTGAAGCCGATCCGTATCAAGGCCGGCGCGCTTGATGAGGCGACGCCGGTGCGGGATCTGCTGGTCTCGCCCGATCACGCGCTGCTGGTCGGCGATATCCTGGTGCAGGCCGGCGCGCTGGTGAACGGAATTTCCATCGTGCGCGAAATAGCTGTGCCGGAGGTCATCGTCTACTACCACGTCGAAACCGCGGATCACACGCTGATCCTGGCGGAAGGCGCGCCGGCCGAAACATTCATCGATAACATCGATCGCCTGGGCTTCGACAACTGGACAGAGCATGAGGCGCTGCATCCCGAAAGCGCGCCCATCGCCGAAATGGACCTGCCGAGGGCAAAATCGCACCGGCAGGTGCCGCGGCGCATTCGTGAGCTGTTGATGGTCCGGGCGTTGACTTTATCGGGTCAGGCGGATCGGGTTGCGTAACCGCGATGCAGTGCCGCACAGGCATCGGCAAAGACGGGCAGGCCAGTCCGGCTGTGTCGCCGGCAGCCGCCCGGCAGCATCAGACAGCGCCTGTGAGGCTTGCCGACGCCACCGGCAGCGGCATGTCGTTGCCAGTGGTCGGTCAAGCCTCTTGCCGTAGCTATATCATTACTTGCCGTAAATCACAGCATTCCCGGTAATCAGGCGAATGCAGGCATCTGCGCGGCAATGGCCGGAATCCCTTCCGGATCGAGCCGATAGCCGCCGGGCTCCGTGATCAGGAGCCTGGGGTTGGAAGCGTCCGGCTCGATCTTCTGCCGCAGGCGATAGATATGTGTCTCCAGCGTGTGCGTGGTGATGCCGGCGTTGTAGCCCCACACTTCGTTCAGCAGCACCTGACGCGCGCTGGGCCGATTGCCGGTGCGGTACAGGAACTTGAGGATTCCTACTTCTTTCTCCGTCAGGCGGATGCGATGCTTCTTGTTTGGATCCTGCAAGATCCTGGCGGCCGGACGGAAGGTGTAGGGTCCAATGGTAAATACAGCATCTTCGCTGTTTTCAAAGGTGCGGATTTGGGCTCGCAGCCGAGCCAGCAGCACCGCGATTTTCACGGGTTTGGCAATGTAGTCATTCGCGCCGGAATCGAGGCCATGTACTACGTCGACCTCGCCTTCAGAGCCGGTCAGCATGATGATTGGCATGTGGTGCCCCTGCTTTCGCAGGCGGAGACACAGGTCGCGCCCGTCACCGTCCGGCAAGCCGACATCGAGGATAATCGCGTCAAATCGCGCATTCTCCTCAGCCAGCCGGGCTTCGGCTTCCTGAATGGAGGCGGCCCGTGTCGCGGAAAACTCGCCGTCGTCAGCAAGCTGGTCGATCAAGGTTTCGCACAACGCGGTGTCGTCATCCACAACCAGGACAGGACGCTCTACAGCCATCTCATTGGATCCTTGTGCCAAAATGCGTGTTAGCTGCGTCTCGAAACTTCGCTACCGTCGCAGCTATGCGAAGACGCTACATGTTGGTTGGCTGGTATAAAATAGCCTTCGAAACCATCCGCCGTCACAAGCGCGCGAGATGCGGTGCATTGGTCGGGCGCTGCCGTAGAGCCACCATCAGGCAGCGCAACAACCGGATATCAACGCGGTGGCTACAATATGGCGGCGAAGCCCGAACGGCACGACGCGGCGCGACGATGACTGTC
>JAFEFW010000254.1 GCA_018240405.1 Pseudomonadota bacterium
CGAAGAAGCGGATACGGGCGAAAGATACGCCCAGCGAAGGATCGGCAAATGCGTCGCGATGCCGGGCGAGCGTTTCTGGCCTCCAACGATCGTCCGCGTCGAGAAACGCGATCAGGGGCGCGGTGGAGGCTGCAACCGCTGCATTGCGCGCGGCCGAAGGGCCTTGGTTCGGTTGCATCACAATACGGACGCGCGGGTCGCCATTAGCGGCATGCGCCGCATGGGCGCCGCTATGATCGGGACAGCCGTCGTCAATGACGATCAGCTCGAAGCGTGTTTCGGTCTGCGCCAGCACGCTGGCGACGGCGGTACCAATCGTTGCGCTGGCACGCCACGCAGGCACCGCGATGGCGAACAGCGGCGGGGTTTCCTTGGTCGGCATGGGCGGTCTCCGCGTCATGAGGCTACCGGTGCAGGTTCAAGTTCCGCGCCAACGTGCTGCGACTTGGTAAAGCGTTGATTTCCAACAGCATGAGACGAGCGCATGGCTCCACGCGATGCATTTTGGGAGAGCCGGATTCGCGATTTGGGAGACCCGTTCCGCGAACTGTCCTGACCTGCGCTTACTCGCGGCGGGTCCTGGCGGGTCGCCGCGATGGGCACCGCCTGGAGCGCGATCCGTGCCGTCATTGCGACGTGCCAACGCTTAGGCGTGAAGAGCCCACACCGCCGGTTTCGCGTCAACATAAACGCGCCGGTGATCGGGACCAGCTCTCGGCTCCTTCGCCGTGGACCGGCCGTCCTCTCAAGATACGTTACGTACTATAGGAAATGAAGTCAGCGATAGCCGCACATGCGATGCCTCATCATGCTGCGGGTGTTGGACAGGTGCGACCAATCGATGCAAAACGCAACTCGTTTGCAAAATGGGAGACTCTTCACTCTTATTTCGCAATGACTACACCGCGCATGGCTCAGCACGGGCTTTGAATATACTAACGATTTCAAACTTAAATCGAGTTGGCATGGATCTCGCGGAGAGGTGCGTCGAAACCGCCTTCCAGGAGCCATCCATGACACATCATTCCGTTTCCATGCATTTTACGTCTGATAAGAAAACGATCGTAGAGCCGCCAAACGTGCCACTGGTTCCTCTATTTGATCTTCCGGTCGTCAATACCGATGCCAACGGGATCGTGGCATGGCTTAGCCACCGTGTGGCCACAGGTAAGCAAACCCGGGTGGCGTTTCTGAACGCGCACTGCGCAAATGTGGCGGCACGCAACCCCGCGTACCGCGAGGCGCTCGTCTCGGCCGATGCGATTTTGCCGGACGGCTCGGGCGTGGCGCTCGCCATGCGAATGCACGGGCAGAGGCTGGTCGCGAACCTGAACGGGACTGACCTGATCCCGCTGCTGTGCCGCCAGTTCGCCGCGTCGGGAACCTCGGTCTACCTGCTCGGCGGCAAGCCGGGGGTAGCCGAGGCGGCGGCGGCCTCACTGGTCCGGTCGGCACCAGGACTGATTATCGCCGGGTCTCACGATGGGTTTTTCGCTCCCAACGAGGAACAGGGTGTCATCGACCGCATCAATGCATCGGGGGCCGACGTTGTTCTGGTGGCCATGGGCGTGCCGGTCCAGGATGAGTGGTTGCATCGCGTTGCGCCGCGGCTGCAGGCGACCTTGACGTTTGGTGTCGGCGGCCTGTTCGATTTTCTGTCCGGACGAATTCCCCGTGCACCCAGACCGTTGCGTCTCGCCGGATTGGAATGGACCTGGCGGCTGTATCAAGAGCCGGCCCGGATGTGGCGCCGCTACATCCTTGGTAATCCGGAGTTTGTAGCACGCGCCGCAGTCGACGCGCTGCCATCGCGCGCTGCGGTCCTACGGCGGGTCGACACCCTGTTGCGCCGCGCGATCGATGTCATTGTCGCGTCCTTGGGGCTCGCGCTGCTGGCGCCGGTGCTGGCGATCATCTTTGCGTTGGTGCGTCTGACCTCACCGGGCCCGGCGCTGCTGCGCCAGACCCGCGTCGGCGAGAATGGGGTCGAATTCGGTCTTTATAAGTTCCGGTCGATGTACGTGGACGCCGAGGCGCGACGGGCGGCGCTTACGGCCGGAAACCAGCACGGCGCAAATGGCGTCACGTTCAAAATGCGGCGGGATCCCCGGGTTACCCCGTTTGGCCGGCTGCTCCGCCGTTCGTCGATCGACGAGCTGCCGCAGCTGTGGAACGTGCTGAAGGGCGATATGTCGCTGGTCGGCCCGCGCCCTCCGCTGCCGGCTGAGGTGCTGAACTACACGCCGGCGCAGCGCCGCCGTTTAGCGGGTAAGCCGGGCCTGACCTGCCTGTGGCAGATCAGCGGACGGGCCGACCTGCCGTTTGAGAAGCAGGTCGAGTTGGACATCGCCTATTTGACCCAGCGCAGTGTGCTGATGGATCTTTCGATCCTGTTGCGCACCGTGCCTGCCGTCCTGACGGCGCGCGGCGCCTACTGATCTCTGGACCTGCGTCGATGCGATGTGGGAAACTGCATGATCGACGCGAACCGGCACCGTCACGCGCATCGATCCGACGATGGTCTGGCTAAACAAGGTCTTTCAATGGCATGACGGGATCCGGCGACCCCCAGAAGGCCGCCGGACAGGAGATCGCGAGACCGTGTCAGCCGCCGATCCGGATCGGGTTGATCCCGACGGAATGAACCGAACTGCATTAATTCTTGAGGACAGCGCCTCGGTCGCGCAATTCGTCCACGCTTTGCTGACGCGCTGGGGCTTCGCGGTGCGTCGGGTGTCGGACGTTGCTGCGATCGAGGCTGGCACTGAGGACATCTCCTGCGATCTGGCAATTGTCGGTTCAGCGGCAAAGGGCGCTGAAACAGTGATAGCGGCGATCGGAGCCACCGCCGGGATCGTGGCTTTGACTACCGACGGAGAGGCGCTGGACGGAGCGACCGTTTCGATCGCGCTGCCGCCCAGCCGGGCGTCACTGGCCGAGGCGGTCCATGTCTGTCTGATCCGGGACATCCAGCCACTGGACCCCGTGGCGATCGCCACCTTGTGGGGCTCAACCGACAACACAGGATTTCGCTTGGTGGCCGCGGCTTTCGCCGGCGAATTCCGCGACTGCATGGCGCGTATCGAGACGGCTCTGGCCTCCGGCGATCGGCATCGGATCGAGTTGGATGCCCACAGCCTTAAGGGGGCGGCCGGCAGCGTCGGCGCCCCCGCGATACGCAGGATCGCGGCGCGTCTGGAAGCAGCCGCCGAACGTGGCAATCTGAGCAAGGCCGCGCCGTTGGTCGAGGCGTTACGCGAAGCCGGCGACGCGGGATTAACCGCTCTTGAACGGTTGACCGGAAGCGATTCATCCTCGCCATGAACGAAAAGCGTACGATCCTGATTGTCGAGGACAGCCCGACCCTGGCGCGGACCTGCCAGATGCATCTCGAACCGCTCGGCCATCACGTGCTTGTTGCACCTGACGGACAGTCGGCGTGGGGAGTGTTGGACGCGCAGCCCGTCGATTGCGTGCTGCTGGACCTGAAGCTGCCCGACATGGACGGCATGACAATCCTGGAGAAGCTGCGCCAGCGACCCGTGCCGCCGGCAGTGGTGATTGTGACCGCGAATGCCTCGCTGGCCACCGCAGTGCAGGCGGTGCGGTCCGGGGCAGCGGATTATCTGGTCAAGCCGTTCGCGCCGTCGCGGCTCACCACCACCGTCGAGATCGCATTGGGCTCCGCAGCGCTGCGCCGCGAGGTGGAGACCCTGCGCCGCACCATTGAGCCCGCCGGGTTCCAGGACTTTGTCGGCCGCTCGCCGGCAATGCAGGCGGTCTATCGCGTCCTGGAAGCGGCAGCGCCGAGTACGGCAAGCGTGTTCATCACGGGCGAATCCGGGACTGGCAAGGAACTGGCGGCCGAGGCGCTGCATCGGCTAAGTCCGCGCAAGGCGCGCCCATTGATCGTGCTGAACTGCGGCGCGATCCCGCGCGACCTCATGGAAAGCACGATGTTCGGGCACCTGCGCGGCGCCTTCACCGGTGCCACGACCGATCGCGAGGGCGCGGCGGCCGCGGCCGACGGTGGCACGCTGTTCCTGGACGAATTGGGGGAAATGGATGCTGGATTACAAACCAAGCTGCTGCGTTTCATCCAGACCGGTACTTACCAGAGAGTCGGCGATCCGGCAGTGCGACGCGCCGATATTCGGTTCGTTGCAGCGACAAATCGTGATCCGGCGCGGGCGATCCGCGACGGGCTGTTGCGCGAGGATCTGTATTACCGGCTGAACGTCGTGCCGTTGCGCATGCCGCCGTTACGCGATCGGGGCGAGGATATTGTGCTGATTGCACGCCGGTTCCTGGAGCAATTTTCCATCGCTGATAACAAGAAATTCGTCGCTTTCGCCCCCGAGGTCGAAGCACGCCTGCTGGCATTCTCCTGGCCGGGCAACGTGCGGCAGCTGCAGAACGTCGTACGCAACGCCGTGGTACTGCACAACGGCGAGACGCTCACGCTGGAAATGCTGCCGCCGCTAGTCGAACATTCGACAGAAACGATCGACGCTCGGCCGGCGCAGTTCGGCGTCAACACCGATGGGTTCTCGCCATCGCTTTCACCCCGGTCCGCGCGGTCTGGCGATCAAGCGTCGGTTCCCGAACGCGCGGCAGCCGGCGAGCCCGGCGCTTTGCTGGTGCCGATTTCCAGCGAGGCCGACATCGCGCCGCTTGCCGACGCGGAGCGCCGATACATCCAGCGGACGATTGATCTGTGCGGTGGCAATCTCCAGCTGGCGGCGCGCAGGTTAGGGATCAGCCCTTCGACGATTTATCGCAAGAAGGAAACCTGGGCGCGCCCCTAATGATGCGGTCCGGGTGTGTCCGAACGATCAGCGAGCCGGGTGCACGGCGACCTCGCACGCTGTTCTCGCCGGACGATAGTCACTCAGAATTAGGGCATGCCGTCGAATGCCCTGCCCGCCTCTTGGAACGGTCTTCGCTCGCCCTGTTGGCTGCTGCCGTTGTACGCCGCGCTGCTGGCGCTGCCGCAAAGAAGGGCCACTACAGTCGGCATGTGTAAACGTTACGGCGTCGGCAACCTACTACAGCATCGCGCCAACAAGTTGACCTTGCGTGTCGCGGAGCGTGGTCACAACTCACACCGAGATTCATGGTTCGGCGCCCGGCGAGCGGATTGTCCAGGTTCCGTCAGCACTCGCGCCAGTAAGCATAAGCGGCATTCGGCAGGGGCGGACGGGCCAGCTACGCGGCCTGCAAAATGCTGATCACCGTCGCGGCAGCGCAGAGGACATGGAGGCGACGGTAGTTGGCGGATAAAGGTTGGTGATGGGATAGACGGGGGCGAAGGAAGTTGCGGAGTTCGTCGTAGCCTCGACAGAACCGCGCCGCGGATTGAGCACACTTGAAGCCGCGCATCGGCCGGCATCGGCCTTTTGCGCGTTCCGAGGCAAAGCAGCCACTGATTCCGATCGAA
>JAFEFW010000255.1 GCA_018240405.1 Pseudomonadota bacterium
GACCACGAGTACGAACACGCCGAGGTCGAAGAGAAGGACGCTCGCCAACGGGACCGTCCCGATTGCCGGCAGATCGCCGTGGGCGAAATAGGAGGTGAGGAGGGGGTGGCCGAAGAGCCAGGCGCCAGCCCCCGTGCCGCACGCAAGCAGCAGCCCGAAGCCCATCCAGCGGACCGGACGGATGCGCAGCCGCGTTTCCACCCAGCGTGCGCCGCCGGCCATGTATTGCAGGATGAATGCGATCGCCATCGTGACGCCGGCGACGAAGCCGCCGCCGGGCAGATCGTGACCCCGCAGGAACAGGAACGCGGCGACCGTGGCGATCACCGGGAACAGCAGGCGCATAAGCAGCGCCGGAACCATCATTGCGTTGGAAATGGTGTCGCCGACCTGACGATGCGGGTGTGCGTCGTCGTAGGCGTTCTGGGTTTGCTGTTGCCTGGGCAGGGGAATACTCTCGGGAGCCGGGCGGAAGCGGCGCAGCAGCGCATATACGGTCAGCGCCACAACGCAGAGGACCGTGATCTCTCCCAAGGTGTCGAAACCGCGGAAGTCGACCAGAATCACGTTCACGACGTTGGTGCCATCGCCCTGCGTGTAGGCGTGCTCCACAAAGTAGCGCGAGATGCTGTCAGGCGCCGGGCGTGTCATCGTCATATAAGCCAACAAGGAGAGGCCCGCACCAACCGCCACGGCGATCGCGAAGTCGACCAGGCGGTGCAGTTGCAGCACCTTCGCCCAAACCGGCCGGGAACCCTCCTCAATGCGCTTGGGAAGCCAGCGTAACGCGAGGAGGAAGAGCACCGTCGTCACTGTCTCGACTGTCAGTTGGGTCAACGCGAGATCGGGGGCCGACAGCCAGACGAATGTCAGGCAGGTGGTAAGTCCGGCTCCTCCAAGCATGACAAGGGCCGCAAAACGGTGGAACTTGGCCTGATAGGCCGCACCGAGCGCGCAGGCGGTTCCGACCGCCGATATGATGGCGAAGGCGGGATCGACGGCAGACGGTCCCGCATGCGCCAGCGCCAATCCTGCCTTGGTGAGTGATCCCACCACCGAACAAAGCGCCACGAGGAGCAGCAGCCGCAATTGCGGCTGGAGGCGGTGTGTTCCGAAGACCTCCTCCAGCCATTCCGCAACCTGAGACAGGCCGAGAAGCGCGCGGTCGAAAATCAGCCTGGCCTTCAGGTAGCGCAGAAGCGGCGGGCCCTCCTCGCTGCTGAGCAGGTACGAATGCAGCATGAAGTACAGCGTTATCCCACCCGCTACTGCCGTCACACTCATCAACAGTTCAGGTGTGAGACCATGCCAGACGGCAAGGCTGTAGGCGGGTGTTGCCGAGCCGAGGACCGCGTGCACCGCAGCTGCGAGAGACGGACCGACAGTGACTGCCGGGACAACCCCGATCGCGAGACAGATTAGAACAAGAATCAGGGCCGGGAACCGCATCAGGAAGGGTGGCTCATGCGGCGTGGGCCGCAGGACAAGGGAAGGGGAGCCGAAGAACACGTCACGGATGAAGCGGAGCGAATAGGCGACGGTGCACATGCTGGCCACCGTAACGATATAGGGCAGCGCCTGATCGATCAGCGAATTGTCGTGGATCTCGATGGTCTCTGCGAAGAACATCTCCTTCGAGAGGAAGCCGTTCAGCAACGGCACGCCCGCCATGGCAGCGGCGGCAGCCATGGCCAAAGTCGCGGTGATCGGCATGAAGTGCCAGAGGCCGCTGAGGCGCCTGATGTCGCGCGTGCCCGTCTCGTGGTCGATGATCCCCGCCGCCATGAACAACGACGCCTTGAAGGTGGCGTGATTGATGGTGTGGAAGATCGCAGCGACCAGCGCGAGGGGCGTATCGAGGCCGATCAGAAGGGTGATCAGCCCGAGGTTGCTAATCGTCGAATAGGCCAGCAGTCCTTTGAGATCTTGCTGGAAGATCGCCACATACGCGCCGAATATGAATGTGATGAGGCCAGCCGATCCCACCACCCAAAGCCACTCGTTCGTGCTCCCGAGCACTGGCCACAGGCGTACCAGCAAGAACACGCCGGCCTTCACCATCGTGGCCGAATGCAAGTACGCCGAGACGGGCGTCGGCGCCGCCATGGCTTGCGGTAGCCAGAAATGAAACGGAAATTGCGCGCTTTTGGTAAATGTGCCCAGAAGCACAAGTATCAGTGCCGGGCGATAGAGGCCGTGCGAACGGATCAAGCTGCCCGATGCGAGAACTTGGTCGAGGTCATAGCTGCCGGCGATGTGCCCAATCAGCAACATACCACCGAGCAAGCAAAACCCGCCTGTCGCGGTGACGACCAGCGCCATTCGTGCGCCCTCGCGGGCGCGCGCATTCTGGTGCCAATAGCCAATCAGCAGGAACGACAGGATGCTGGTCAGCTCCCAAAAGAAGATAAGCTGGATCAGGTCGCCTGACAGCACGATACCTAGCATGGCGCCCATGAACGCAAGCAGGAACGAGAAGAATCGCGGCACAGGGTCGGCCGGAGACATGTAATAGCGCGCGTATAGCACGACCAGAAACCCGATGCCGGTGATCAAAACAGCGAACAGCCAGGCGAAGCCGTCCATTCTCAATGTGAAGTTGAGGCCGAGATCCGGCAGCCATTCGATCGTCATACGGATCGACTGCCCATTGCCGATGCTCGGGAACGCCGGCGCAACCAAGGCTAAGCAGGCAAACGTAACGATGCCGGCCAGCCATGCTTCAGCATTGCGGGCATTCGACGGCAGGAGGGCCGCAATGCAGCTTCCAGCAAAGGGTAGCGCGACGAGGGCGATGAGGCGTACGTCGTCCGGCATCGCTTCGGGTCACCCTCCTTAGTGGCAGGCAAAGCTCCTTCTTACCTAGCCTGGCGCATTATGATTTGGGGAGAGCATCCTGAGCAAGTTAGGCAGTTGCTGGATGTAGGCAGTTGCTGGAACGACAGCGGGACGGGCGACCGAGCCCGCCACTCGAAACGAGGGTTCTGCCGTATCTTGCTTGGCACCAACCTACTAATCCCTTAGGCGCCAGTGCTGTGCATTGCTATCTGTCGCGAGCAATCTGTCGCGAGCTATCTTGCTCTTGGCCTCACCTTTCGGGAGGCTTCACCTAGACGGCGGACTCAGTAGGAGTTGGCTGAGATGAGCGGATGGAAGCTTCTAGGGCTGTACATCTATTGCCTGCTGCTCAGCGCCCTCGGGGTCCTCCTTGCAGCAGCGTTCGCAACAGCACCATATTGGATTTGGCCGAACCAGTGATAACACTTGCCGATGCTGCGCATTGTGGCAGCCCCTTACAAGTGCCTCAACAAGGACAAGAAGCGCTTTTTCTGGTCGATCATCAGGCTAGCTTGTTCTCATTGGTCCGCGATTTCAGGCCGATTAGGCTAAGTACAGTGCGAAATGCGCATCACTCGCCAGTCAGCCTAGTAGCGCATTTCCGGACACGGGCGCGCAGCTCGTTGCATCCGGGATGCCATCGTGTCCAGGATATACGCCGGATATCAAGGGGCGCGGATAAAGGACCAACTATGCTACGTGAGCCGAACAGCGCCAAACCTAGGCACGTGTCATGAGGCTCGGGGGAAAGCGAATGAAGCCGCTCGGACGCATGCCGTGGGCGGGCATTCTGCTTGCTGGCGCCAGTCTGGTGCTGACGGTGCTTCCCATCGCTTTAATGGACGCGCAAACTCCGACTATTCTGCCGATACCGAAATGGTTATTTCTCGTAGGTATCACCGGCCTGCTCGGCGGCGGTATATGGGTACAATGGACATGGAAGGCCCAGTAAGGACCCATCCACCGGCACTGTTCTCTCGGGCCGTTCCATGGCGATGAAGATAAGCAAACACTAATCCGTTCCATGCTTGTGTCCTTGTCTCCGGACGGGGCCGGCCAGCCATAGCCCCGATCGTCAAGTTTGCGGGGGAGAGTCTGCACCTCAGCACCCAGTCACTCATCACATCTTGCGGAAAATTATGAATTCTCGCCTGTTCGGTGCTGATAAGCAACGTTATGCCAGTATCTTGTTCACTCGGCTGCGGCGCCGTCCAGCTTGATCACAGAGCATGGTGGCATTGTCGACCAGCAAGGTGGAGCAAGTAAGTCGCCGGCGCTGAAAGCGGGATGGTCGGCGCCGAAGCAGGACGAAGTCGGCCAGGAACTCATTCGCGATCACGCCACTTATGCTGGTGGAAGCGGCTCCGGCTGGAGGCGAGAATGTGCTTATGGTGCACCACCGAATCGGACGGCCGGAACTTGGTGCGGCGCGCCCATGTGTTGCGGCTCCTGACACTTGTCGAACACCCCGATGCGCTTCCCACGGAGGCGGCATTACGCCTCGCTCAGGAGGTTCTGGCGCTGGCCGAGGCAGAAAAAACCAAGCGTCAGTGCGACCTTGTGGCCCCATTGGGACCCGATCTCGCCTGATCCCGTTGAAAGGAAGCCTCATGACTTCAGATGCCGCTTGGCCCGGCCCATCCGACGATCTGCTCGCTGAGCTGGAAGGTGCCTATAAGGACATCCACGCGCATCCTGAGCTCTCAATGCAGGAGCACCGTACTGCGGGTATCGCCGCCACCTGGTTGCGGCAGCAAGGCTACGAAGTCACAGAGGGGGTTGGTGGGACGGGTGTGGTTGGGCTGCTGCGCAATGGGGACGGGCCGACAGTGTTACTGCGCGCTGACATGGACGCCCTGCCAATCCAAGAGAGCACCGATTTGCCTTATGCCAGCAGCGCATCCGGCACGGACCGCTTCGGCCAGACCACCGCGATCGCGCATTCCTGCGGGCATGACATGCACGTAGCCTGGTTGATGGGGGCAGCACGGGTCCTGGCCGAAAGCCGCGGCGCCTGGCATGGCACGGTGATGGCGGTATTCCAGCCTGGAGAGGAGACCGCGCAGGGCGCCCGCGCCATGATTGCGGATGGGATGGTCAAGCGTTTTCCCAAGCCCGACGTGACCCTAGGCCAGCACGTGATGCCGCTCAGCGCTGGGCAGATCGGCTTGCGCGTTCCGAGGCAAAGCAGCCACTGATTCCGATCGAAACCAGCCAGTGATTCCGAGGCAATCCAGCCACCTGAACAGGGTGAGCGGCGAGGCCTGAGGGCAGTCGTCAACGAGGGCAGGCTGCATCCCCACCAGCAGGGGAGCGCCATGCCAGCCGAGAGACTGCCGATGCGTCAGGTTCGCGAAGTTCTTCGTCTCAAATACGCCTGCGGCCACAGCGAGCGTCAGATCGCCGGCGCCGTTGGCATCAGCCGTTACACCGTTGCCGAGTATCTGCGCCGCGCGACGGTGATCGGCCTGACCTGGCCGGTGCCGCCGGAGCTCGACGATGCGGCGCTGGAACGCAAGCTGTTCACGCCGCCAGGGTCCGCCGCACGCGAGACGCTGCGACCGCAGCCGGACTGGTCACGCATCCA
>JAFEFW010000256.1 GCA_018240405.1 Pseudomonadota bacterium
AGGGCAACGATACGGTTAGTACCACGGTGAGCTATACGCTGGCGGCCGGATCGGAGGTTGAAGTGCTGCAGGCCGGTAGCGGGGCCGGCCTGACGCTGACCGGCAATGGGTTCGCCAACCGCCTGATCGGCGGTGCTGGTGGCGACACCTTGAACGGTGATGCCGGCAACGACACGCTGAACGGTGCCGGCGGTGCCGACACCATGAATGGCGGTCTTGGCAATGATCTCTATGTCGTCGACAACAGCGGCGACGTGGTCACCGAAGTGGTCGGGCAGGGTATCGATACGGTACAGACCAGCGTCAGCTATGCGCTGGCGGCCGGATCCGAAGTGGAATTCGTGCTGGCGACCAGCGGTGCCGGGCTGACGCTGACTGGCAACGAATTGGCCAACACGCTGACCGGCGGCGCCGGAGCGGACACGCTGGACGGCGGCATTGGCAACGACACGCTGAATGGTGCCGGCGGCGCCGACGCCATGACCGGCGGGTTCGGTAACGATATCTTTTACGTCGACAACAGCGCCGATTTGGCGACGGAAGCCGCGACGCAGGGAGTCGACACGGTCTTCGCCAGCGTCAGCTACACGCTGGCGGCCGGGTCCGAGATCGAGCACCTGCGCGCGAACAGCGGAGCCGGCCTGACGCTGACCGGCAATGCGTTCGCCAACACGCTTTGGAGCGGCGCCGGGGCCGATACCCTGGTGGGCGGTCTCGGCAACGACACGTATATGGTGAACAACACAGCGGATATCGTGACGGAAGCGATCGGCGGTGGCTCCGACACGATCATGACCAGCGCCAGCTACACGCTCGCCGCCGGGTCGGAGGTCGAGTTCCTCAAGGCCAATGGCGGCGGCGCCCTGACACTCACCGGCAACGAGTTGGCCAACACCATTTTCGGCGGCGGCCTCGCCGATCTGTTGAATGGCGGTGATGGCAACGATGTGCTGAATGGCGGTGGCGGCGCCGACGTGATGAACGGCGGCATCGGCAATGACACTTACTATGTCGACAACAGCGCTGATGTTGTGAATGAGTCCGCCGGGCAGGGTTCCGACACAGTACAAACCACCGTTAACTACATGCTCGCCGCCGGTTCGGAGGTTGAGTTTCTCAAGGCGAACGGCGCCGGGGCGCTGACGCTGACCGGCAACGAGTTGGCCAACAACATCGTCGGCGGCATCGGCGCGGACACGCTGAACGGTGGCGACGGTAATGACGTGCTGAATGGCGGCGCTGCTGCCGATGTGATGAACGGCGGCATCGGCAACGATTTGTATCTCGTGGACTCCACGGCTGACGTGGTGAATGAGGCGGCCGGTGCGGGCACCGATACGGTATTGGCGTCGGCGAATTTCACCTTGGGCGCCGGGGCCGAAATCGAGTTCCTGCGCGCCAATGTCGCCAGCGGTCTTACCCTGACCGGCAACAATCTTGCCAATACAGTCGTCGGCGGCGCCGGGGCAGACACGCTCGACGGCGGTCTTGGCAACGACACACTGACCGGCGGCGGCAGCGCCGATGTCTTCCGCTTCCTCGCCGGGTTCGGCAACGACATCGTCACCGACTTCGCGCCGGGTACGGCCGGTGTGCAGGACCTGCTCGACATCAGCGCCCTTAGCATCACCGCGGGGAGCTTTGGCGGGGCGGTCGGCATCGCCGCGTCCGGTGCCGATACGCTGGTGACCATCGGCGCCGATACGATCCGGCTACGCAATATGGCGCCGGCGTCGATCACCAGCGCCGACTTCATCCTGGCGTGAAGCGGTGTTTGGCGCGGCGGCTGATCCCTACACCGCCGCCATCACTGCCTCCACCGCCGCGGCGATACTGAACAGCCGGTCATCGCCCAGCGTCTCACCGGTCAGCATCAGCCCGACAGGCGCCTCGCCGGGAAGGTGGCACGGCACGGAAATCGAGCAGCGGTCGAAGAAGTTGCCCAGGGCCGTATTGCGCAGAATCAGCATATTGAGGCTGTTGTAGCTACGCTCGTCATCCAGCTCGCTGATTTTGGGCGCGACGATCGGCACCGTCGGCATCAGCACCGCGTCATAGGGGACCGTAGCGCAGTCGAACTCGCCGATCAGCCGGGTGCGGGCCTTGACCAGATCCAGATAGTCCGCGGCGCTCATGTGCTCGCCGCGGGCAATGCGGACGCGGATGCGCGGGTCGTACTGGCCGCCCTGCGTCGCCAGCAGGCGGCGGTGCCAGGCATACGCCTCGGATGCGGCGAACCCGCCCTTGGCGTTGACCGAAGGGACCTCATCGAACGCGGCGAAACGCACATGTTCGATGCGGACACCGGCCGCCGACAGGCGGGACAGGGCCCGCTCGAACGCCGCGCCGACCGTCGCGTCCACGCCCTCCATGACCATGTTCGACGGTACCGCCAGCCGCAGGCCGGCGAGCGCGGCCGGCGCCACGTTGTGCGCACCATCCCCGCCTGCCAGGAGCGCGTGGATCGCTGCGCAGCATGCGACGCTCGGCGCCAGCGGACCGACCGAATCGAGCGACGGCGCCAGCGGCAGCACGCCGGTGATCGGCACGGTCCGTGCGGTCGGTTTGTAGCCGACGACGCCGCAGAAGGCGGCGGGGATGCGGCAGGACCCGCCGGTGTCGGTGCCCAGGCCCGCCGCCGCCATCCCATCCGCCACAGCCACCGCAGTACCGGACGAACTGCCGCCGGGAATGCGCTTCGACGCCCGGTCCCAGGGGCTGGTGGGCGTGCCGTAATGCGGGTTGATGCCGAGGCCGGAGAAGGCGAACTCGGTCATGTTCACCCGCCCGACCGAGATGAACCCGGCGTTGAACATCCGTGCCACCACCGGCGCATGCCGCCTGGCGTCCGGCGCGTCGGCCAGCACCTGCGAGCCGGCCGGAGTCGGCTCACCGGCAATGTCAAACAGATCCTTTAGTGCGATCGGGATGCCAGCGTAGCGGCCGGGCGCCCGGCCGGCCTTGCGCAGCGTGTCCATCGCGTCGGCGGCGGCGCGGGCAGAATCGGCGTGCGGTTTGATGAAAGTCCGAGCGCCTTCGCCGTCGGGATCGGCAATGCGGGCCAGGCTGTCCTCGATCAGCGCTCTGCTGCTGGTGCGGCCTTCCGCCAGGGCCTGGGCGAGTTCGTCGATCCTGCGCATGATACCTCCGATGCGAATCAGGGGAGCATGCCATGACTGACACGCCTGCCAAGCCGGTGCTGATCACCGGCGCCTCCGGAATGCTGGGGCGGTCGCTGACCAAGGCCCTCGGCGCGCTCGGCTGGACGCTGGTGCTGACCGACATCAAGCCGTTCCCGGACGCGATTCCGGAGCGCGCGCGCTTTACCCAGGCGGATCTGGAGGATGGCGTCACCATGCTGCGCCTGGCCGAGGGCTGCGGCACGATCATCCATCTCGGCGGCGTGTCCGTAGAGCGGCCGTTCGAGGAAGTCATCGGTCCGAATATCCGCGGCCTGTACCACATCTATGAGGCGGCACGGCGCGAGAAGGCGCGGGTCATCTTCGCCTCGTCCAACCACTCGGTCGGCTTCCATGAGCGCAGCGTCAGCGTCCCCGCCGACACGCAGTTCCTGCCGGACGGATACTACGGCCTGTCGAAAGCGTACGGCGAACTGATGGGGCGGCTGTACTGGTTCAAGCATGCGGTAGAGAGCGTCAACGTCCGCATCGGGTCGGCGCGGGATGAGCCGATCGATGCCCGCATGCTGGCAAGCTGGATGTCGCTCCCGGATTTTGCGCGTCTGATGCAGCGCTGCGTGCTGACGCCTCAGGTCGGTTGCGTCGTGGTGTGGGGGCACTCGGACAACAGCCGCATGACGTGGTGGCGCGATGATGCGCGCGACGCGCTGGGCTGGAAGCCGGTCGACAGCGCCGACCCGTTCGCCGGGCAACTGGCGGGGAAGGTATCCGGCGATCCGGTGCAGGAACGGTTTGTCGGCGGCGGTTATTGCGCGATCGACTACACCCATCCCGATCAGGCGCCGCCGTGGAAGGGCGCGGCCGGGTAACGGCTGCGTCTCCGGGTGATGACATAGACCGGCGTGTGGGATCGGCTTGTATGATTCAACGCCAAGGGGCGAAGGGCGCCAAGTCAGTGCGACCATATCCGACGCCGGATGCCATGTTTGATCAGCGGAACATTGAAGTTGATCAGAAAGCCCAGCGTGCAGCCTGATAGCTTCAAATACGTGTCGAGCTGCACCTCGTGAATCGGCAGCAGCGTTTCCACTGCCTTGATCTCGAGAATGATGCGGCTGTCTATCAGCATGTCAATACGGTAGCCTGGCTCGATCGGGCAACCGCGATAGAAGATCGGCAGGCCGGCCTGGCGACGTAACGGCACACTACGCCATTCAAATTCGCGGACGAGACATTGTTCGTAGGTCGATTCAAGAAGCCCAGGCCCAAGCGCCTTGTGAACAGTGAAGGCCGCATCAACCACCTCCTGCGCAAGACAATTCAGGTTCGTAGACGGTTCAACCATCTTGGCGCCCTTCGCCCCTTGGCGTTGAAATCGAACGCCAACATCCGCACCGGCGGTTAACAAGGGGTAAAGCAGCAGCCTCCGCAATGTGGTGATTGCGTCGATCATCATGAAAAAGAGGAACAGGGGCCGATGCGCCCTCGGCGCTGCCAGTGAGTCATATGGGGATAGTTCCTATTCACCGCGCCGGTTAGGATCTTGCTGGCGATGATGCAGCAGCGAGAGAACAACGATGGCTGACGGCACACTTTACATCGGGCAGCGGCGCTACTCCTCATGGTCGATGCGCGGCTGGCTGCCGGTGAAGCTGGCGGGCCTGGACGTCGACGTGCGGGTGCTGAAATTCACCCGTCCGGGTCCAACACGAGCGATCGAGGAAACCTCGCCCAACAAGCTGGTCCCCTACCTCGAACACAAGGGCGCCCGCATCTGGGAGTCGCTCGCCATCTGCGAATATTGCGCGGAGCAGGCGCCTGGCCTGTGGCCTGAGGACCGGATCGCGCGGGCGCATGCGCGCGCCATCGCATCCGAGATGCACGCCGGATTCCGCGGGCTGCGCAGCTCCATGTGGATGAATCTCGGCCGCGACTTCTCCCCGCTCGGCCGCACGCAAGAGGCCCTTGCGGACATCGCGCGCATTGAGGCGCTGTGGGCCGATACGCGCGCCCGTTTCGGCGCCGGCGGGCCGTTTCTGTTCGGTGCGACCTTTGGTGCGGCGGATGCGATGTTCGCGCCCGTCGTGGCGCGGTTCCTGGGTTGGAAGCCGGTGCTGAAGCCCGAGACGCAGGCGTATTGCGCCGCAGTGCGGGCGCATCCGCTGGTGGATGAGTGGTACCGCGGCGCCGCGACGGAGCCCGATGACTGGCTGGTGACGGAATACGAGACGCCACCGCAAACCTGATCCCAGTCTGC
>JAFEFW010000257.1 GCA_018240405.1 Pseudomonadota bacterium
TGCTGGAACCGCCCTCCGTTGTGGAGCGGCGGCTGCGCAGGCGGCTGGGGGAGATGATTGCGACCCAGGCGGTCGAGGACGAGGCCGGCGCTGTCGGTCGGCGCCACCGGCTGGGAGGTCCAGCGCTTTACCATCGCTACAATGCCACGCTGAAGCGCGTACTCGGCAACAAGAGCCGCGCGCAGATGACGTTGGCAGAGCTGGAGGCCGCTGCAGGCTGGCTGGAGCGGAATCGCCTGGCGGATCATGCGCATTTGCTGGAGGGCGACCCGCGCTACGCCTGGACGGTCCGCCAGCGTGGTCAGTGGACGCCGCCGGTTGGGCGGGTGCGCACCGAACGGAGCCGACCGGAGGCGTGACGGGCGGCGCGAGCGGTAGCGGGGCGAAAATCACCGCCGTCCGGGAGTCAAAGACCAAGCTTTCCGGCTGGGCTTGTCCGGCTTAGCTTAGCGCGCCGTACGTAGCTGCGCATGGTCGTTAGGCTACGATGACGCGTGTGCCCCATGATTTCCTCGTCAGGCACACCGTTGCCGTAGGCTGTCGTCACGAAGCCAGCGCGTAGCCCGTGCGGGCTGACCGGCTCTCCCAGGGTGCCCCTCAGTCCGGCCTGAGCGGCTCGTTTGAGTAGAATCTGTCGCACTGCGTCCGGTACGAGCCGGTTGGCCTCAACCGCGCCGCCGCGGTTCACCTTTCGGAACAGTGGACCGGAGACAATGTCCGCGGCCGTCAGCCATTGCTGCAAGCCCATGACGGGACATGTCTCGGGCGCGTTTCCCCGAGGTATGGCGATCTCGGCACCTTCGCCTTCGGCATCGGTCTTCGAGCGCGCGATCAACAGCTTCATGCCACCGCGCGTCCAGCTGATGTGCTCGATATCAAGTCCGACCAGCTCTGACCGGCGAAGAGCTCCGGCGAAACCCACCAAAAACAGGGCGCGATCCCGTGTGCCGGCGAGGCTAGTGCCGCATGCCCGGCTCAGCTTTCTGAT
The DNA here is from genome assembly GCA_018240405.1 of Pseudomonadota bacterium. Taxonomy (GTDB): domain Bacteria; phylum Pseudomonadota; class Alphaproteobacteria; order Acetobacterales; family Acetobacteraceae; genus Rhodopila. The sequence continues at coordinate 989 of JAFEFW010000257.1, forward strand.
CTCCGCAGTGGTTAGCGCCGCCGACCGCCGCGCCGGTGCGCCGTGCTTGCGACCAATACCCCGAAGGGTCTCCCGAATGGCGGGGTGCTTCGTGTCCAGAGGATGGCCGTCGACCCCGCAGGCTCGGGCGATGGCTGCAACACGGCGACGCAGTGTCGGCAGTGCGTAGCCTTCGCCCGCGGCAGCCAGATAAGCTCCGACCACCTCTGGCGTGGCGGGCATCGGTTCAAGCCCGTGCCTCTCACACCAGGCACCGTAATTGGCGAGATCGGCCGCATAGGCGCGTATTGTTGCCGGTGCGTCTGCCGCGTCCTGATAGGCCCGCGACTTGGCGAGCGCCATGGCCGCACGGGCCGTCGGCGGCTTGGCGCCGTCGAGGCGAGTGAGCTGGCGTCTACGGGCTTCCTTGACGGGATCAGGCATGCTGCCCGTATAGCAAACCATAAGACGCGATAATAGTCCTTCTCGCGTGTTATAATTAGGCTCTCATAGCGCTTGCTTTTCATATGGCTCCAGCCCCAACGCGCCGAGGATAATGACGGCTGGGGAAGCGATGTTCCCAAGTGCCTCCAGTGAACGACGCCAGCCGATAGTTTGGTAGGTTCTTGGTGGCGACGCCGTGGAAGCGGCGCCGCCATTCCTTCAGCCGGCCGTCCAGTACGGGCTAGACGTGACGTTATTGCGAAAGGCGCTCCGCAATCTTTCGCAGATGATCTTCTCCGCGGAAAAAGACTGCAAGGATTTTGACCTCATCGACCAATTCATCGATTTCAAAATAGTAGATGAAGCCTTTATCCGTCACGTGGCGGATGTCACCCTGAAGCTCCGGGTGCACGGTCCCACGATAGGGATAGGTTGCGAATCCCTGCATATACGAAAACGCATCACGGATGCGCTCACCGGCGCGCTCCGTCGCGATGGGTTGGGCATCACCAAATTCCTGGTAAGTCCGAACCAGGTGTCTGCGGATGGCTGCGATGTCGCGAATCACAGAAGCAGCGCGGCGGACGACATAACGTCGCGGCATTCAATCTGCGCGGCCTACTGCAGCGAGGAAGTCGTCTGCGGTGTCTTCCAATGGGACAAATGGGCTACTCCGACGTTGATCGATTAATGCCTGCAATGCCCCGATCTCAGCATCATGCACCTCATTGCCGTGCCTCAACATCTCCAACCCGCGTTGGAGCACCGCACTGACGCTTGGATAGCGGCCTTTTTCGACCAAGGAGCGGGCATAGGCATCCTGCTCGTCGGTCAAAGAGATGGATGTCTTGACGGTCATTGATAGCCCTTCAGGTTACCAGCGCCATCGGTACCACCAGGTAGTACCCACGCGCAAGACACTCAATCTTGTCGGCGTGCTGCCGAATGCAATACCAAAGTGGCCGGACAAGCGCCAACGTTGAGACGACGGATCGATCGACGCAACGGACCAATCAGCAGGTTCAAATCAGGGACAGGAAATCACCGAGAGGTAACTCTGGAGCCGGTGGCTTGCTGAGGTTGATAGCCGCCCGCCGGTCGCGAGACCTTTCCACCCCGTCGCCAATAGGTGCGTAAGCGCTCGGCCAGCCACGTGTAGCGGCGCGGTGCCGGACCTGCGACGTCATGGGTAGCTGGAGACTCCTTCTGTAGCTCTAGAAGGAGGCGTGCGTTGACGGAGGTGGAGATCGTCGCCCGGGTCGAGCGCCGGCGCAAATGGTCGATCGAGGAGAAGGCGGCGCTGCTGGCCGAGGTGGAAGCCGAAGGCGGCAAGGTGAAGCTGGTTGCGCGGCGGCACCGGATGTCGGAGAGCCTGCTCTACAACTGGCGCTCGGCCTGGAAGGCAGCCGCCGCGGCCACGATCGGTTCATCAGGCGCGGTAGCATTTGTGCCGCTGGGTATAATGGGTGAAGTGGACGGTGAGGCATCGGCGACGTTGCTGCCGGCGGAACCGCTGCGGCCGCACCCGCACGAAGACAAAGCGGGGACGATCGAGATCGCGTTGCCGAACGGCGTACGTGTCAGCGTCGATGCTTTCGTCAACGAGCAGGCGCTGTCGCGTGTGCTGCGTGCGATGAAAGCCTCGACATGATCAGTCTGGCGCCGGGAACGAAGGTGTTCCTCGCCTGCAGCCCGATTGATCTGCGTGCCGGATTCAACGGCCTGGCGGCGAAGGTCCAGCAGATAATTGGACAAAATCCTTTCGACAGCAGTCTGTATATCTTCCGCGGCAAACGCGGTGACTATTTCAAGGCGATCTACTGGGACGGTTCCGGCCTATGGCTTCTCGCGAAGCGGCTCGAGAAAGGTCGCTTCGTGTGGCCGCCAATTGCTGACGGCGCAATGATCCTGACGCCGGCGCAGATGGCGCTGCTGGTCGAAGCGATGGATTGGCGCCGGACGGTAGCATCGCCGCCGCCACCGCGACCAATGCTGGTCTGACAGCTCTGCGATTCCACAGTGATTCTGCTGATGTGCAGCCGATCTTGGTAGAGTTCGGCATGTCGCTCGCCACGGCTGCACTGCCGACCGACCCTGCTGAGTTGCGCGCCTTCGCCCTGGCCTGCCAGAGCGAGCTGAAGGCGGCGGAGCTGGCGGTGCAACTGAACGCACTGGAGATCGAGAAGCTGAAGTTCCAAATCGCCAAGCTGCGACGGATGCAGTTCGGCCGGTCATCGGAACGGCTTACCCGCCAGATCGAACAGCTCGAACTGCGGCTTGAGGAACTGGAGACAGGCGCCGCCGCGACCGCCGCCAAGGTTAAAGCCGAAGCCCCGGCCGCGCCGTTGCCGGAGAAGAACAAGCCAAAGCGCAAGCCACTGCCGGAGCATCTGCCGCGGCAGGAGATCGTGCATCAGCCCTCTGGCGATGGCGCTTGCGTCTGCCCGGCCTGTGGCGGCGGCATGGCCAAACTCGGCGAAGACGTCACCGAGGTGCTGGACTACGTGCCCGGCCACTTCCAGGTGATCCGCCACGTGCGGCCGAAATTTGCCTGCACCGCCTGCGACGCAATCACCCAGGCTCCCGCACCAGCGCTGCCAACGCCGCGCGGACGGGCCGCGCCGGGGATGCTGGCGCACGTGCTGGTCGCAAAATATTGCGACCACCTTCCGTTGTACCGGCAGAGCGAGATTTATGCCCGCGAGGGCCTTGATCTGGACCGCTCGACGCTCTGCGACTGGGTTGGTCAGACGGCCTGGCTGCTCGATCCCCTGGTCGCGGCGATCCGCCGCCATGTGTTCGCGGCCGAAAAGATCCACGGCGACGACACCACGGTCCCGATGCTGGACCCCGGCGCGGGCAAAACCCGCACGGCCCGGCTGTGGATTTACGTTCGCGACGACCGCCCGTTCTGTGGCGATGCGCCGCCGGCTGCCGCTTACTTCTTCAGCCCCGACCGCGGCGGCGAACATCCCGCTCGACATCTGGCCGACTTCAGCGGGTTCCTCCAGGCCGATGGCTACGCCGGGTTCGACGCCCTGTATGACGCGCGGCGCGGGAAGCCAGGCTCAATCGTCGAAGTCGCTTGTTGGGCACATTGTCGGCGCAAGATCTTCGATGTCTGGGAGGCGACCAAATCGCCGGTTGCCAAGGAGGCGCTGGACCGCATCGCCGCGCTCTACCTCGTCGAGATGAAGGCGCGGTTCGCGCCTGCGGCCGAGCGGGTTGACCACCGCAAGGAGACGGGGGTGCTGCTGGCCGCGTTGTTCACATGGATCGAGGCCATGGTCGGCAAGCTGTCGGGCAAACTCGAACTGGCGCAGGCATTCCGATACATTCTCAACCGGCGCGAGGCGTTGAGCCGGTTTGTCACCGACGGGCGGTTGGAGGCAGACAACAACATCGCCGAGAACGGGATGCGCATCATAGCTCTTGGGCGGAAGAATTGGCTGCATGTCGGTTCCGAGGCAGGAGGCGACAGGGCGGCATCGGTCTATACGTTGATCGCCACGGCGCGGCTTAACGGGCTGAACCCGGAGGCCTATCTGAAGGAAGTCCTGGTCAAGGTTACCGAGGGACACACCATCAACCGCATCGACGAGTTGCTGCCCTGGCGATTGGCGAAGGTGAAGCCGGCGTTGCTACGCGAGCCAGGACAAGCATCAGACGGGTGAGCAGGCGTCGGACGTTCAGCCGGCGCCAACCACCAAACTCGGATGAAAATCTACACGGCCCAGGCCGGGCGCTTACGCCTCGATTAAACTCCACCCAAGATAAATTGCTGCCGGAGAGATGAACCCCCTCGGCACTGATCGTGCCGACAAACCAGGGCACAGTAAGCCCCACACCATCATCCACGGGAATGCCAGCTGCCCTGATATCGCCGAGTTCGATCGGATACGCGATCCCGTTAGTCGGATCAGAAACAGGCGGGGCCA
>JAFEFW010000258.1 GCA_018240405.1 Pseudomonadota bacterium
ATGCATGATGCGACGGAGCGGCTGCGCAACTCCGGTATCCTCGATACCGTGGTGAAGCCCGGCGACGTTGCGGCGCAGTTCGCACTGCAGGACCAGAACGGCCGCATGGTCGCCCTGTCCGCGCTGCTCGCCGCCGGGCCGGTCGTCATCAGCCTGTTCCGCGGCTTCTGGTGACCCTACTGCCGGCATGAGCTGGATGCTCTGCAAACAGTGCTGAATGAGATCGAGTCCCTGGGGGCGAGCCTGATCGTGCTGTCGCCGCAGTTGCCGGACTTCACCCGCAAGGGCGCCGAGGCGCAGAAGCTGACCTTTCCGATCCTGACCGATCACGACAACAGGGTTGGCGACTCGCTGGGGCTGGCGTTCCGGCTACCGGACGACCTGATCGAGGTCTACCGGAAGATCGGCGTCGACCTGCCCCGCTTCAACGGTGACGAGAGCTGGCGATTGCCGATACCGGCGCGCATCGTCCTCGACCGCAACGGCATCGTTGCCTATGCGGAAGCCGATCCGGACTACACACACCGGCCGGAAGTCGAGCCGATGCTCGATGCCCTGAGAAAACTCTAGTCGGAGCCGAATATGATCCGCTTCTACTTCCATCCGACGCCCAACCCGGCGAAGGTTGCGTTGTTCCTGGAGGAAGCTGGGCTGCCCTATGAGGTGGTTCCGGTCGATACCAGGAAGGGCGAGCAGCACCTGCCGGCATTCCGGGCGATCAACCCGAACGGCAAGTTGCCGGCCATTGTCGATGTCGAAGGCGGCCGGGAAGTCCGCGTCTTCGATTCGACCGCGATCCTGATCTACCTGGGCGAGAAGTCCGGCCGCTTCATGGGTGCGCCGGAGGACCGCGGCGAGTTGCTGTCCTGGCTGATGTTCATCGCCAGCGGCATCGGCCCGTACTCGGGGCAGGCAGTGCACTTCCAGCGCGCCGCGCCGGAGCAGTTGCCGTATGCGATCAACCGCTACCGGCGGGAGGCGGAACGGCACTACGAAATCCTTGACCGCCATCTCGCCGGCCGGACGTATATCGTCGGCAATGAATACACCATTGCCGACATGTCGGCCTGGGGCTGGATCGACCGTGCGAACGTCGTCCTCGGCGGCGACGATCCGCTGGCACCCTACCCGAACCTGAAGCGTTGGTTCCAATCCATCGATGCGCGTCCCGCCGTGGCGCGGGCGCGCAAGGTCGGATCGGACCATGCGTTCAAGCAGGAGATGGATGAGGACGCGAAACGCGCCATGTTCCCCACCAACTATCCGAAGGTGGCGTAGCCCGCGTCTTCCCACGCCGCCGCTGCGTCCGCATACTCCCGGCAACAGTGGAGTGCGTGCATGGCGTGGCGGATTGGCGTGGACTCGGGCGGCACCTTCACCGATGTGTGCCTGTTCGACGACGCAACGGGGGCGGTTGTCGTCTGGAAGGTGCCGTCCACCCCCGATGATCCGTCGCGCGGCATCGCCGGGGGCGTCGGCGAGGGCGTCGAGCAGGTCGGCGCCACGCCGGCGGATGTCGGCTATTTCGGCCACGGCACGACGGTGGCGACCAACGCGCTGATCCAGCACCGCGGCGCCCGCACCGGACTGATCACCACCGACGGCTTCCGCGACCTGCTGGAGATCGGCCGGCAGAAGCGTCCGGATCTGTACGATCTGCAGGTCGACAAACCGCCGACGCTGGTCAGCCGTGACCTGCGGCTGGAGGTGCCGGAACGCCTGCATCACGATGGCCGCGTCGAAACGCCGCTGGACCGTGTTGCGCTGCGCAGCGCCGTGGACCGGCTGCGCGCCGCCGGGGTGGAGGCGGTTGCCGTCTGCTTCCTGTATGGCTTCGTCGACCCTACGCACGAGGAAGAGGCCGCCGCGCTGCTGGCCGAGGCGCTGCCGGATGCCTTCCTCAGCATCGCCCATCGCGTCGCGCCGGAGTTCCGCGAGTTCGAGCGGCTGTCGACCGCCGTGGTGAACGCCTATCTCGGGCCGGTGATGCAGCGGTATATACAGCGCCTGGCGCGTCGCCTGAGCGAGCTGGGCATGGCGGCGGCGCCGCATCTGACACAGTCGAATGGCGGGGTGATCAGCTTCGAGCAGGCCGCGATGCTGCCGGTCCGCACCGTGCTGTCCGGCCCGTCCACCGGCGTGGTCGGTGCGGCCGAGGTCGGGCGGCAGTCGGGCTTCACTGACCTGATCACCTTCGACATGGGCGGCACCTCCACCGACGTGGCGCTGCTGGAAGGCGGCGTCTGCCGCCTGTCCGGCGAGGCGACGGTGCACGGCTACCCGATCAAGGCGCCGATGCTGGATATCCACACGGTGGGCGCCGGCGGTGGGTCGATCGCCTATGTCGATAGCGGCGGTCTGCTGAAAGTGGGCCCGCAAAGCGCCGGCGCCGATCCCGGCCCGGCCTGCTACGGCCGCGGGTCGGAGGCGGCGACGGTGACCGACGCCAATGTCGTCCTGGGAACCCTGAACGGCGAATTCCTGCTCGGTGGCCGCATGCAGATCCGCCGCGACCTGTCGCTGGCGGCGGTGGGACGGCTGGCGGAACAGCTTGGCCTGGACGCGATGCAGACGGCGCAGGGGATCATTTCGGTTGTCACCGCCAATATGGCGCGCGCGATCCGGGTGATCTCGGTGCAGCGCGGCTACGATCCGCGCGACTACACGCTGGTCGCCTTCGGCGGCGCCGGGCCGCTGCACGCGGCGCGCCTGGCGCATGAGCTGGAGATTTCGCGCGTGCTGGTACCGGTGTCGCCGGGCATCCTGTGCGCCATGGGCTTGCTGCTGACCGATCTGCGCACGGATTTCGCGCTGACCCGCCTGACGCTGCTGTCGGACGCCGCCGCGCCCGTGCTGGCCGAGGCCTTCGCCACGCTGGAGGCGCGCGCGTTGGCGTGGTTTGAAGCGGAGGACATTGCCCCGGAAAACCGCCGCATCGTGCGGACGGTGGACATGCGTTATGCTGGGCAAAACTACGAACTGCCGATCCCGTGTCCTGACCTGGAACGACGCGACCTGGCGCTGCCGAAGCGTGCCGAGGGCGACGGCCCTGCAACAACCGCTACTGCGGGCAACGTCCCTGCACCTACTGTCCCTGCACCTAATGTCACGGCGGGCGAAGGCGCTGCAGCGACCGTCATGGCGGGCGAAGGCCCGCCATCCACGCCTTTGCAGCCCGGGCCCTATCGCGCGTTTGCCGCAACGCCCCCCGCATCGGCGGCTGCGGCACCGGAAGTCGTGGATCGCTGGCAAGGGGCCGCCCATGGCGGTGCGAGGGAACCGGCCGCGCCGCTGCCGGTGATCGCGCACCTCATGGTGGCCTTCACCGCAGCCCATCGCCGTCTGTACGGGTTCGCCGCCGAGGACGAACCGATCCAGCTTGTCACCTTCCGCGTCGAAGCCTCGGCGATCGTGCCGAAAGCCACCTTCACCGCCGAAGCCGATGCCGGTCCCGACGCCTCTGCCGCGATCATCGGCAGCCGAAGCCTCTGGCTGCCGGAAACCGGCGGCGCCACCGATTGCCCGGTCTACGACCGCATCAAGCTCAAAGCCGGTAACCGCCTCCGCGGCCCGGCGATCGTCGAGCAGATGGACGCCACCACAATCGTCCTCCCCGGCTGGACTGCGCGCGTCGAGCCCTTCCGCAACCTGATCCTGGAGGCAGAATGATCGATCCCATCACGGTCGAGGTGATCGGCAGCGCCCTGTCCTCCATCGTCGAGGAAATGGGCGAAGCGCTGATCAAGGCGTCCTACTCCACCAACATCAAGGAACGCCGCGACTGCTCCACCGCGCTGTTCGACCTGCACGGCCGCACGCTGTGCCAGGCAGAGCATATCCCGATGCATCTGGGCAGTTTTCTTGAGCTGATCCCGCACATCATGAAGCAGCATCCGCTGGCGGAGATGCAGCCGGGTGATGTTTTCGTCGGCAACGATGCCTATGAGGGCGGCGGCACCCATCTGCCCGATATCGTGCTGGCGGAGCCGGTGTTCGTTGAAGGCGAAATGATCGCGTGGTGCGTCAATCTTGCTCATCACGCCGACTTCGCCGACCGTGGTCATGCGCATATCTACCAGGAGGGCCTGCGCATCCCGCCGATCCGCCTGTATCGCGCCGGTGTGCTGCAGCAGGATGTGATGTCCCTGATCCTGCTGAACTGCCAGGTGCCGCGCGAGCGGCTGTCCGACTTCAGAGCACAGATGGCGGCAAACCGGCTGGGGGTGCAGCGGCTGCAGGGGCTGTGCGCGAAATACGGCCGTGACACGGTGCTGGAAGCCGGCGCCGCGCTGCTGGACTACGCCGAACGCAAGATGCGCGCGGGCATCGCCGCGATCCCGGACGGGGTTTATCGTTTCGCCGATAAATACGATTGCCCGGAAATCGAGGGCGAATTCGACCTGTCCTGCGAGATCGCCGTGTCAGGTGATTCGATGCGTCTGCATTTCGACGGCCCGCCGCAGGTGCGCGCCGGGCTGAACATGACGATGACCGCGACGCTGTCCACCGTCTATTACACGATCAAGACGGTCGTGGACCCGACGATCCTGCCCAATGCCGGCCTGGCCCGGCCGCTGACGGTCACGGCGCCCGAAGGCAGTGTGGTCAACTGCGTGCATCCGGCCGCGATCAACGGCCGCCTCTCGCTGTGCCAGCGCGTCGTCGATCTGATCTTCGGCGCCCTGGCGCAGGCGGTGCCGCACCAGGTCACGGCGGCGTCCAACGGCGCCTGCTTCTCCATCACCTTCGCCGGCGCCCAGCCGCACGATGGCTCGCTGTGGGTCTATCTCGAAACCATCGGCGGCGGATCGGGCGCGCGCTGGAACAAGGACGGGTTGGACGGCGTGCACGTGCACATGACCAACACCTCCAACCTGCCGGTCGAGGCGCTGGAACTGGAGTATCCGCTGACACTGATGCGCTACGAACTGGTCGATGGCTCCGGCGGCCCTGGCCAGTACCGCGGCGGCATGGCGATCCGGCGCGTGTATCGCGCCGACCATGACTGCCATGTGCGCGTCGACGGCGCGCGCATCCTGTCGGCGCCGTGGGGGTTGGACGGCGGCATGGCGGGCGGCCTCGCGCAGATCGAATCGACCGCGAAACTGGCACGCGGGCAGGCGATGCTGCGGAAGGGGGACCTGATCAGCGTCGTGACGGGTGGGTCCGGGGGCTATGGCGTGCCGGCGTTGCGCGCGCCGGAGGCGGTGGCACGCGATCTGCGGGAGGGGCGGATCGATCCGGCGACGGCACGGCGTGTCTATGCGCCGGCGCTGGCGGCGGCGCAGTAGGCCCGCAGCACACCTGCATCGCCCATCGTGGCTTCCCGTACGGACC